>JADGDJ010000402.1 GCA_016744925.1 Spirochaetaceae bacterium
ACAGTCTCACTTATCATAGACGTTGCACAGCTGCTCGATCTTGGTGTGAAAAAAGAACAGGCAGACCGGATGGCCCGAGCTACGGTTATCCATTCGTAAAGAGAATATTGGAGAAGCATCAATGGAAAATGTATTTACTGACAACGATATAGATCAGCTGGAAAATAAGAGAGAAACTTCAATAGATTTCAAAATGGTTACCTTTTCTCTGGCTGGTAAGGATTACGGAGTCGATATAATGAAGGTGAAAGAGATTTCCAAAGCGGGAAAATTTACGTTCGTACCGAACTCTGCACCTTATGTGCGCGGTGTGTACAATTTACGTGGAGATATCATTTCTGTCATCGACCTGAGAATTTTCTTTAATCAACCGGCTAAGCAGGCTGGAGAGAACGATCTCGAAAGCATGATTATCGTTCGATTGGAAGATCATGTCATTGGTATCATTGTCGATGAAATTGATAAGGTCGTCGGAATCTCCAGTGATAGTGTTCAACCTCCTCATCCTCTATTTGGGGATATAAATATCAAATATATCAGTGGAATTGCGGAAAATAATAGCAGGCTGTATGTCATTCTCGATGTAGATGCTATCTTCGGAGAAAAATCAGAAGATGGAGCAAAGAGTGATATTCCTTCAGCTGAAAAACCTGCTGAGTATGCAGCAAATTTTGATGTGGCTCCAGAACAGCAGCTTGTAAATTCAGCTGGCGATGATGAAGATCGCGCTGAGAGAGAGCTGGGGTTTATTAAGGAAACCCTAATCACTTTTAAACAATTTTATTCATCTGAAGTTAACAGTGGATGGATTAAAAAGAGATACAGTCAGTGGTTTGAAGATCGATACAACAAAGATCAATCTATTCAGCTGACCGGAATTGACGATGCCGATAGCTATTTATTGTCTTTTTATTCCCCTTATACAAATATGTTGTGGAGTGAAGAGTATATTAATCAGATCGCACTGTTGATTCCACCCGCTTCTAATGGTAATTTCAATATATGGAATCCCGGATGCGGAAAAGGTTATGAGACGTATTCCATTGTCTCAATGATTAAGAAGTTTAAACCGGAAGTTAATCTTAAAGTTCATGGTTCTGATAAAGATCTTATCAGTGTCGCATCAGCTCCCGGTTTGATTTTTAATAACAATACAGTCCCTGACTTTTATGAAGAGTTTATGGTTGAAAGCAATAACGGCCTTCAATTTCTCTCATCTATAAAGGATCAGATTATGTTTGAATTCCGCGATCTTGAAAACCTTGAGGTTTTCTCAAGGTTGGATATGGTCATAATCAGAGATGTACTTTCCTTTTTGAAAAAGGATCTTCAGAAAAGAGTTGTACAGGTAATTTGGGACAATATGAAGGAAAACGGTGTATTGATCCTCGGTCAGAATGAGATTCTACCCGATCTAGATGGTTGGGAAGATATATCCGGAAACGGAATTTGTGCATACAGAAAAAAATAACAATTGTAGATAGAATACAGGAGTCATTGAATGAGAGTTGAATATATTAATCCTTTTGTGGAATCAGCTTACAGTATTATGAAGGAAGTTTTGAATACTGAAGTTAAAAGAGGAGACCTATACTTGAAAAAAAGCAGTCAGCCGGTAATGGGTGTCGCTGCTATAGTAGGTCTTGCAGGTGATGTTGAAGGTCGGGTTCTTTTCGATATGGATGAAAAAACTGCTATTGATATCGCTTCAGCTATGAATGGTGAAGTATTAACTGAGATAGATGATTTAGCAAAAGCTACCATTACAGAACTGGCCAATATGATTACCGCTCAGGCTGTTACAAAACTCCACGATTTGGGTTTCAGGTTTGATTT
>JADGDJ010000230.1:0-1325 GCA_016744925.1 Spirochaetaceae bacterium
ATTCGAAGAAAACCGGATTGTGTTATACCGGCAATACCCGCCAATAAACCGACAGTAAAATAAATAAAGATCTTTACAGCTTTTCCATTTATCCCCAATCGATCAGCAGATTCCTCAGAACCACCAAGCATAAAAATTGAGCGCCCGAGAACCGTATACTTGAGGAAAAGGAAAATAAGAATACTTAGAACAATATAAATGATATAAGCGATAGGCAGTCCAATATGCTTACCATCTATTACCTGTTCAAACAGATGTGTTTTACCCCATTGAATAAGAGATTCAGGTAAATCATGGTTGATTCTTGTTCCCACGAATGTGTACATAAATCCGGAGATCAGACTGCTCGTCCCCAGTGTGACGACCATTGCCGGAAATTTGTATACAGCGATAAGAACTCCATTAAGAAGTCCCCAGGCTCCCCCGATTACGGCACCAATGAAATATACAGAGAAAACTGATAAACCGGGATAGGCTAATGCAATGAGAGATGTCACATATAAACTAAATGCAGCAACGACCGGAAAAGAGACATCCAACCCTCCGGAGACCAGAACAATTAGTACACCTAAAGAGAGAATCCCTAAAACTGTAGAACTCTTTAGAATACTGAAGATGTTGCCTACAGAAAGAAAAATCGGGTTAATTATGCTTATAACTACAATCATAAGCATTAATAGTAAAAAAATATAAAATTCGTGTGTCCTGAATAATTTTGATGTTTTCATATTTATTACCTTATCTCATCTAATGCTTTCATAATTTCTTCTTCCTCAATTGACTCAAAATCAAACTCTCTGTTCATTTTCCCCTTATGGATCAATAGAACACGATCACAATTCTCAACCAGTTCCGGAATGTCATCTGATACGATAATTATAGAAATACCTTTTGCGGCAATCTCTTTAATTTTTTTGTGAATTTCAAATTTTGAACCAATATCCACTCCGACACTTGGTCCATTAAGAATGAGGATTTCTATATCAGTACATAACCATTTTGAAATAACAACTCTTTGCTGGTTTCCACCAGACAAGTTCTTAGCCGGAACTTTTATATCAGATGTATTCAGCTTAAGTTCGGTAACTTTCTGTTTTACAATCTGAACAGCTTTTTTAAAATTCAAAACACCGAATTTATTCGAAATTCTTTCAAGGCTCGAGACAATCGTATTGTTCAGTATTGACTGAGACAGGAATAAACCTTCAGTTAAACGGTCTTCCGGAACATACCCGATTCCAGTTTCAAGAGCCTGATAGGGAGTTTTAATTATTTTCTTCTCACCCTTTATATAGATCTCACCTGATTCAACTGGATTAATTCCA
>JADGDJ010000230.1:1335-7283 GCA_016744925.1 Spirochaetaceae bacterium
AGATATATCTTCATACTTTCCTTTTAAGGAAATGTTTTTTACATCCAATATTTTTTCAGGACCTAATTCTGTTTTTTGTCTTTTTTCCGGAAGAATATCTCTTCCGATCATAAGTGAAGCTATTTTTTTCTCGTTAAACTCAGAAGCAGGTCCTTCCACGATCTTAGATCCATTTCTCATGATAATGAGATGATCACAAACTTCCATTAACTCTTTTAATTTATGACTGACAAACAATATCGCGATATTTCTTTCTTTCAATCGCAGAATTATTTCCAACAGCCTCTGTATTTCCTGATGGGTCAATGCCGAAGTAGGCTCATCCATAATTATTAACTGAGACTCTTCAGATGTCAGAGCTCTTGCGATAGCCACCAGCTGTTTATCTGCAACCGAAAGATTCCCGACGAGCTCATCCAGATCAAGATCTATACCAATTTTGTCTAAAGCTTCCCTGGCAATTTTATATGCCTCAGACGGTAAAGCGATCTTTCTTTTTTCTTTAAAAATTTTATTACTTGCAATATTTTCAGCACAACTCAGGTTTGGAAATAATGAAAAATCCTGATATATGACCTGAATTCCTTTGCTGATACTTTCTCTGGGGTTTAATTTGTGACAAGACTCACCATTTATATAGATTTTGCCCATATCGGGAGTATAAACTCCCGATATGATTTTAATGAGTGTGGACTTTCCACACCCATTTTCTCCAGCTAAACAGTGTATTTCTCCCCTCTTTATACCTAATGAAATATTTTTTAAAGCGTGAACACCAGAAAATCTTTTATCGATATTTTCAAGGTAAACTACATTGTTTTCTGTCATTTTAATTCCTAGAAATTGTATTCATCAACATTAGAACCATCTACAAAAACCCAGGCATTAGCAAAAAATAGGTTTTTCTTGGACGGGTCCTGATTTAGTGATTCATATCCATCTATACCAAGGTCCATTCCATTAGTAATATCTTCACCTTCAAGCAGTTTCACTGCTATACGGTTCATAGCATAAGCAGCCATTGCCGGATCCCAGAATGCGATTTTATCAACAGCACCGGTTGCTATGTATTTTTTGTTATCTGAAGGAGTACCAACACCTACAACTGTTATTTTATCCTGAAGACCGCTTTCATCGATCGCAAGACCTGCTCCCGGAGCAGTTGTACTGGCACTACCAATGATTCCTGTAAGGTTAGGGAATGTAGACAATAACTCTTTTGTTTTCTCATAAGCTTTTGTCTGATCATCATAATCTTCATTTCTTCTGGATACTAACTCAACACCGGAAAGAGTACTTAGATATGCTTCAACACCATCCTGCTGCTCATTATGAGACTTGGAAGTCAAGCTACCTACAAAGTTAGCAACTTCTCCATCTTTACCCATTTTTTCAACAAGATATTTTGCCATCTCAGCACCAAAATCTTCATTTCTGAATGCTTCAATAATAACATCAGTGTTTTTCTGGGAAGTAGCCTCATGTGTTACAACAACAATCCCTGCATCCATAGCCTTTTTAAGTACAGGCTCTAAAGCTTCAGGTGAAAAAGGAACAACACAAATTGCATCTACACCCTGAGCAATTAAAGTTTCTATAATCTGAACCTGCTGTGCAGCGTCAGCCTGTGCGGGAGACTGCATAAATGTATCATGCCCTGTTTCTACTCCGTACTGCTCAACACCTTCTCTCATTCGGTTAAACCAAGAAATACCATCAATTTTTCCAACCGTTGCTATGGTATAACGTTTTGATCCTTCTGTTACAGTTACATCCGAATCATCACTTGCTCCATTTGCCATGAGAGAAAAACAAGCACTTACCATCAATAAAATTGCTATTAGTTTTTTCATTTACTAAAACTCCTTCTTTATGTTTTACTAAAATATACATGGACATTTTAGTTCCTGTCAACATTTATTTTAGTAATGAAACATCAAATAAGCGGACTTAGAGCATCTATAAAACTAAATATCTGGAAAAATATATTAACAAAGTTCGATAATACTATCCAAGAACCAAAAACAGTTGTAATATTTTAGTAAATTAGATTTGGTTAGGTTCTTATGGTAAAAATTAGTGATATCGCAGAAAAAGCTGATGTATCGATAACATCAGTCTCACTTGTACTTAACGGTAAAGAAGGCGTCGGAAAAAAAACAAGAGAGAAGATTCTAAAAATTGCAGAAGAGTTAAACTACAAAAAACAGCCTGTAACTCATCGTTCTGAAAAAAAAGGCGATATTCGATTCCTTAAAGTCATCAATCACGGACATACTATTAACAGAGACCATAATGTATTTCTTGCAGATTATATTGAGGGACTCTCAAATATATCTCAAAACAGATCATATAATCTGGAGATTTCAACCAGTAATAAAGGCAGTTTACAACAAACAGTTAATGCATTAAACACAGATCCTATCGACGGACTTATTGTTCTTGGTACTGAACTGGCTCGATCTGATATAGATTTATTTTCAGACATGGCCACACCGGTCATCTTCATCGATACATACTACCCTAACAAATCTTTTGATTTTGTTGATATGGATAATTACAGTGCTGTTTATCAGATTGTAGAAACAATGATCAAGATGAATCATAAAAAAGTAGGTTTAGTCACAACAGAAGTGGAAACTGAGAATTTCCGACAACGGGAAACCGCATTCCTCCATGCGACTGAAGAATTTCTAAACGAAAAAACTATGACCTTTACTGTCGATTCCACCTATGACGGTTCATATAAAGATTTTAGTACAATAATCAATTCAAACAATATTCTACCGACTGCTCTATTTTGTGTAAATGATATAATTGCCTTAGGATGTATGAAAGCTATTCTTGAAAAGAATATAGCAATACCTGAAGATATTTCTATAATTGGTTTTGATAACTTACCGCAATCAACGACTTCAACACCTCCTTTAACAACCATAGATGTAGAGAAATGCAAAATCGGAGAACAGGCAATGAACATGTTGATTGATAGAATTGAATCCGATACACCAATACCAAAGATGAAAGTATCCATCGGTAACCATATGATTCTTCGAGACAGTATAAGGAAATTATAGATTAACAACTTTTAATCTCAGTCCGGAATACCATTATATCCGCACACAAATCTCACTCCCCGGCTCTTGATTTTTTATTGAACATATCGGAATTTCCAGCCCTATCCTTCGACAAAAGCAGGAAGCTCTTTACAGCACGACGAGGATGTCTCACGGCAATGGCACACTATGCACTCCGACCTTTTAGAGTCTATAAAATTATGATTCCGTATTAAAGGAACTTTCAGACCTCTCGGGGAACAAAAAATCTGCTTAAAATGGGAAATTGGCAATGAAAAGTAGTCCTATTGTGAAATTTATCTTTAATTCATCTTTAGGAAACATTACCATTAAAATAGTGAACAGGAAGAAAAGAAGCATTTCGTTCAAATTACTTCTCATATTGTTTGTTATTGTACTGGGGATTGTTCCGCTGGTATTAATGCAGACCGTTGTAAACCGCACAGTTCGCAATAACATTCTGAAAAATACGACCATACTCACACAGGGAATCCTCAATCAATCTCAGAGTTATATTAATTTACTTTTACTGGAACTCGATACACAAATAGATCTGTTAGCAGAAAATGAAAAAATAGTAACTTTTATCGATGAAGATGGGCTTTCCGAAAAAAGTCTGACGCAACTTCTTTACAAAAAAAAGGAATCCAGTATCCTTAGCAGTTTTGTCTTTATCAATATTGATGAAAATAAGGATTCTCTCCACTTATATCCCGGTTATGAGAGATATAAATATCTCAACCAACAGGCGAAACAAGACTTTCTCCACTCCCAGCAAGCCGAAATATTGATCGAAAATAACACAAAAGTGCTCCACCTGGGATCTCCACCTAACGGAGTAAATGACGCTATCCCATCACTATGGACTTATCGATTTATTACCTATAAGCAAGACTCTTATATTATTGCAGGATCTCTCAGTAGAGAATTCCTGGAGGGTTTCCTGGCTGAAGTAGCCTCTTCTTCAAGATCGGATGTTCTATTGCTCAGTTCAGATAATGTGGCATACCCTTTTGACAACGATTTTTTCAGCTATCCCTTTGCCGCTGAAGCTCTCAGCCGAAGTGCTAAAAGCATCTATAATGTCCTATACAATACCAGAGAAACTCTCAATGGCACTGAACAACTGATGATCCAAATTTATACAGATCCTGACTATTTCTACAATCTGATAATTTTGACTCCGCAAAAATCTCTTTTAAGGGGATATAACTCAATTGAACAGACTACAAATCTCACACTTTTCATCCTGGCAATAGTCTCTGTGAGTCTGGGATTACTACTTATATCTCTGATGAATAGAAGGATAAAAAACTATTTAATGGCTGTTAAAAACATAACGGGAGGGCAATACAACATAACCCTTATACCTTCAAAGATTCACATTGTAGAAGATGTAACCTTTACCAATGCCATCCAGATCATGGCTGATGAAATTCAGAAAAATAGGAATAGACAAAAATATGCCAATGAAAACCTTGAGAAAATAATTAGCAAAAGAACTGATGAACTTCAAAAATCACTAAATGAACTCCACATGACCAGGCAGAGCCTTATCCACTCGGAAAAAATGGCAATCCTGGGCCGGCAGGGAGCAAAAATTGCCCACGAAATGAACAATCCCCTTAGCGTCTCAATAACAGCATCATCTCATATGGCATCGACTGTCCGGCAAATAAATAGAAAGTTCATAGAGTCAAAACTGACCAAGTCCGATTTTATTACACTGACCGAGACAGCTACTAATGTTTCAGAGATCATACAGAGAAACCTGAAACAAGCTTCGGAGATGACAAAAAGATTTAAGAATTTTGCCTCTGATCAATCCCGTGACGAGTGGAAAGTAATCCGGATAGACAATTATATAAGAGAGATCATCAACAGTTACTCTTATAAGCTAAAAAATACATCTTACACAATGGATTTAACCTGTGATGAGCAACTTGAAGTCAAAACAGATCCCACGATTATCTATCAAACCATCACTAATCTGATCAATAACAGCCTTCTTCATGGTTTTGAAGGAAAAATCGAGGGTCGTATCTCTATTGAGATAAGAAAAGAGGGACCTCTCCTCTTTATAATTTACAAAGATGATGGGAATGGAATCAGTGAAGAAATCATTTCCGAGTTATACAAACCCTTTTTTACAACAAAAGCTGATAACGGAGGGACTGGACTGGGATTGAATATAGTAAAAGATCTGATCGAAAAGGAACTGAAAGGGACAATTGAATGCATAAGCACTTTAGGAGAGGGCGCACAATTTACAATAACTTTTCCCCTCTAAAAGGAATAACAATACTCTTAATCACTTTTGTTTTGCTCTCATGTGGTTCTGAGGAAATTAAGAAAGATCCGGTCATGCTGCTTCACTATTTCACAGGGGATTTTGCTCAAGGATTTATGGAATTTACAGAAGAGATTAATAAAGAGTCAAAAGATATATATCTTGTTTCAACTCCTCTAGAGCATGAAGAGTTTAAAAACAGCATTAGAATTCAACTTGAAACAAATAATCCACCTGATCTTTTTTCCTACTGGGCAGGAGCTCGAACAGACTATTTGATAGAGAAGGAAACTATCTCCCCCATAAGTAGTATTTTTATCAATGGTGTAGATCGGGAATTGTTTGATCAATCAATCATCGATGCCTGCTCATATAATGACGAATTGTACCTCTTTCCTCTTACCAGGCATTTTGTGGGATTTTTTTACAGTAAAGCTCTTTTTGAAAAGCACAATATCACACCTCCTGAAACATGGGACGAGTGGAAATGGCAAGCAGTTTTCCCCACAATGTGGCAATCTAAATTCCCCACTCTTAAGAAAAAAAACTATACCTCCATTTATTTCTGAATTCTATATGAA
>JADGDJ010000413.1 GCA_016744925.1 Spirochaetaceae bacterium
GAACAGCCATTCGGGCAGCAACTTCTTGAAATAACTCTGATAGACCAGAACTCCCTCCAGGGGGCGCCAGTATCCACCATCATATACGAGGGATTTGAAGCCGTAAGGCACAACCCGGAAGAGAGCAATTGCCTGTAAAAGGCGTTTATTTATGCTGCTTTCATCTAAGACATCAGCAGAGGCAATATGGTATTCTTCCTGGTTGCCGACATAATCTCTAATGGAGTGGATGTTTATATTTTCATCTTGAAGCGAGGGCCATTGCCTGGTCAGGTAAGAGTAGGAATAAGGTTCTACTAGTGTTACATCGAGGTTTTCCGCCTGAGCCTTATCGATCATCACCTGATAGGACCGGCCTATTTCTTCGATCACAGAATGCTTAAGATCCCGACGATTCACTTCGGCCGGGGCAAATTCAGGTCCGCCCATTATTGCCGGTTGTCCGGCCACCGTATTGGTTGCTACAGCCATGGTATTGGGAAACCATGTGAACCCGTCCAGATGTTCTTTTAATTCCGGAGAGTCTTTAAGAATTTCAAAGAGATAACCGCCGGTCATCATATCCATCATAAAGACAACGACATTGTCTTCTGTTTTAGAAAGGGGAATTGTGAGTTCGTCTGTATTTTTTTGTTCGATTACATTCTCTTGATTCATTTTCGTAATTACAGGAGATCCTGAATGGGATAGGGCATAAATACCCTGTCCAATGAGCATTATATTTAAAAAACCCAATAGAGCAAAAATGCCTTTACGCCATTTTCTGGCAGCCGTGTTAATAAAGATCATAATGGCTGCGATAATGAAAAAATCGATAAGATAAGTAGATAATTCTCCCTGTAGTGTTTCATTTTTTGAGAGGCTGAAACCTGTCAGGAATCCGAAATCAAAGGGGATAATAAAGGCATAGAGGAAAACGGCAAAAGCACAGGAAGTTGTGATGATCCAGGGGATGATGCGCCAACGTCTCGGTGTGAGAAGCGCAATTCCTGTGGCTGTAACTACAATAAGAAAAAATGAGAATAGACTACCTGATAATAACTCTCCAGCACTGAAGCTAAACTGATCGGGCAGAGAGCTGTAGATCATAAGGGGGATCCACAAACGCCAGGCACCTATTATAAAAGCTACTGAAAGAAATATCTCCTCCCATCCGGAGAATAAACCTCTTTGCTGAAATTTATAACTTTTACCGAGAGAAGCTGACGTCCAGCTTACAGAGTGGTAAATAAAGGGAAACGTCAGTAAAAGACCCATTCCGGCCTGGAGTGAAAACATGGCAATCCGCCTTTTAAATACTCCTGCCGAAGAGAGTTTTTCCAGACCCGTACTGATGTAATCCGGAATGAATCCAAGTCCGAAAACAGCCTGATAGCACAGGAATGCCAAAAGAACAGCCGCAACGGAAAGGCGTCTTTTTTTCCCAGTCCCCTTTGTGGAAACAAGTATTATCAAATGGATGATCTCCTGCATAAAGAGTAATATCATTACACAGCTTGGAAGGATTACTTTCGATGAATGGGGTCCCCCCGGATAAAAGAGACTTACAATACCCAGATAAACGGCGAATAAAGGCATGAAAAAGTAGGCTGCTTTCCCTAAAGTCAGCAGTCTTACTCTCAATCCGGTTCGGTTTAAAGCCATAATCTTCAGCGGGATTTCCGGCAGTTGTTTTATGAGAGCAAAAATATTATTAGCCGTCCAGTACAGAACCAGTCCTGCTGGGGATTTATAGAGAAGAACAAGGAAAACAGCAGCCAGAATCCAGAGCGGTTTTCGTTCTGAAGGTTCTTTTGTATAGAGAAAAGCCGATATTACATTGAGTATCGT
>JADGDJ010000231.1:0-3713 GCA_016744925.1 Spirochaetaceae bacterium
GGCTAGAATAATCACAAATTGTTACAAGGAAAATGAACAGGATTCCATAGCTCTTAAGCGGGCAAAAAGCCTTTTTGCATCACTATCTCAGATGACTATAAAAATTGATCCCCTGGAATTGATTGTAGGGAATAGAACACCGGGAGTGCGTGGCGGAGTCGTATTTCCCGAATCGGGAAGTTCCTGGATCAATGAGGAAATTGAAACTCTTCCCACCAGACCGCAGGATCGCTTTGAAGTCAAAGCCGAAGATGTTCTCGAATTCAAAGAATCCATCTATCCCTATTGGGAAGGTAAATGTCTTGAAGATGTTATAAGAGATAAGATTGGGGAAGAGGTCAGTGACATTGTCAAAGTCGCCAAGATCAATCAGAAAGATCATGCGCAGGGGCATATCTGTCCCGATACTGAAAAATGGCTGAGAATTGGACCTGCAGGCTTGAAAAGAGAGGCTGAAGAAAAACTCAAAACTTCTGATGATAAGCACCGGGATTTTTACCGGAGTCTTATAATCGTACAGGATGGTGCTATTCAGTTTATGAAGAGATACGGTCTATTGGCAGCGGAAATGGCCGGGGAAAAGGGAAATGAGGCAAACCGGGAGAGCCTGTACGAGGTGAGCAGAATCTGTTTAAAACTCACTGAAACTCGTGCAGAATCTTTTCAAGAGTCATTGCAGTCCTTGTGGTTTCTCTATGT
The DNA here is from genome assembly GCA_016744925.1 of Spirochaetaceae bacterium. Taxonomy (GTDB): domain Bacteria; phylum Spirochaetota; class Spirochaetia; order DSM-2461; family DSM-2461; genus Spirochaeta_F. The sequence continues at coordinate 700 of JADGDJ010000231.1, forward strand.
AATTCTTCAGATGGAGTCCAATGCCTCATCTTTTTCCCCTGGAAGAGCGGATCAATACCTCTTTCCCTATTATCAACATGATCTGAAAACTGGCGTCATTACAGAACAGGATGCTCTGGAATTGATTGAGGCTTTGTGGTTGAAATTTAATCAGATTGTCTACTTGAGAAACTCTCACAGCGCCAAGTATTTTGCCGGTTTCCCAATAGGGTTCAACATTGCCTGCGGTGGTCAGACAGATAAAGGTGAAGATGCTTCTAATGATCTCTCTTTTCTGTTTTTAAAAGCCCAGAGCCATATCCTTATGCCACAACCCAACCTGTCGGCACGTCTTTTCAAAGATTCTCATGATGACTTTGTCGAAGAATGCAGTCGCGTTATCGGGTTGGGGAGCGGTATGCCGCAGGTTTTTAATGATGAGGGTGTCATTCCCGCCTTAATGAATGTGGGGATAAGCGAAAGCGATGCAAAAAATTATGCCATAGTCGGCTGTGTTGAGTTAACTACACACGGCAATAACCTCGGTTGGAGTGATGCGGCCATGTTCAATCTGATGAAAGCGCTTGAGTTGACACTTACAAACGGCGTCTGTCTGCTCACGGGAAAGGATATGGGGATAAAGACAGGTGGCCTTACAAAATTTCAACGCTTCGAGGATCTGGAAAAGGCTCTCACTGAGCAATTGGACCATTATATTGAAAGGATGATCAAGAGTTGCGAAGTTGTTGATCTCACCCACAGTGAGGTTCTTCCATCGGCATTTCTTTCCAGCGTTATCGATGATTGTATCGCCAATGGGGTCGATGTCACAGCCGGTGGAGCACTGTATAATTTATCGGGAATCCAGGCTATTCAGGTGGCCAATTTAGTTGATAGTCTCGCTGTTCTTAAAAAAATGGTATTCCAGGATGAAACAATAAGCCGGGAGGAATTGCTCGAGGCATTGGTGAACAATTGGGATGGAAAAGAGTCTCTCCGCCAGTCGGTGCTCAACAAAGTTCCCAAATACGGCAATGATGTGAGCTGGGTCGATGAAATGGGAAATAAGTGGGTAGAGTATTTTGCCGGACGATTGAGAGAGTATACCAATATTCGCGGCGGTGTGTATCACACCGGTTTGTACACAGTTTCCGCCCATGTTCCCATGGGGCAGAATGTCGGTGCATCAGCTGATGGTAGAAAATCCATGGATCCTCTGGCCGATGGAGGTGTTTCAGCCATGTATGGTCGCGATATCAGCGGACCTACAGCATTGCTGAAATCTGTGTCGAAGCTCAATTCTAAACTGGGAAGCAACGGAACCTTGCTCAATATGAAGTTCCTACCGGATTTTTTTAAAACCAATGAAGGCATTAAGAAATTTTCATCTCTTTTGAGAACATTTGTAGATCTTAAAATAAATCATGTGCAATTTAATGTTTTGAAAAAAGAGGATCTGGTGGCAGCTCAGAAAGATCCGGAAAAATACAGTGGTCTCACCGTACGCGTTGCTGGATATACGGCATATTTTACTGAGCTGGCTTCAGATCTGCAGGATGAAATTATTGCAAGAACCAGCTATGGAGAGGGATTGTGAAAGGCAGAGTTTTTGATATTAAAAAATTTGCCGTCCATGATGGACCGGGTATCAGATCGACATTATTTCTTAAAGGGTGTCCCCTGAAATGTATCTGGTGTCATAATCCCGAAGGGATCGAAGACAAAATAAATCTCTGGTATTTTGAGAGGAAGTGCATTCGATGCGGGTCCTGCTTAAAGGTCTGTCCCCATAAGGCTCTCTCTTCCGGAAAAAAAAACGCACCCTTTATCACCATAGACCGGGACCTTTGTACTAATTGTGGTGAATGTGTAAAAGTGTGTCCCACAACAGCTTTGACATTTGATAGTTCTCTAATGGAAGTTGATGAAGCGGTTGTTAAACTGCTTCAGGATAAAGTCTTTTACAATCAATCGGGGGGGGGGATTACAATATCCGGTGGAGATCCCCTGTTTCAATATGAATTCAGTCGCCGGGTTCTGCAAAAATGCCATGAGGCGGGTGTTCATACGGCCATAGAAACTTCTATGCAGGCTAAGGAAGAAATACTTAGGTCTTTTATCGGTCTTGTGGATCTTTTTATTGTCGATATCAAATTATTTGTATCATCGGAACATAAGAAATACACAGGGACAGGAAATAAGCAGATACTCTCAAACTTCAAGATGCTTATCGAAAATAAACAGAACCTCCTTGTTCGTATCCCCCTTATTCCGGGCATAACGACAAGCGAGCAGAATTTAAGGTCTATCAGTCAATTCGTTTTAGAGTTCTCTCCTCAGACGGGTATTGAATTGATCAACTTTAATCCTCTTGCGGAAAACAAATACAGGCTAATGGGTAAAGAGCACAAATTCTTAAAAGAAATGAAACCCTATACAGATGATGAATTGGATCAGTTTTATTCTATACTTAAAGAAGTTGGAGTCACTACGGTTCGGGAATCGGCGGTTCTCACAAATACATAAAAAAAATGGAGTAATATTTATGGTTTCAGAGTTTATTAAAAGAGCTGAAGAGGGAAGGACCGTATACATCAGTTCTGTTTATGAGTCTTTTCAGATGCTCGAGAAAAAGGACAGTCAACTTCTCAATTGTGTCCTGACACTACTTGAAGAGGGAGAGCAGCGTTACTTTCCTATAAAAATTCCCCTTCTCTCCGGTAATGAAAAAGAAGATTTTTTTGTTAAAGACTATGTTCTTGCTGAAATATACAATATATTATCCAGCCTTGGTGGAAAGAAGATGGATATTTACATCGATGAGAGAAGTAGTGCCCTCAACATCCTGGCCAATGATTTGAATCGTGATTTTGACGTGGAGAAAATCAGATCTTTACGAAGTGGTTACGGAAGATCTATCAACGTCATAGATCGAATGCTCGATACACTGGCCCCTGATGAAAAAGGGTTCAGGTTTTTTATTCATCCCGACAGAGACATGCCCTCTTTAAATAAAAGTTTTAAACAAAAAAATC
>JADGDJ010000231.1:3723-7158 GCA_016744925.1 Spirochaetaceae bacterium
GGTCTTCACTGAAGTGACTGAAAACCTGGAAGGAAAAGTGATCTGCGGTATTGATGTGGGTGGAACGGATATTAAAATTGTTCTTGTCCGTGACGGGAGTATAAACTCCTACAAAGAGTACGATTGGTTTCCGGCACAATTTACCACATCAACTCAACTTGTCGATCCCATATGTCTTATTGTGAGGCTGATGAGAGCCAAAGCAACTCTTGACTCGGCATCTGCTTCCAATGAAAAGAACAGACTCTTTGAGAAAATGGATCGAGCCCTTGATATATCGGCTAGTGAATATCTCATGACTGAAATCTGTGAGGAAGTTGAAGCGTTTATGTCCGGATCCCTTGTTGACATCGATAGCGTCGGAATGTGTTTTCCCGATGTGGTGGTCCGCAATAAAATTGTCGGTGGAGAAGTGTATAAAACGAGAGGGATCAGAAATAACAAAGAGATTGATTACGAAGAAGATTTTCTTAAACTGACCAATCTCAATGAGAGAATCCATGAATTTATAAAAAGAGAGGGCAGTGTTCATATCATTAATGACGGACCGATGGCATCGTTCACAGCAGCAGTGGAAATAGCCGCTTCTAATTCTCCACATCTCATAAAAAATGGTGTTTTCGCCCACACTCTGGGCACAGAACTCGGAACAGGCTGGGTAGATGACGCAGGAAGAATTCCAGATATACCACTGGAAGTGTACAATTTTGTCATCGATCTCGGCAGTTCTGCCGAAAGATCTTACGGCTCGGACGATTTGAGAAGCATCAATAATTTCAATACAGGACTGGCAGGGACTCTTCAGAAGTATACCAGTCAGAGCGGCGTATTTCGCCTGGCCATGAAATATTTTCCCCGGGAAAGACCCGATCTTTTTCAGGAGTTGATGGACAAAGAGTTTGTTACTGAGAAAATTGTCGGCGGAACTAAAGGATATTACGTCCCTACAGAGCCGAAGGATATGAGGAAACCCTTTCTCGAGCACATGATGAGTCTACCGGAAAGAGAGGGCGATGCTGTGAATAAGAGGATTTGGAGAGAAGTCGGTGAATTTTTAGCCGTGACCTGGCTCGAGACGAAGAAAATCCTCAATCCTGCTGCTGATTCGAGAGTACTCTTCGGTAGATTGGTTAAACGGAAAATGTGTTACGATCTCATGTGCGAAGGTGCAAGGAATATCAAAGAAGATCTCCAGTTTGAAATTGCCGATTCCACACTGGCCAATACTCCTTTGATGAAACAGCTGGAGGCTGACCCGCATTTTACAGTTGCACAGTTTGCCCAGGCAGTGGGCGCTGTGTATTTTGCCAATAGATAGGGGGTTATTCCATGTAATCAGATCCCAGTAGATCTTGCTCAACGAACCCCAGATATTCTTTAATCGACTTTTTATTCAATGAATAATAAAAACGCCTGGATTCTCCTTTGACAAAATGGAGAAGTTTTGCATTTACGAGAATATTGAGATGATATGAAAGAGTTGCCGGCTTGAGCTCAAAGTGATTGGCAAGTTCTGTGCTGTACCAAGGCCTTTGTGCCGTGAGTCTGAGTATCTCAAGACGTTTATGATCTCCGAGACAAGAGAAGAATTCATCAGCTTTTTCCCGTGCTGAGCAATTTATAATCCGCTGATCCGTTCCTGCCCCTATAATTGCAGTACGGATGTTCCAGAAAGATGAAGTGTCGGTATCTGAAAACAACGAATAATACAATATGGGTTCTTCATTATCTTTGAGAGAATCGGCAAAGCTGTTTAGACCGAGCTGGTCCAGATATTTCTTGGCTCCAATGGCAAGTCTGTTTTCATGCCATTGAAGTTTCGATAGTTCAAGTTCTTTCAAACTGATACGACCGGGTTTATAGGCAATTCTATAAAAATCGGAATAAGTCATGTGCAGACGTTTGAGAAAGTTTTCCGGATCTTTTAAAAAGCCGTGGAGAAGTTCCGCTTCTTCAAAAGGATCGTAACTGGGGTGAAGCCCCTGATTGATAAAAATATCCCGAAGTACGTCTATTGTCAGTTCTTCCTTTCTACTGCCTAAAAAGTCTCTTTGAATTTGATTGATAAACTCGGCCGGCTTTATTTGATCGAGTTTTGTCAGAAATTCTTCTATCGTCTTAACACTTGGTGTCGTCGTATAAAGCTTAAAAAGATAGTGAGAAGGAAAAACCATCTTTTCGATGATCAGGGATATATCATTTAGCAGGAAGGGTGAAAGTTTTTTCTCATATTCGCTACACCATTCTGCAAGTTCCGGTATTCCTGGATAAATACTTTCGGCTTGTTTATTCCTATTGGCAAAATGATTCATCGCAAAAATAAAATCAACAATTTCATTGTTTATCAGCTTCATTTAAGAATCTTACATCAGATATGATTGAAAATCAAGATATGTTAGAAATAAATCGAACATCACTACGGAATAAACTTGCATTATAATAGATTTGTATCTAACATATAGATAAGAAACAAATTTGCCTTTGGAGGAATAATATGTTCGAATCATCATACGAGACTTCTTTTATGTCTAAATGCCACGAAGAGGAAATTCTGCGTTCATGGGGGAAGATTAAAAGAAAGAATAAAAATAAAAAAAATAGTAGACTCAATAGTTTTTTGCATCTTTTGATTGTTATAGGGCATGATGTCAAAAGACACAAAACGGAGAATTTCTCGTGATAATAAAAGAGAAATCAATAAAAACAATGCCAGTTCATTAAAACCGGCATTGTTTTTTATCTTCTAAATCGTCTGTTCCGTACGGGCTATGATGTCATTCTGCGTATCTGTGGATAAGTTTGTAAAAAAGGCTGAATAACCGGCTACCCGGACAACCAGGTCGTGATATTCATCAGGATTTTTCTGAGCTGCCAGCAGTGTTTTCCTGTCTACAATGTTGAACTGGATGTGCCATCCCATCAGATCGTCAAAAAAACCGTGTAACATGGATATGAGCTTTTCCTTCTTTTCTCTGGATTGGAGTACCGCGGGAGCCAGTTTCTGGTTGAGCAGAACTCCTCCGAGAATTTTATTTGTGGGAAGTTTGCTTATACTTCTCATCACGGCTGTGGGACCGGATTTGTCGGCACTGGCCGAAGGGGATGCTCCCTCTGCCAGAGGCATCCAGGCTTTTCTTCCATCGGGGGTGGCCGGGACAACTGATCCTGCAGGGACATTGCCTGAAATACTTGAGGTTCCTGCGTAATAACGACAGCCGATGGCACCGCTTCCCTCACGGATCGTTCTGTAGTTTTTTATTTCATCTATATAAAAATTGTAGGCTCTGTTGAGCAGATCATCGACATAATCGTCATCGTTGCCGTATTTAGGGGCGTAGTTTAAGAGAACCTGGCGGAATTTTTCACCTGAAGGTCCCTCGAAATTTTGATTCATGGCATTCAGTAATTCTTCGGCTGTAAATCGCTTTTCCTCAA
>JADGDJ010000020.1:0-11089 GCA_016744925.1 Spirochaetaceae bacterium
AAAGAACTGGTAGCAAGGGCCATTCATTATTCGGGGAAGAGAAAAAATGAGAACTTCGTTTCCGTCAATTGTGCTGCTATACCTGAAGGTCTTCTGGAAGAAGAGTTTTTCGGACATAAAAAAGGCTCTTTTACAGGGGCTCATTCGGACAACAAGGGTAAAATGGACCTGGCGAATAAGGGAACTTTATTTCTCGATGAAATCGGAGATATGCCTCTTTCGCTGCAAGCCAAATTATTGAGGACTCTTCAGCAAAAGGAATTTTCACCAATCGGCAGTAATGAAGTGAAAAAAATTGATATCCGAATAATTTCCGCCAGCAATAAGAATTTACAGCAGATGGTCGAAGACGGCAGTTTCAGACAGGACTTATTTTATAGATTGAGAGTCTTTGAGATCTCTCTGCCCGCTCTCAAAAACAGAAAGCAGGATATTCCTCTGCTATCTAAACACTTTATTAAAAAATACAATATAGAGCACGGTAAAAATATACAGGGCATGACCGATAATGCCGGAAAAATGATTATGGCGTATATTTATCCCGGTAACATTAGAGAACTGGCCAATGCAATTGAGTATGCTGTAGTCATGTCCGATGAAGAATTAATCGATGAGAGTGATCTTCCCAGCGAGATGAGCCAGATACTATCAAGCCCAAATGAAAAGATCGATACTGAATTATTCATATTAAAACACCTGACCAATATACCTTTAAAAATTGTGGAAAAAATGCTTATAAAAGCAAATCTTGAAATAAATAATAATAAACGGAAAACGACCTCCAAAGCTTTGGAGATAAGTGAAAGAAGTCTCTTTTATAAAATTCAGGAATACGGGCTTTAGAGTAAAACTGATGGTAGAGCATTATTAGCGGGATATTAACTCTGTTTATTTCCCATTGGTTTACATCATGGTCAAAAGAGCCGAAAAAATTATTACATCTTGTAAGAAATGGATTGACCACGCCCAAAACAGACCTTTAGTTTCAAGTATTGATTTCGCCAACAACCAACCTAAAAACCCGGATACTATCACACCTAATAACCCGCCCGGATTTCCCCAATAATGCACGGACCCAAAGATAAGTGCCGAAACTAATGGTATGATCTTGTCGTTTAGTACACCTTTTAGTACAACCACGACAGCCAGTCGTGTGATACTTTCTTCGATAAACGAGTTGGACAATGCAAAAACGATACTGAAAGGCAATACTCTTGTTATACTCACAATTGAAATACCACTATCTCTTATAATCTGAAAATAAATAACAAGAACCGTTACACCGGAAATGACAAAGGCAAAATTTCTTCCTAAATGAAACCAATTCTCATTTGGTTTCGGTTTTATCCCAACTATTGGCACAGGCAAGATCTTAGCGGAAATATCCCCTTTCCTGTAATATGCTTGAAAACTTTCCCTTTTAAAAAATCGTAAGATGAATAAGAAAATAATTGAACCTAATAGTGTAATTGACTGATATACAATTTGTTTGTTTATCGATTTAGAGAAATTTTCGAAAATAACAATTCCACTAGCCCAACTACTCACAAAAACTAATGAAATGGTTAAAATAATTATTGATACTAACAATATCACTTCTTTTAATTTAAGCATATTTCTTATCCTTGAAGATTTGAGAATATTAATCTTTTACAAGAAAGCCAGCAAATTATAACTGATTTCGTATCTAAATAATAATATGAAAATGCCATTATCAACATAATCCCATAATATTAAAACTCAATATTACCTACAGCCGCTTCACAGCACTGCCAGAAAATTTCAATATTTTCTTTGCTTATGAGATCTGCTTCCGGACTTAATTTTTTTGGAAAACCGACCCATTCTTCCGGTCCAAAGAAGTCTCCATTTTTAGCATATTTATCCATAGAAGCTCTAATAATACCTGTAGCCCCATCTTCAGCTGACTGAGCATTTTTCATATGACCACTCCAAAGAACCATACCTCCTGCTTCGGCAGTTGTGTATTGGAGATGGGTCGCTGCTAATCCGGGGTGAGCGACAATGGAGACTATATTTCTAATATTATTTTCAGTTAACTTTTCTATTAATGCATAGGTAAATACAAAGTTCGCTAATTTAGTTTGGTGATAGCGTTCCCATCTTGCCCCTTGAAAGCTTGAATTCTCTTCTTCAGTTCCATTTCCACCAAGGTACCCTCCATTCTTTCCAAAATAATCGGGATTTAGCGGGTCACCTTCTCTAGCCACCGATGTATGATTTACAATCCGAGCTTCATTACTTTTTTTTAAAAGTGGTAACAAACCTCTAAACAATTGAAAATGAGAAATAACATTGGTTTGCATTTGAACATCGTATCCGTCAACAGTTGCATAATCCTTTAATGCCATTACTCCAGCATTATTACATAGGACATCGATCACATTGAATAATGAACTGATTTTATTAATAGCTTCATCAACACTTGCCATGCTTTGCAGATCGCACTCTATTTGAGTAAATTTTCCATTAGGCACACTAATCTTCAAACTACGTAAAGAGTTTGTTGATCTTTCACTTAGACGATTTAGTAGTATTACATCAGCTCCTTTTTTTGCTAACTCCTTAGCGGCAACATAACCCGTTCCACTAGTAGTCCCGGTGATGGCGGCAACTTTACCATTCATATCTTGTGAATACTTTTCAATTACGGTTTGCAAATGAAATGTTTTAATTTGATTTGACATATTATCTCCTGTTCCTTAACAGATTTCTGTATTATAAATTACTAATTATTTGAACCAAAATGAAAATATATTTCATATTTCTCATACCTATGTTCGGAGTCTATTGGTTTCAGACATTATTAGCCCTATCTTAAACTACTATTTCAAATGCCACAGAGTTGGAGAAATAGGTTGTCAATTCCATAAAATCAGAAAGAAAAGAAGTGCATCTCCAGAATAGTTTTGTATATTAAATAGAGACTCTATGAGGAGACTAAGAATGACAAAAAACAATAGCATTATACATATAACACCTTTAGGCTTTCCCTGGGAAACTGAAGATCCCTTTCTTATCTGCGCCCATTATAAAGATGACTATCCCAAATGAAATGGCTTCTTAGACTCCCAGACCGAATGTCAGTGTAACCCGCCGAGTACTCTCACAAGCCCTCTTATTTATTCCAACGCATTTTTTGTTATATCATCGAAATACTGCATTGTTTTAATTTTTTCTTCTCTTCTGTATGAGATTTTTTCTTTACATATGCCAGAGCTTCTTCCAGGAATTTCATATAGTCGGCTTCAAGTTTAAACGGTATGAGGACCCATTCCCTGAATGGCTTCTTGGTATAATTGAACTCACTACCGAGTCCATCGGAAATAATATCCTGCACCCTCTCCGGAGAGACTTTTATAATCAGGGCTTCTTCTTTTTCAAAAATCATCGCCATAAATTCACCACCATATCTGAGACATGGAGTTTTCATTAGAGAGCCCCATTCAATACCCGGGACTTTCGAAATTTCTTCAAGCGCCCTGTAATAATTCATTAGGTACTCCCGTTCAATATCATAAAAGATCGCATGCTTCGGGCGGCATCCAGTGCGCGTCTCGGCCGTACCATTTTACATTACATCCGATAGGATTGGTCATTTCCAAACTCAGGCTTCTGCCACTTGTGGCCTCTTCCAGAACCCTATCCAGATTATTCACTGTCATCTTCGAGGTGTCTTTCGGATTGTCCACGGCTCGGCCCGTATAGATTAGTTTTCTCTCTCTATCGAAAACATAAAAGTGGGGAGTGCGCAAAGCTCCGTACGCGAATGCTATCTCCTGAGTTTCATCCCTCAGATACACCCAGGGGAATTTGTGCTCTTTCATTCGCTTCACCATGTGGGGGAAATCATCCTCTACGAATGTTTTATCGCTATTGGAATTGATTCCGACGAAAGCCACGCTCTTTCCGGTAAATTTATCTGCGGTTACTCTAGTTACTTCATCTGAACCTATGACATAAGGGCAGTGATTGCAGGTGAAGAAAATCACCAGATACTTAGAATCGTTAAAATCAATAAGACTGTATATTTTTCCATCTGTCGCCTGAAGTGAAAAGTCTATGGCTTTGTCACCGGGATTTAAAGTAAAACTCATATGCTCCCTCCATTTTAGCAAGACATCGCAATATATTTATAATCCCTTATCATTAAAAAAGCCATATATTCCAATATTACCGATTGGGAGGATATCTATGACAGTGGTTTATGTCATACCCAAATGCCCTGAGAGTTTAAAAGACCTTAAACGATAGAGCATTAATCTGAAGTTAACTTACTTATAAGAAATTTTAATGATTCTAATTCTTTCTTCTCAAGCTTTTCCATCATAGGAGAATGATAATATTCAACAACCAGATTGAGTTCTTTCAAGTATTCCAAACCCTCTTTTGTAATTTTTATATCCTTTTTCCTTCTATTTTCAGCACATTCGATCCTCGTAACAAGACCGTTTGCCAGAAGCTTATCTACAATTCTGGAGACATTGCTATTCCTTTGGACCATACCATCCTGGATCTGATCAACAGTCAGAGCCTCATCTTTTTTAATGGACAGTATCTGTAGCACATTATACTGGGGTTCGGTGGAACCGGATGATTTTAATAACCTGTTAATGCTGTCAGTGATCATATGTCCCGCTGTAATTATCTTATGCACCGCTTCGAAATATGTATCTTCTTTCATCTACCTCTCCTAAATGTGGCAAAAACCCTCTTGATATCCCCGATATAATCCATTAGAGGATTGTATGATGATAAATCAGAGCCTCTTTCTCTCTGCCATTTATCAAGGAGTTTTTTAGCGTATACAGCACCCAGTATATTGGCAATAGTGATTCCCCAGAATATTCCATGAATACCGATTAAAGATCCTAACAGAGCTAAGGGAATTGTGAGGAGAACCGACTTAACCATAGTAAGCTTCAGCGATAATCCCGGCATTTGAGCTCCATTGAAAATTGATGTTGTAACATGAGAAAGCCCGAAGAAAGGAAGAGATAATCCGACGATATTAAAATAAAGCCTGCTCCTTGCCATGATCTCCAGATCGACAGAGAAGATTGAAATAATGTCCTTTCCCCAGAGAATCAGGATAAGATATAAAGCCAGTGACCAGTAGACTGTTATTCTTCCGGAATAGGCAACAACCCTGTCAATATCCTCTGATTCACCAGCACCATATAAGCGGGCTGTAAAAGGTGTAAGGATTACACTTAAAGCCAGAACCAGAGTCAATCCAAGAGACTCTACTTTAGTAACTATGCCATATGATGCGATAGCACTGGCTCCTGATACTGCTATCAATCGAGTAAGAACTGACACAGAAATTGGATTCAATATCTGAGCAGCAACTGCTGGAATGCCTATTTTCAAAACGTCTCCCAATCGGTTTCTAACTGCCTTTAGAGAGTTGAAACTGTTGAATGAAATCATCTTTTCATGAGCTGTCATAACTGCCATAAATGCAAATGTAACCATCCACGAAAGCACTGTGGCTATCGCTGCCCCTGCAATTCCCATAGGGGCGAAATCGCCAAACCCAAAGATAAGAAGGTAATCCAGAATAATGTTTACAATTCCGCCAATGCCCATAATAAGGGTCGTTCTTATAATTATCCCCTTTGCCATCAGAATTGAATTCATTATCAAAGTGCCCACAAGTAAAAAGAATCCCGGAAACAATATTCCCATGTAATCCTGTAGATAACTAAGGAGATTCCCCTGTGCTCCCAGGCTTAGGAATATCGGTTTCAAAAACCATAACCCCAACAATCCCAGGAGAAGACCTGAAAGAGAAAAGAAAGTGAGTGAAACCGCAGCCAGTGATTTTGCTTTAGTAATGTTTTTTTCACCGAGAGATTTTGCGACTGTTGAAGAAACTCCCGATGACATTCCCATAAACAACCCAATAAACAGGATGTAGACCGGATAAGTGAAACTCATGGCAGCGAGTTTATCCACACCGAGCTTTCCAATAAAAAAAGTATCGGCCAGCTGAAATATAAAAGTAATCAACATTCCTATAATTACAGGAACCGTCATCCTGACTAAGGGAATAAAAATCTGATTCCTTGCAGAATTACCCATACTCTGCCCCTCCTCGTACTTATCGTTTTAAATTTATGAATACACTTATTTGCCAAATAGTAGTTCATTTGATTTTATTGATGTAGGTACAACATTTGTATATACTTATATAATAATCATTAGTATATTAGTAGTCAAGAATCAATAATTGATTTATCAAGCTAATATGGGAGAGCCAAAATGAATAAAAGAGTCAAAGTTATATTGGGATCAGTTCGGAGTGAGCGAGCCGGAATAAATATTGCCGAGTGGGTTATGAAAGAGGTAAAAGAATATCAAGGGCACTTAGATTTTGAATTTATCGATTTGAAAGATCTTGGGCTGCCGTTTATGGATGAACCTATGTCACCTATGGCAAGTGACAAATATGTTCATAGTCATACTAAAAAGTGGAGTCAGACTATTAAAGACTCTGATGCCTTTATTTTTATAACGCCAGAATATAATCACGGATATTCTCCTGTACTAAAAAATGCAATAGACTTTTTATTTAAAGAATGGAAAGACAAACCCGCAGGATTTGTGGGTTACGGAGGCTCAGGAGCAAGAGGTTCGATCAGACAGCTCCGAGAGGTTTTTAATTTTATCGGTTTAAAAGTGATGGAAGAGCAGGTAGGGATTGGAAAGATATGGGAAGCTGTTGATGAAAAGGGAGATGTGAAAAAAGAGAATATAAGAGGAAGTCTGCTCACCCTTTTGTCTCAGATTGAAGAGAACTGATCATTATTCTCAGGCAATTGATATTCCTAAAATCAAGCTGCCTGAGGATCAGTCACAATTGGGTAATAAGATAGAGAAGGAAAATAATTATGTCAGAAAATTTCAAAGAGATGAACAATACATGGGATAATAGCAATAAGAGCATTCTAGCCAGGGGATGTGACCCTATAGCTTTAACCCGGGGTTGGACACTGGAGGAATATCGAAATATAGTAAGAAAATATCAGGGTGAGGATATACAAATTGTTGAGACAGTGGATGAGTCAATGACAGTAAGTCTCCTAAAAAACGCTTTGAATAAGATTTAATTCATTACCAGAATAAAGGGAAATAAGCATGAGCATAATAGATTTACATTCTCATTCATCATTCAGTTCCGATGGAGAATTTTCTCCGGAACACATCGTGTCTCTGGGCTACAATGAGGGGATTCAAGTCCTGTCCATCACTGACCACAACAGTGTTAAGGGGATTAAACCCGCTCTTAAAACCGCTCGTTCTCTGGGAATGACAGTAATCCCGGGAATTGAAATTGATTGTGTATTCCAAAACCTGAATCTACATATTTTGGGATATGGTATAGATATAGAAAACAAGGCATATGCCGATATAGAAAAAACTTCCATAGAGCGTGACAGATCTTATTTTTCACAATTGATCATACGCTTGAGGGAGCTTGGATTTAAAGTAAAACAAGATGAAATTCTGAATTTATCACCAACGTCTATCCCTTCTCCGGAGTTTGTTGGTGAAGTGTTATTATTAAGCAATGAAAATAAGAATGATTCACGCCTGGCTCCCTATAGAAAGGGAGGTTCTCGTTCTGATATGCCCTATTTTAATTTTTACCGTGATTTTTGTACTCCGGGAAAACCTGCTTATATTGAAACACAATTTCCTGACTTATCAACAATATTACAAGTCATTCATAAAACGGGAGGTGTATCAGTCCTTGCTCATCCCGGAGGGTCCTTACTTTCACCGGAAGAAACTCTAATCTCTATAATGAAAATGGGTGTTCGCGGTATAGAAGCCTTTAGCAGTTATCATACGCCTGAGGTCACACAGTATTATATTAAAAAAGCCGTTGGACAGGGAGTGTTCATGACATGCGGCAGTGATTTCCATGGAAAAAACAAACCGACAATATCATTGGGTGACGTTGAGTGTGCCGAATATGAACATCAGATCCGGGACAATATATTACAGCTGACTCAATAATATAATGAAGTCGGATTTCAGGGCTATCCATTAAACTTCTTCAACCATCTAACGCATCGTTGTGCATCTCGCTCCTCATACTGATTAAGAGTAGAGGAAAGATCTAGATCAAATTCATTCTCCCTGTCCTCGCCTATAGCAACAATTCTCATGGTGTACCACGCTGTCATTCCACCGGGTACAGTCTTTTTAAACCTTGGAAAAACGGAGTCAGATCCTTTTTCGCTTAAACATGTTTCAGCAAGTCGAGGATTCAGAACCATGGCACGCCACACTCCCACCATATCAACAATACCATTGTTTAGGGCGTCAACGGCTTGTTCTCGCTTTTTGAACCGACCGCTTTGCATCAGAGGCACTTTTGTTATCTCTCTGGCCCGTTTGGCAAATTCTAAAAAATAGGGACCTTCACTTGAACCTTCGGAACTTGCCTTTGCTCCGGGGAAGTATGTTCCTCCACTGATATCAATGAGGTCAATCGATGTTTGATCAAGAAGGTGTACGACTTCCAAGGCATCAAGCTCAGTCAATCCGCCATCTAGTAAATCTGATGAATTCATTCTGATACCGATGGGAAAAGATGAACTAAGGGCACTCCGGACTGCTCTAATCACTTCAAGAACTATTCGGCTCCGCCCTTCAATTGAGCCTCCGTATCTATCAGTTCTATGGTTAAACAGGAGAGAAAGGAACTGGCTTAGTAAAAACCCATGGCCGGCATGGATAAGAACACCGCTGAAACCCATATTTTTTGTCTTTAGAGCCATTTTAGAATACATATGGGGTAATTCATGAATATCATCAGCAGACAGACCTGCGCATTTAAGATCTTCAATGTCCAGAGCTGATAGTCCTTTAGGTTGACTTATGGGTAAATACGAAAGAGCTCCCGCATGTCCTAATTGAGCCCAAAGGTGAGCCCCATCAATCACTGCCCGGCTAGTGAATGATCTAAGCATTTTTTGGTTGGAATCATCATCAAGAACAAGGTTTCCCGGTTTTTCCGGAAAAAGTGCAGTACCTTGAACTTCACCCACAACTGATAAGGCGACTCCCCCTTCGGCCCATTTTTCGTAAAGACGGATCTGAGCTTCTGTTGGATTACCTTTACCATCCCCTAAAGAATCGGACATAGGGGACTTTCCAAGCCGGTTCTTTAGGATAGCACCACAGGGAAGTTGAACTTCACTTTGTAGAATATTATGTGAATCTGATTTTTTTTCAATGAATATAATACTGCCTTATATGGCCACCCATTACAATATCAGATACATTCCATTTGCTTCTCTTGTTAAACCAATTTTACCCAGTATAAATTATAGCCCCTCTTTCAAATCATCTGTTATTATTGAAAAACCCCTCCAGATAAAGGATTAATGAATATGGTAATTTTTTTTGCAGCACTTTCTGCGCTAACATATGGTTCAGCAGATTTTAGCGGAGGGCTGGCGGCTCAAAATAATTCTGCCACATCGGTTGTCGCCTGGGCTCATGCCGTTGGCATACCAGTCGCTCTGATCGCCGCTCCATTAATTGGTTCTTCTTCTGTAACTATGGGAGATCTATTGTGGGGTATTGCCGCAGGACTATCGGGAGCCATTGGAATTGGAATTCTCTACAGAGGATTGGCATCAGGCCTGGCAGCCGTAGTATCACCCGTCGCTGCGCTGACAGGAGCTACTCTTCCTGTATTTTTTGCGATTATAACTGGTGAACGACCTGAAATACTCACCTGGTTAGGTGTGGGACTGGCGCTTCCTGCGATACTGTTCTTATCTATAGAAAAACAGAATAAAAAAGATCATGTATTAAAATCGCTTCGATTGGGGTTTTTGGCGGGATGTGGTTTCAGCGGCTTCTTTATACTCATAGCTCAAACAGGAGATGGCTCAGGGATGTGGCCTCTTCTTGTTTCCAGAATGGCCACAGCACCATTTTTTTTCCTGCTCACAGCAATTCAAAAAAGAAAAATCATGTTGCATAAGGTTAGCTTGGGTTATGCATTAATTGCCGGGACTCTAGATTTAGGTGCCAATATATTTTATTTACTCGCAACCAGAACAGGATTTATGATTACCGCTGTCATCATATCGGCTCTGTACCCGGCACCGACAGTCGTTCTTCAACGCATTTTCCGTGGTGAAAGACTTAGTGTGAACCGCATAATCGGTCTAATTCTGGCCATTGTCGGAGCCGCCTTGATAGGAGTGGGAAGCAGCTGAAAGTTAAAGAATCAAAAAAACGATAGTTACAAATAATTTACACTGTACTTAATTTGCACGAAATCATTTTTAAATGCCTTAGCTTCAGCCTTTTCTAGTTTTACACTCCTATTGATTTTTCCAAAAAGAGGAATCCCCTCTCCTAGAAGTACAGGAGCTTTAGTAATTATCATTTCATCTATGAGTTCTAAGTTTAGAAATGATGTTATCGTTGAACCCCCATCTATGTAGGCATGCTTGAAACCCCGGTTCCCTAAATTCTGAACTAATTCATTTATGTCCCCAGAGTACATTTCAATCTTTCCATGAAGATTATCTGACGGTTCTTTTACTGTATTGCTTAAAACGACAATTGGCATATCACCGTAAATCCATTGTTCTGGTGTTAAATTAAAGCTGGAAATCTTTTCCATACACTTTCGTCCCATAATCATACAATCAACAGAACCCATAAAAGCTTTAAATCCCATATCCTCAGATCCCATATCTATTTCTTGATTACCAGCTGTGTGAAGCCAGTCGACATCACCATCAGATGCTGCAATATACCCATCTGCGCTTGTTGCAATATATACCGAACATTTCATATTTCTACTCCCTGGTATCAATTTTCACTTATTTTTTCAAAAAAGAAAATTCAAATACGGTGAATGCTCAATTTTTTAGCAGATGAATTGACTAATTTTATAGCACCATTGGGATTTTTTATTTCCTGAATCTTTCATCTCTTCAGACCATTCTTTACTTGTCAGCTCTTTTTCAAGCGAATTAGATTTATTGCCACTTAGAGTAGAAACGATTTTTTCATTTATAAGATA
>JADGDJ010000020.1:11099-36329 GCA_016744925.1 Spirochaetaceae bacterium
CCATTGGGATTTTTTATTTTATTTAAAACTTCTCTTGGTCTGATCATAAGATCAACGGGAGAAAATCCAGAAGCTGTTGAAGTCGCAGGATTAAAAGTAGAGAAAATAAGATTTCTTGTTACTTTAGTGGCTGGTTTCATGGGAGCTAAAGCCGGATCATTTTATTCAATAGTATATCTTGGGTTATTTTCTACAACTATAATCGGTGGAAGGGGCTGGATTGCCGTTGCAATTCATATGCAATCTTCCGGTGGAATTTCTTTACCTAATTGAGCTCTTTATTGCTCTGCCTTATATTCTGACCATAATTTTGACTATAAGCCATAAGAATTTCAATATTCCAGCTAAACTTGGCATTCCTTATAAGAAAGAGAATTGATAACTTCTATTTTCAAATAACTAAATGCTGATATGGACGCCATAAGGAGACTGATAAAAATCAAGTTCTTGTGGAAACATTAAAAGGCACTTCATATGAAGTGTTTTTTTTGTATAAATACCTACGATGTAACTATTTCGCACGTAATATAAAATTAAAAGGACCGGCCTTCGAAAAGGATTCAGAATGTATTAGAATATATTCAAAATACTTCACTTATAAAGGAAATATTTTGAATATATCATTACAAATAGACTTGAGTCTTTATTCTACTTTAATACCTTTGATTCTTATCATCTATATGAAGCAGAATTCTAACTTTGAGGACGGTTCGACTCACCTCTTTATACAGATCCTGTGGATAAGTTTAATCATGTCCTTAGCTGATGGTGCCGCATGGATACCAAACGGAATTGGGCATCCACAGGCAAGATTGATGAATAGTGTATTGAACACAATGTATTTTGCTTTATGCACCTTGCCTACTATGATGTGGGTACGATATTTTGACTATAAAATTTTTAATGATTTAGAGGGCTTAAGAAAAAGGAGCCGGTTCTATTTTATCACTTCCGTTTTAGGCTGGATTCTCATTATCTCAAATTTCTTCACAGGAGCTATATTTACAATTTCAGAAACCAATATTTATATCCGAGGACCGCTAAACTCGATTTATCTTCTCATTAATTATCTCTTATTGATAATCGCACTATTGGCTGCAAAGAAATACTGGAAACTGATTAAGGGGAGGTTACTCCATATTATAATGATTTTTATCCTTTTCCCGATTTTAGGCTCAGTTCTTCAACAATTATTTTACGGAACATCTCTTACCTACCCCTTTTTAAACATTACCGCTCTTCTCACATTTCTCTTCCTGGAAAAAGAATTCATCCATAGGGATTCTTTGACAGAACTATTTACAAGGCACCAATTCGAAAGACGTTTGACATATAAATTAAACCATTCGGAACCTTTCTCATTGATAATGATTGATCTGAATGACTTTAAACAGATAAATGATAACTTCGGTCATGAAGAGGGAGATAAAGCCCTCGTAACTTTCTCTTCCATTCTGAAATCCAATGTAAAACATGAAGATATGGTCTGTCGATACGGGGGGGATGAATTTACCTTACTCATAGAATCTCCCCATAGGAGTACAGGTTCCCTGGTTATTGATAGAATCAACGACTCTTTAAAAGAGTACAATGGAAAAAAAATTTCTCATTATCATATTAAGATGAGTTTCGGATATCAATATGTTGATTCAAAGATTAATTTGGAAAATCTATTATCCGAAGTTGATAAAAAAATGTATAAGGATAAGAATCTTAAAAAGAAAAGGTCAGAATAATTGAACTTTTCCCTGCCTAAATTACAGTTTAGATCATAAAGATGGAGTATACAGCTTAAGAAATCAGGGGGAGAAAATTACTCTATAAGTTTCTTTGTGAGAAAATGGCAGACATGCCCTTTGGGATACTGTGGTATTGTTGCAATGAGCTTATACCCCAATTTTTCATAAAATGGCTTTGCCTGCCAACTGGTTGATTCCAAAAGTGCTTGTTCAAATCCATGCTTTTTTGCAAAACTTTCCGCTTTTTTTACCAGAATTGAACCTGTACCGCGACCTCGTTCTTCATCAGATATCCACAACAGTTCTATGTGCAGAGTATTCCAAAAGCAAGTTGCTCTTAAACCACCTGTTATCTTCCCATTGTCATCACGTGCAAAAATTGAAAAGCTAATGGCATCTTCTTCAGGCTCAAGATCTTTAACCATTTTATGATTGAATTCAATGAGGCCCTGACTAATTTTTTTTGCATCCTCTTCAGATGGACATGTCGTTAATTCGATTTTCACTGGAGCCCCTTGTTTACACCGTATTTATGCTCAATCATCAATCAGTTTCTGTAAGTTTAAAATATTCAGGATTCTGACTCCGGGATATCCCGCCCCTATGGTATTCTCTTCTATCAATTCTTTGAGGACTCTGTTCAGGTGTCTGTAAGTTGTGCCCAACATTGAGGCAAGAGCCTCCTTCTCGGGAAAAACAATTATGGTTCCCTCAACTGCTTCAGGTTTGGAAACGACAAAAAGTGCCAGTCTTGATTTGACAGGAAGTAAATGACCTAATCTTAATGATGTTGAATCGTGAAGTTTTCTAACTAGCTCTTCACTGATGAACTGAAGGAAAAGAGGATCATTCATCCCCTCATCTCTTACTATCGATGCCGGAATCCCAAGCACAACAGAGCGGCTCGCCGCAACGGCAGCTGTAATCGAACGATTTTTATTGATCAGCTCGACATCTCCTAAAGCCGAGAACGGATGCATCATCTGCACAACCGCCAGTGTCCCATTCGAATGGTAATGAGCGCATTTGATCTGACCTTCCACAAGCAAATAGAAATATTGTGGTATTGATTGTTCTGCGATTAATGTTTCATAAGCTTCCAGGTGGAATATTTTTAAATGACTAATCAATCTCTCATTCAGAAAACTATCGATATTGAATTCTTTTATATAGTGATCGAGTTTCTTTTCATTAGCAAATCTCTCAGACATAAATATTCTCCCCATTATTATCATTATAGTTATCGCACTGGTGAAATATCTTAAATTTGACTCTTCCTGGATACAGGAATCATGATTTGAGTCACAAACTGCTCCTCATCATCTATTACAAAACCATCAATCACGGCTATTTCCATAGAATCGCCGGTAACCGTCAATCCCTTCTCGTCTATTAAATGAAGCAGTTTTCTGTATGTATATTTCGTACTGTCATAAGTCCCCTTATGATACAGACCAGCGTAAACAGCCGAGTCTATTGTGGAATAATAAGGACTGTTTTGTAGAGAGTTGACAGGAAATGCCAAATAATCGATTGTAAAATTTTTCTGTTGGCATTCGATCAATTTATCCCTCCCTATAAGAGCTATGGGATCCATCATCTTATAGGGTTCCAGTGTTTTCGTATGAAAATAGAGTTTCTTTAAAATCATCTCGAAGTTCAATATATTTTCTTCATAGACAGCAACGCGAAGGAGTCGAATCTCATCAAGAGGAAACAAATCCAGCCCCCCTCCTCCCTCTTCCATATATTTATGATATCGGGCCACCCTCTCCATTCTTTCATCTAACTGCCCTTTGATAGATGTGAGCCTCTTTATCTCATTATCCAGATAGGTCCTCTGATCTCCGATTCGCTCCAGAGCCTCAGTACTGTCATTGACGAGTATGATTTCTCCGATCTCTTTGAGACTCATCCCCATCTCCTTCAGAGCGGAAATTTTGTCGAGACGGTATATATCAATCTGATCGTAATACCGGTAACCATTCCTCCCTTCCTTTTTCGATTTCAGAAGTCCGATTCTGTCATAATGGT
This sequence comes from Spirochaetaceae bacterium, assembly GCA_016744925.1. GTDB lineage: Bacteria > Spirochaetota > Spirochaetia > DSM-2461 > DSM-2461 > Spirochaeta_F. The sequence continues at coordinate 14,873 of JADGDJ010000020.1, forward strand.
GAAGGGTTTGATTCGATATATTTTGAAGATGAGCCAACTCGCCGATGCGAAGCCGTATTCTGTCATGCATTCTTTAACCTCTCTATTGACCTTATAGTAACAATAAGCTTTATGATGTAGGAAAACAATGAAAGCGGAGTAAATAATATATGAAGAATCTATATGAAGGAAACTGGAACTGGGGACGATTCATCAAATATCTACTCCCCTCCATGTTCACCATGCTCGTCCTGGCGCTTTACACTCTGGTCGACGGCCTATTCGTAGCCCACTATGTGGGAGGGGACGGACTGGCGGGGATTAACATAGCCTTTCCCTTTTTCAGCCTGGCCTTCGGTTTTGCCATCATGATTTCCACAGGGGGCTCTACTCTGGTCTCCATACGCCTGGGAGAGGGTAAGAAAAAAGAAGCAAACGAAAAATTCACACTCACAATTATACTTATTCTCATAATATCCATACTCTTATGTGTCTTGGGATTAATCTTTCTCAATCCCATTGTTAACATCCTTGGCGCTTCCGAATTACTGGCCCCCTATGCGCGGTCCTACCTTCTTTACATAATGATTTCCCTACCGCTTTTTCTCCCCAAAATCGCCTTCGAATTCCTCTTGAGAACCGATGGAGCACCGGATAAGGCCTTCAATATCACCTTAATAACGGGTCTCCTCAACATTATTCTTGATTACATTTTTATGGGACCTCTGGCCATGGGGATTGCCGGAGCCGCACTGGGAACTGTTCTGGCCGGATCAGTGGGAACCATACTCTCATTCTTACACTTTATCAGTTCCAAATCGAACCTGAAATTCACGCGCCCCGTTTGGGACCGGACCTTTACAAAGGACAGTCTGGTCAATGGATCCTCAGAGATGGTCAACGAATTATCCGGAGGATTTACCACGTTCCTGTTCAATATTATCATCTTAAAGACAATGGGAGAGTCGGGAGTGGCAGCCATTTCGGCTCTGTTTTTGCTGAATTTTGTAATGATCTCCCTTCTTCTGGGTACTTCTATGGGATTTGCTCCGATCGTGAGTTTCTTTCATGGGGCAAAAGATAAAGAATCGGAGAACCGCATTGCCTCTCGAGCTCTAAAATTGATGCTTCTCCTTTCACTAATCCTTTTTCTGGCGTTCCAGGGGGGAGCTTCGCTCTTTGCCAGGCTCTTTGATCATTCGGGAGAGGGATTTGGAGAAATTTTGAAAAAGGCTATCTCTTTATTCAGCCTGGCTTATCTTTTTAATGGATTCAATATCTATGCATCGAACTATTTTACAGCTCTCAATATGGGAAAAACTTCGGCTCTCATAGCCTTAAGTCGCTCTTTTATTGGTGTTCTTCTAGGAATATTAATCCTGCCACCAATACTGGGAAGCATGGGAATATGGCTGGCAGTCCCTTTTTCCGAAGCTCTCACTTTTGTTCTGAGCATGAGCCTCCTCTTAAAAAAGAAGCGAGTATCTATTTTAAACATAAAAAAAAAGAGCCATCATCTTTATGTCAATTAAAGTTTCATAAAGTAAAATAATGTTGAAGACATATGTCCTGGTTCTCTGTTCCTTATGGGTGTACTTTAGATTTGACAACAGACATAAGGAGTCTTAAATGTTTATGAAAGTATTAAAAGAGAAAAAAAATGATAATCCATTGAACAGAACCTGTAAAAAATCGGACGTAGAATTCGAAACAGGAAACAAGTCTTTGCACTATGAAAAGATTGTACAGTCGATCAATTTTATTGAACTGGAAAAAAAGATGCAATCGGGTTTAGACCTTTTCATATAAATGCGATAAGGTCGCCTAAGTAAAAATCTTACTTTATATTTGAAGTGTTATCCGCTGTTCTTTGGTCTTTTTGAAAGTAAACTGAATTTCATTTTCGGGCAAAGTAATGCTCAGAAACACACCACCCTCATCTTGAATCATTAATTCAATTTCTTTACAGCTGATTTTTATCTTAAAAACTAAAGTTTTGATAATATGTTCTTCAATGTCAAAAGGAAAAATCTGTTGATAAATTTCATCGACAGATTTACAAACTTGAATAATTTCATCCGGATAATAATCATATTCCTGTAACAACTCTTTCATCTCTTCATGAGCAGTCAGCCATCCTTCACGAGAATGTATCCTGTATTCTTTTTCTTTAATTTCCTTATATTCCAGCAAAATTAATGTTGTATCATCATCCAAAGGAAATTTCCGATTCTCACTTTTCAGTCTGTCTATGATGCTTTTAAAGAAAATATCCGCTGACCCCGAACTCTCATTTAATATATTCTCCAATCCTACATAACCAAGTCTGCTTTTATTCTCTTTAATGATATCAATTACCGCATCGGAATAAAGAAACATCCGATCCTTATCTTTGAATATAAAATGCTCTCTTTTATATTCCGGTTCATCAAAATAACCGATATGAAACCCTTCCACTTTTTTTAATTTGAACACTTGGTCATCTCTCAGTATATAGGGCAATTCACTATTGGCATTTGAGTAAAACATCTCCCCCGTGGTTATGTTAATCAGTAAAACCAGCATTGTAGGAAACTGGTCATCATCAGCGATTTTCGAGTACTGTTGACCTATACGATTTAAAAAAAGATCTGTTCGGTCATCTTCAAATAAGCTTTCAATATTCTGTTCAACCAGTCTTGATAAAAGAGATGCATCCATAGATGCCTTCATTCCATGATCAGTACAATCTCCAATGATTATGATCATTTTTTCTTCATTAGATCTTTTGATAATACTGAAAAAATCTCCACCGAGTTTGTCACAAGGCATAAATAAATTGTGAATATTAAATAGACTGACCTCTGGAATTTTTTTCTGTATGAAACTCTGCTGAAGATTAACAGCTTTTCGCAGCATATTTTTTTTCTCCAGAAGGTCTGTTTCCAAAAAGGTTTTCTGTTCGACAATGGATTTTAATGTCATTTTTTTTCTAAAGTAATTATTCAGAACCAATAGAAAAATTGTATTGATAAATAAATACAAAAGTGTAATTACCGGAATTAAAAACCTAACGATTCGGTTGTTTGCGGGAGTTATTTCTGCAAGAATCGTCCATCTGGATTCTTCATCTGATTGATAAATATTTCTCCAGACATAGAAATGCTTCCCCAAATGAACCAGTCCTGAATCCTTCTGCTCCAATTCTTCCCAGACTGCAGGTGTGGATGATTGGATTATTTGATCACTTCGCTCTTCAATCATAAATCCCCACTCCTGATTTTTTAGAGGAGAACTGAGGAAAAAGCCACGTCGGTTAATAAGATAACTGTCAATTTCAACATTTTTATTCATGCGTTGAAAACTATTAAGAGATTGTGAGAAGTTTATATTCAATATTAGAAAAAAATCAGGGTTCGGCGCATTGAGAGGCAATGCAAAACGTATAGTCGGTTTATAGGGAGTCTCAAGTTCACCATGTTCTATATTTAAATCCAGAAGAGAATAATATATTTCTATTTTTTCCATATTCATAACATTTTTGAAATAGTATCTGTCTGATTTATTCTGAAGAGATGAATATGGGCTCCTGACTCCGAGAGAATCTATTCTATCAATTCTGAGTATTTCCATACCCGACCTTTCTAATATCCGAAATTGATCATAATCGACTTTAAGATCAAGGAAAGCCCTGGTTTCTTCATACAGGATATTGATGATTTGTTTTTTTTCCTGTTCAGAGGTCAATAGTTTTAATTGATCCAAATGCCAATAGGAATTTATGATTTTCAGGTCATTACTATAGTTTTCCTTAGCAGCGATCAACATGTCAAACTGGTCATCAACCAAATCTTTACTCAATATTTCCAATCTTTCTATTTCTCTTTCATACCACCAATATCCGTTGGAAATGAAAAGAATTAAAGTGATTATAGAAAATATAAAAAATATTATTTTTTTGATTCTTACATCCTGCAATTATAAACCTAGCCCATTTATATTTTAGTAGAATTTAAATTTAGTATATTTCTGTGGCAATTAAAATGGATGTCATTAGATTAATGAATGTTCCAAAGAGAAACTCCAAGTTTTTTGGATTATTGAAAACTATTCAACTATAATCTTCATAAGGGATTATTCCATTTTTGTTCATAAAAACATTTTTTAGGTCCATAATTACACAGAAAAAATCCCAAAGTTTGTTCATTCGGAGCCTTTATTCATGATTCTAGAAAATAAAAAAGTACTTATTGTCGATGACGACCAGACGAATATCACACTAATGGATGATTTTCTTGAAGATGAGAAATACTTGCCTCTAACAGCTCCAGATGGTGAACTTGGTTTAGCTGTTTTGGAAGCGAATCCCGATGTTTCTGCTGTTATTCTTGATTGGATGATGCCGAAAATGAATGGAATCGAAATGTTAAAAAAAATCAAACAGAACAAAAAATTATCGGGAATCCCCATAATCATGCAAACCGGAAAAAGCGATAAAGAGAGCATAGTCGAGGGAATCAATGCCGGAGCATATTATTATTTGACAAAACCCTATGACCTTCATGTTATGTCGACTATTCTTAAAAAAGCGATAAAAGAATATGAAAACCATAAAATCATTTCTAAACAGATAAGAGCACAAAATAAAAATATAATTGCTTATCTGAATAGTGGAGAAATCCAATTCAAAACACCCGATGAAGCACTCTATATCTCCTCATGGGTTTCTGAGTTTACTCATAGTGAAAAGATTTCTATCGGTTTATCGGAGTTACTGATTAACGCGGTTGAACATGGCAACCTGGGAATAGGTTATGAAAAAAAAGAAGAGTATCTTATGAATGATACATTGGAACTGGAGATAGCAAAAAGACTCGAAGACCAGGAGAACCGCAATAAATATGTTTCGCTGTTCTTTGAAAAATTAGAGGATCTGTTAAAGATTACCATTGAGGATATGGGAAGTGGGTTTGACTATGACCGCTACCTGAAAATTGATCCCGAAAGAGTATTTGACCTACACGGCAGGGGTGTAGCCATGGCGAATATGAGCTTTTACAACGGCATTCAATATAAGGGAAAAGGGAATAAGCTAGAAATTAACATTCGGCTGAAACAAACCTGACCCATCTCTTTATTAAGATCTCTTCCTTACTCAAAATATCTTTGCCTATGCCGTTTTGTTCAGTTTTCGCCACTACGCAGGTGGCCGTTCGAAAAAAGATGCATCCCGGATTTGGCCTTCCGATGATGAACCGGGTTTCATATTGACTCTATAACTACTACAGACTTTACACTCTCAGTATCTATCAGATACAGAGGTACAAAAGATGAATTATTCTAATGAAACCATGAAATGTCTCTACGAAAGGGGCAGCGTCAGATCTTTCGAAGAAAAAGATATCCCGGAAGATGTGCTCACTGAAATTATCAATGCGGGATGTCATGCTGCGACGGGAGGAAACCTGCAACCCTATTCCATCATTTCCATTCGCAGCAACGAACAGAAAAAGGCTTTGATGGATACAGGCACAATGCAGCCTATAGTCGAGCAGGCTCCTGTCAGTCTTTTATTTATGATTGACTGGCATCGCATAGAGAGATGGGCCCGGGACAACCATGCCCCCTTTAGTGCCCTCGACGGATACCGTCATTTCTGGATTGCCTTTCAGGACACAATAATTGCTGCACAGAATATCTGCACGGCAGCCGACTCTCTAGGGCTTGGAAGCGTCTACCTGGGAACAGTGGAAAGCTGCTTTGATGAATTGAAACCTATGTTCGATCTGCCGAACGGTGTATTTCCAGTCGTGATTGTCTCTCTCGGATATCCTAAAAAAGCTCCGGAGATCGCCCCAAAACTTCTCGAAGATGTAATAATCCACAAAGAACGCTACAGGGAAATGCCCATGGATGAGCTAAATTTTCACATGGATAAAAAGTATAGCCAGAGGCAAACCCCTCCTCTAACGGAAAAAAATCTGAATACACTATATAAAGTGACGAAGGCGGTCAACGGATATGATGCGGCGCAAAAGGCATTGAATTATGCCAAAGATTACGGATCCATTCATATGGCTCAGCGTTATTTTGCCCTTCATTATGCGGCAGATTGGTCGCGTACAGGTAACAGCGACTTTCTGAAGTCTCTGAAGCATTATGGGTTCACCTTTGCCGATGGAATCGATTATAAAGAGGAACCTTAAAAGAACACTAACAGATTGCGATTTGCACTTCCCGTACCAATCCATCGGAATTCCGGGTGAGGTTACCATCGATGAGAAGTATCTCGATGGCATCTCCCCGGAGTGTGTGTCCATCTTCTTGAATGCGGCGGATCATCTGTTTATAAAAAACGCTTAAATTCTCTCTGCCGATGATAGTCCGGCAATAATATAACCCGGATTTCTGAATGTCATCTCCCCTATTTCTCTTACGGCTATCATGATTGATAGAAAACAGCTGAAGGAGTTCAGCATTGCCCTGTGGAGAAATATTCAATTGCCTCGAGGCCTGATTGACCATATCGGGATTCAATCCCAGTGAACCTTTAAGAGACTTCAACTTTTCAAAGTGCTCCAATAGGCTTCTTCCGTCTGTTGTGACGATCGTCTGCCCGAATCGATCCTCGAACGTTTTGTATCTCCCCTGTTGTTCTGTTCCCTGAGAATATTTTTTCAGAGCGCTTATCTGCTTGTCTATATATTGCAGGGCTATCTGCTCCCGGGTTAATTTCTCTTTGAGTTTCGCCCGCTGTTCCAACAGAATTGATGCCGTATCACCCGGTTCAAGTTCGCTCATATCTTGTATCTCTTTAAGAGAAAAACCAGCCGATTGCAAAACGCTGATACGCCAGATATCTCCAATGGTATCTTCACTGAAATACCGATACCCGTTTTTGTAGTCGACTGCTGAAGGAGAAATAAGATCCATTGTTTCATAGTGCCTGATTGCCTGAACAGAGACTCCGGCCAACTCACTGACTTTTCCGATTTTTAGTAAATTCCCGATGACCTACCTCCTTATAAATCCTATGTTTGCAAAATAATACCTTATAATTGGTATCAGTAACAGAAAAGACTCGTTTCTGAAATTGATAGGAGCATTAACTAGGGACAATGAGAAATCATCATATTTACACCTACATAATACCTATACAAATTCATTGACAGCTCAGTTATATAGGTATAAAGTGGTTTTAAAGTTAGACAATTAAGGAGAAAAAAATGAAAACCCTACAAAACATCTACATGTTACTTATTTTATTGACATTATCACTATCACCTCTATTAGCTTCCGGAACACAGGAATTAGCTGAAGAATCTTTTGTTTATGAAACAATTGGTCCAATGGGAGAATCGCCCACATCATACAGCGATATTTCTCTCATGGATAAAGATGTGATGAATATAAAAGAGGGAAATTACAGGGCTGCAATCCTGATGCACTCTTCATCGGACTGGACTTCCGCTGTTATTGACGGAGCCAAATCGATGTTTTCAAGTCTGAATATTGAAGTAGTTGCCGTAACCGATGCGGAAATGGACCCCAACAAACAGAGAACAGATATCGAAACAACCCTTGCTCTTAAACCGGATATACTCATAACCCTTGTTTTAGATCCTGTCAGCGGCTCTGTAGCATTAAAGCAGGCGATCGAAAAAGGTGTAAAAGTTGTTCTCATAAGCAACCTGCCTAACGATTTCACACATGGAGTGGATTACGCAGGAATTGTAACAGATGATCTTTTTCAGATGGGACAGGCCACAGCGGAAATGATTGGAGAATCTCTTGGAGGCAAAGGTGATGTGGCTCTTATGTATCACGATGCGAATTATTATGTAACAAATCAGCGGGACAAAGCCGTCGAAGCGGTTCTGCGCAGAGATTATCCTGAAATCAACATTGTTGCAAAAAAAGGCATTGCCAATCCCAGTGATGGTGATGTAATAGCCTCAGCCATTCTGACACAGTATCCATCAGTTGATGCTATTTATGCCCCCTGGGATACAATCGCAGAAGGTGTTGTTGCTGGCGTGAGAGCGGCAGGCAAGGATAATGTAGGTGTTTTTACTATGGATCTCGGTGCAAATAATGCAATGGACCTGGTAAAAGGTGGGAATATGAAGGGAATGGTCGCCGATCTCCCCTACGTTCTGGGTGAAACACTAGCAAAAATGGGAGCCCTGAGTATTCTCGACAAAGAAACTCCGGCCTTTGTAACTGTTCCCGCCATCAAAGTAGATCGTGACAATATAGAGTCGCACTGGAAACTTTCGCTAAACAGAGATCTTCCCGAAGATATCCTGAAAGCAAGAAAATAGTAGTAAAACTGTAATTTATGCTGCGGGCTCTATGGAGTCCGCAGTTTTGCAAAAGGAAATAGAATGAGTGAATATTCAATAAATGCTTCGGCCATAAACATTAGTTTTGACGGAGTCCATATCCTTCACGACGTTGATTTTAAAGTCAAAGCCGGAGAGGTTCATGCTTTGGTAGGCACAAATGGCGCAGGAAAATCAACATTGGTCAAAATCATCAATGGCGTGTACAAAAAAGATTCCGGTACCATTTCGATTTTCGGTAAAGATCTTGAATACAATACTCCCGAAGAAGCTCTGAAAGCAGGTATAGCTATGGTATTTCAGGATTTGAGCCTTATTCCCAGCCTCACAGTGGCTCAGAATATATTCCTTCAGACCCATCCCTATAGAAAGGGCCTGTTAATTGACGACAGGAAAGCCGGTGAAAACGCCAAAGAGCTTCTTTCTATGATCGGAGTTGATACGGAGATTAGCATAAACGACAAAGTTGAAGATCTTAGTGTGGGTAAACAGCAGATAATTGAAATTGCCAAAGCTCTCTCTCACAATCCAAAGGTTCTTATTCTCGACGAACCTACAGCTTCACTTTCCAGCGCCGAGATTGAGAGCCTTTTCACTGTAATTGAAACTTTGAAGAAAAAAGGGATTTCAATCATTTATATAACCCATTATCTACAGGATATATTTAAGATTTGTGACAGTCTGACCTTGATCCGAGACGGGAAAATCATTTTCAGAGAAGATACAATAGATATCAATTTAAAATATCTCGTCGACGCCATGGCAGGTGGCGAATCAGAATCAATATCATGGAACAGAAAAAAGGCTATGAGAAGCGGGACACCACTTCTGGAACTGAAAGATCTCAACACAGAGAAGATCAAAAATATTGATTTGAAAATATATCCGGGAGAAATTGTGGGCATTGCCGGTCTGCTGGGAAGCGGAAGATCAGAATTATTGGAAACACTATTCGGAATTGAAAAACTTCGGACCGGTAAAATTCTTGTTAACGGTAAAGCAGTGGACATTTCTTCTTCTTCGAAAGCCATAGACGAAGGTATAACTCTGGTGCCGGAAAACCGACGCGAACAGGGTCTTGTTCTGGACTTTGCTGTTGAGGATAATATTGTTATGTCCATTATAAACCGATTGAAAAAATTCATTGTTGTCGATCGGGAAAAAACAGGAAAAATTGCCAATCATTACATACAGTCTCTCAATGTTAAAACCCAGGGCCCAGGTCAAGTTGTCCGGTACCTTTCCGGTGGGAATCAGCAGAAGATTGTCGTGGCAAAATGTCTGGCCAGCGATTCAAAGATTCTCCTGCTCGACGATCCGACTTTCGGAGTCGACATACATGCAAAACATGAAATTATGAAGATAATTATGGATTATGCTTCCAAGGGGAACGGTGTATTGTTCATCTCTTCGGAGTTTAAAGAGATCGCGGGATTCTGCGATTCCATTTATATAATGAAAAAAGGCCGACTGACAGAATTTTTATCGGAAGATGTAAGCGAAGATGATCTGCTGTTGAAAGTGCAGTAATCAGTTTAAGGAGAATATAATAAAATGACTAATAGACTAAAAGAGATTAAATGGCGCGAACATGTAATCTACTTCATATTCACAGGAATAATTCTCTTATTTTCTGTGCTTCTTTTTGACAGGGGATTTCTAACCGGCTCGAACTTGATGAACATAGCCAGGCAGACTGCTATGATTTCGATTATGGCTGTAGGTATGACATTTGTCCTGGCCGCAGAAGAGATAGACCTCTCCTTCGGATCCGTCGTAGCACTTGCCGCAATTATTACAGCGCAGGTACTAAGAGCCACGGGAAGCATTATTCTGGCTATTTTAGCCGGCCTACTAGTAGGGGCCATAATAGGAATCATCAATGGACTCTTTGTGGCAAAGGTGGGAATACCCTCTTTTCTAGTGACCCTGGGTATGAGCGGAATCATCCTCGGAACAGCTCGATGGGTGAGCCATCTGCAATCGATACCGATCAACAATGATACGTTCACATTCATTTTCGGATCGGGAGATATCGGCCCGGTTCCCGTATTATTCATCTGGATGATTCTGGCAGGATCTCTCGGCCATCTTGTACTGAAAAAAACGCCTTTTGGAAGAAAAGTCCTGGCAACTGGTGGAAACAAGATTTCCGCTTTGTATTCTGGAATTAAAGTCTCTCGCATGAAAATGTCCGTTATGGTCATCAATTCCGTCCTGGCCGCCTTTGCGGGAATTCTGTACACAGGAAGATTACACGGCGCAAGATACACTTTGGGAACAAACGAAGTGATGATTGTCATCGCTGCGGTAATCATCGGTGGAACAAGCATGTTCGGAGGAAAAGGTTCAGTTATCGGGTCGGTTATCGGTGCTCTGATAATGGGGATTCTCAACAACGGGCTCATCCTCCTGGGTCTTTCAGTGGATCAACAGATGATCTTCAGAGGATTAATTATAATCATAGCCGTGTCTCTAACTATGAGAGAGAAAAAAGGATAATTCTTCATGAAAAAGTACAGCAAAATAGATATAAAACAATTGATAGATGAAATGACTCTCGATTATAAAGTCGGACAGTTGTTTCTGCTGGCCTATCCTGGAAAAGACCCCGAAGTAATACGACCGCTTATAGAGAAATATGGAATCTGCGGATGTTATATAAGTCAGGACAATGGCGAAACTTTTATGGAAGCATCGGACACATCTGCAGCTCTACAGAAAATGGGATCTGCTACGCCTCAGAAGATACCACTCCTACTGGGAGTCGATCAGGAGGGAGCATGGGGTGTCCTGCTTCCTCAATCGCATACGGGTCCCGGCAACCTGGCTCTGGGCGCTTTAAAAAATCAGGATCTCACCAGAGATATGTACGAAATATACGGAAAGGAGATGTTATCGGTCGGTTACAATGCACTTCTCAGCCCCTGCGCCGACGTCAATATCGACCCGAAATCTCCTATCATAGGCACACGCTCATTTGGAGAGTATCCCGACAGAGTTTCTATAAGTGTTGAAAAAGCGGTATCGGGAGCGGCATCATCGGGAATACTGACAACACTGAAACATTTCCCCGGGCACGGAGGAACCGGTGGTGATTCTCACAGAGAAATACCCGAAGTGGATAAATCCCTCGAAGATCTGTTTAATGAAGATCTGCTACCATTTCAGAAAGGGATAGATGCCGGTGCCGATATGGTCATGACGGCCCATATCCGATTTCCCCAGATCGATAAGGATCTGCCGGCAACGATGTCTCCTGTGATACTGAATGACATACTAAGAAAAAAGATGAAATTTGATGGAGTCATTCTCTCAGACAGTATGAATATGGGTGCGATCAGAAAATACTACGACCCTGCCGAATCGACCCTGATGGCTCTCAATGCGGGAGTCGATGTTGTCATGCTGTCCGAAGAACACTACGACCATAACACCGATTATCTCCCCAAGCAAATAGCTTCCCTGGAAATGGTAAAAGACGCCATTCTAAAGGGAGAGCTCCCTGAAGAGGTCGTGGACAAAAAACTATTCAGAATACTGGATATGAAGCTCAACAAGATGAAATTGAAGAGTGGGCCGCTCTCTGAGACTGAGAGAAAAAATATTATTGTTAAAGAATCAGAAATCTCAAAAGAAAGTATATCTCTTCTTCGAAAAGGATTCTGGCCGATTCCCCATGCGGGAGATATTCTATGCATAAATGCGACTCCGAAAGAGAGTTACGCCAATATGATGAATGAACGGGGAATTGGACCAAATCAAAAAAAACCGGCCTATCAGGCTTTTCAGGAGACTCTTGAAATTCTGAACAAAGAGATCCGCTTCCTCTCTTATGAAGAGGCTTTTTCCGATACGGACAATCAATGTGCTTCCGCCGATGCCATACTGCTTGTAACCGAAGACTATCCGCTACCGGGAGAGGATTTTGCGAAAGAGAGACAACAGGCACTTGTGAATAAAATAGCCGAGCAGTATGGTGGGAAGTCTATAATCATCGGTTTAAGAAGTCCTTATGAAATAAGTGTGTATCCCAAAGGCGTAAGTTATCTCTGCACTTTTTCCAGCCGATTGTGTTCCGCAAGAGAAGCCGCAGGAATTATATCAGGAAGACAAATCGATTTCAGCACCTCTTCACCTGTGAGCCTTCCGCTTTGATTGTAAAAGCGGATCAATGAACTGATCTGCTTTCTTTTTTCCTCAATGCGAAACAGGAAGTATGAAAATCCTGTTTTCAAATATTGCTTTATGGTAGACTATGAACGTTATGGATAAAGACCCGAACAACAAGATAATGACAATGCTCGAAGATCTCTTCAAGGAGAAAGGGAAAATTGAAAAGAAACAATCTTTCCTTGAAAGCGTCCTGTCCAGAAATAATATCTATTTCCTGGTCCTGAAAGGGGATGAGGAAATAGTCTACCACAACATACCGGACCGTCTGGGATTGAAAACACTCTCCGATTGCGAATATATTCTCGATGAAGGGAATATACAGCAGATTCGGAAGTTCATGGGTCTCTCAGGAAGCGATTCTTTTGAAATTACCCTGAAAAATAATATTCTCGAATTCACACTTTTCACTCAGGTAGAATTTGAAAACCACTTCTTCCTGCAGATCACTCTATTTAATCAGCAGAAAATCACTCAGCAAATAAATGAAGAAACAGAATTGGAACAGACCGAAAGCGGATTGGAAAATATTCAAACAGCCCTGAAACTGCTCGATGAAATACGAAGTATGGATTCGACAGAGAATAAAGAGAAGCTCAGTCTGGAAATACAGGATCACTACCTGGACGGTCTGGAACATCTTCAGAATACAATTCACGACCCCATCGTTTCACTCTGCCTCGATATTATCAAATCCAACTTATTGGAATTTATATCTCCGGCCAGTTCGGTTTCCAAACTCTACAAGATCCTGACGCCATCAGAAATTAAAGTGGCAGAATTCATTCGCATGGGGAAAACCTCTAAGGATATTGCCGATGCTTTGGATATCGCTCAGAAAACAGTAGAGAATCACCGAAACAAAGTGCGCGACAAGCTGGGGTTAAAAAACAAAAGCGTCAACCTTCGTTCTTATCTGATGCAAATCGACAATTGATCTTATAGATTGCTCTCATAAACCTTAGCCAAATCCTCAAATCAACAACTTAAGCCAATGGAGTTCACACCCATAAAAATATTATAGGATTTTTGTTGACAGCTTCCATTTTCGACTCCACAATCAACTAGGTTGACTAACAGTCACCTTAGTAGTTTGGAGGTTAAATGAGTATATTCAATAGAATCGATGATTTCGTTTCAATGATTACGGAATGGATACTGTCTGTCAGCATAATGCTGATGGCCGTGATCCTCATATCCAATGTCATTGCACGGAAAGTATTTTCCAACAGCATCCCGGCCGCAGATGAGCTGGGAGTCACTTTGATCATTTTGGTCACATTCAGCGGAATCGGTTATGCCGCCCGCAAAGGTCGCCACATCAGAATGTCGGCGATCTTCGATGCCGTTCCGCTTAAAATACAGAAGGTTCTGATCATTGCCATTTCCGTTATAACCTGCATCACCTATGTTTATGTTTGCTACATCGCATTCCAATACATCGGCTACACGAGAATGCTGGGAAGAGTGACTTCGGCGCTGGAACTGCCCGCATGGATAAGGATCGTCGTCGTTCCCGTCGGGTTCGGATTGGGAGCTATCCAGTATTTCCTAAATATTATTATGAATATCAAAGAACCGGAATTGTATATCGGTACGGAAAAAGTGGCCGGAGGTGAAGATAATGCTCTTTAGTCTACTAGCGATAATGATAATATTGCTTCTCATGGGCTTCCCCATGATGATGACAATGCTTTTCTCAACATTGTTTTATATGCTGACCTTTATGCCCGATGTGGAAGTGTTCACGTCGGTTCAGCAAATGGTTCTGGGAGTTCAAAGCCCGGTACTCATGGCAATTCCCATGTTTATGCTCGCTGCGGATATCATGTGTACGGGTCAGACCTCAAACAGGCTCCTCGATTTTGTCGAGAGTTTTGTCGGGCACCTTCCAGGAGGAATGGCCACGACCACTTCCGTCACCTGCGCTATGTTCGGTTCAATCTCAGGCTCTACTCAGGCAACTGTCGTAGCTGTAGGACGTCCCGTTCGCAAGAAACTGCTCGAAAGAGGTTATGACGACAGTGAAATTATGGCCCTCATAATAAACTCAAGCAATCTAGCCTACCTCATACCTCCAAGCCTCGGCATGGTTGTCTATGGTGTAGCCAGCGGCGCTTCCATTGGCGATCTTTTCATCGCCGGTTTAGGTCCCGCGCTTCTCATCATCATAATGTTTGCTATATACAGCGCCTTTTATGCGAAGGTCAAAAAGATTCCGAGAATGGACAAAGCGACCATGACCCAGAGAATGGCTGCAACAAAAAAATGCCTTCTTGCTTTCGGATTCCCCCTCATAATAATGGGTGGTATCTACACGGGAATTTTCAGTCCTACCGAAGCGGCTGCCGTATCTGTGCTCTATGCTTTGATCGTTGAAGTGGGAGTGTACAAAAGCATAAAATTGCGCGACATCTACAAAATTGCCCTATCGACAGGGATCATCACGACTGTCGTATTCATACTCGTAGCAGTAGGAGCCTCTTTCTCATGGATCATATCCTATGCAAGAGTTCCTCAGCTTATGACCGAAGGTCTTCTGGGCAACGATCCATCAGTCTTCAAAATACTTCTCACTGTGAATATCTTCTATTTCGTGGGTTGTATGTTCGTCGAAGCCGTCGTCGTTATTCTGGTTCTAACTCCTATATTCGTACCGATTGCCGCTGCTGCCGGTATCGACCTTGTGCACCTTGGAATTATCGTGACTCTTCAGGTCGCCATCGGTTCGGGGACTCCGCCTTTCGGTACGAGTATTTTTACCTGTAGTGCCATCTTCGACAAACCCTTTTTAAAGGTTATCAAAAACGAAGGCCCTTATATCGCTATGTTATTACTGGCCTGTCTGCTCATTTCGGCTTTCCCGGACATATCACTGTTCCTTGGAAGTCTTGTTAAATAGTTTTTTTAGAAAAAAAGGAGAAGATTTATGAAAATTGCAAAATTGTTACTGGCTTTGGTTCTTGTTTCGCCTCTGTTGATGTCCTGTGGTTCTAAAACGGAAAAGAGTTCCGATGCGGCTGATAAAGTGTACACCTTTAAGGTCACTCACGAAGAATACGCCGATACCGTTCCCGACCTCTATGCCAAAGAATTGGCCCGAAGAGTCGAAGAGCTGAGTAAAGGAAGAATTAAGTTCGAAATATTTCAGGTAGGACAGCTGGGCGTCGGTGTAGATCTTATTGAACATCTTCTGACTGGTGCTACTCAGATGGCAATCGTCAGTCCCGGAAATGTGGCGACTATTGTTCCGGAAGGTCAGATTTTTGCCCTTCATTATCTTCTCCCGACTGATGTGAAGATGGCCTACGATTTTCTGGCTGAAAGTCATGTTGCCAAATACGATCTACCCGCAATATATGCTGAGAAAAACTTAAAACTTATGGATTTGTGGCCCCTTGGAGCCAGCGATTGGCTGACTAAGAAAAGCATCCAAAGCCCAGCCGACTTTAAAGGTATGCCCTTCAGAACCATGGATACACCTTTGATTATCAAAAACTACGAAGCTTATGATGCCAATCCCACACCAGTTCCCTACACAGATGTATACAGCTCGCTTCAGCTGAATATGGTTTCCGGTGTTGAGAACCCACTGGGAGCTCTTGTGGATATGAAATGGTACGAAGTTCAGGATTATCTTATCAAGTCAAACCACATCATGTACTTAGAAGGAGTTTTCCTCAACGATAAATCTTTCAACGCACTTCCTGAAGATCTACAGTTAATTCTTAGCCAGACGATTGATGACATGCACGATTATGCCTATGAACTCCAGGATAAAGCCAACAGCGCAGCCGAAAAAATTCTTGCAGAAAATGTAGAAGTAATCGAGCTTACAGAAGCTCAGATTGAAGAGTTTAAAAAAGCGGCGCTTCCTGTACGTAAGTATTTCAAGGAAAAAACAGGAGCTAGACCAGCCGAGGTTCTCGAAAAACTGGAAGCTGAAGTCAATGCTTTCATGTCAACTAAATAATTGATTTATCGATAAATAGAGGAGGATAGTAGCAATGTTTGCCTATAATGTACCATTTGAAGATTTTGAAAAAAGACGACTCGCTTGTCAGAAAGAAGCCCGTTCGAGAGGATTATCCGGAATATATGTCTGTTCCAGAGGCGGCGGAACCTTCGATCGACACGCCGGTGGAGCCTTCTTTGCAAACCATTATCAGCAGCGCTGCTATCTTCCCGATGAACTGCCCTTCTGGAGCGGCCGGTCTCACTCTCTTCTGCTCATACCGGCAGAAGGGGAATCGGTCCTACTCGTAACGACAGAAGAGTACCGAAAGGACCTGGTGGCCATAAACGATATCCGCTATGCCACAGATTTTCACAAGCTTATAGCCGATACGGCGTCAGAATTATCTATGGACAATGGTGATGCCGGGATTATTTTCGAAGATGTTTTGACTCACAGAATCAGCCGTCAGATGTTTGAGAATATGCCGGGACTGAATCTGGTTCCCTGTGATGACATATTGTCAGAGATGTCACTGATCAAAACCCCTAGGGAAAGAAAAAAAAAAAAAAAAGCCTGTGAGATCGGCAGTGAAGCCGTCAGACTGATTATGGAGGCCGTAGAGCCGGGCAAAACGGAAAGCCAGGTATTAGGTCCCGCCATGAATCACATCTATTCAAACGGTGCGGCTCTCTATTTTGTCGTAACCAATGCGGGACCCAACAGCGATCCCGTACACAGCATAGATTTCCCCGGTTTCGATTGCCACAGAAAAATGGAAAACGGAGATATTTTCAAAGTCGATCTCATAATTGTCTATGAGGGATTCATATGCGATTTCGGCAGAACGACCGTCGTCGGCATCGAAGCGAATGAGACTCAGAGAAAAATGATTACGGAAGTAACAGAGTCCTGCGAATACGTTATCAGTCTGATAAAACCGGGAGCAAAAATTAGCGAAATCGTCAATGCCGGAGATAAATATCTCGAAGAACATGGCATATCCCTTTCGTCGAAACAGACTGATCCCGAAGAGATTTATGCGGCATTCCCTCCCCACTGGGGACATGGCATAGGCATGACCTGGGAAAGACCCTGGTTTATCAAAGAAGAGGAAATGTCCGTTCAGGAAAATATGTATCTGGCCGTAGAGAAATGCCTGTACAAACCAGGAGTGGGAACTGTCAACTTCGAGCAGAATCTACTCGTGACAGCCGATGGCTGCAAAGTTATTTCAACAACACAGAAATTTTGGATATAAGTTTTAGGAGAAGTCTTTGAACAAGGAAAAATTAATTGGCTTCTGCCAGAATCTGATCAGACTAAAAAGTCTTTCAGGAGATGAGGGAGCCGTAGCAGAGCTGATAATTCAGGAAATGAATGATCTTGGATATGATGAAGTACAGAGAGACTCCTATGGAAATGTTATTGGTAAAATAAACGGGAACGGGAAAAAATCCATCATGTTCGAAGGTCATATGGATGTGGTGGGAGTGCCCACTCCCGATGACTGGACGGTACATCCTTTCGGCGGAGAATTGAAAGACGGCCGGATATGGGGCCGAGGTACGGCGGATATGAAATGCGCTCTCGCAGCCATGATTTACGGCGCCGCAGAAATGAAACTGAAAGATCACGAAGCGGACGTGTATGTTGCGGCCGTTGTTTTTGAGGAAATTTTCGAAGGCGTCGGTTTCGGAAAAGTACTCGATAAAATCAAACCCGACGCCGTTGTCCTCGGAGAAGCCAGCGAGCTGGCTATCTGCGTGGGTCAGAAAGGGAGAGCAGAAATCGAATTGGAAGCTTACGGGGTCAATGCCCACTCGGCGACACCCGACCGGGGCGTCAATGCGATTTACAACATGCTCCCCCTATTGGAAAAAGTGAAATCTCTGCCCGTTCCCCTATCGGAAGATCTCGGAGAGGGAATACTGGTGACAACTGATATTATCTCGTCACCCTACCCCGGCTCGTCTGTTATCCCAGACAAGTGTAAGGCGACTCTCGATAGAAGACTGATTGAGGGTGAAACGGTTGAATCGGTTCTTGCACCTATCAAAAAATGTATAGAGGAAATTTCAAAAAACGATCAAAATTTCCGTGCTTCGGTTCGACTAGCTGAAGAATACAGAAAATGTTATACAGGAGAAGAGATCGGATCGGAAAGATTTTACCCGGGATGGAAACTATCCGGTGATGCGCCCCTGATCTCAAAATCAAAAGAAGCCTATAAATCGCTAGGCTTAATACCAAGATTCACAACCTACCCTTTCTGTACAGACGGTAGCGAAAGCGCCGGAAGAAGGGGAATTCCGACCATAGGAATAGGACCGTCAAAAACGACAATGGCTCACGTCGTTGATGAAAATGTGGACATTGGGGAAATTGAATTAGTCGCGGATATCTATGCAGAATTGGCCTCAGTTTTTTAAGGCTTTATTTTACAATAATATCCGGTATACTTACACGGGACAATTATAGGAGAGGCAATCATTGAATCGAGTAGACATAGGAATGCGCATCAAGAAAATTCGACTGGATCAACTGAAAACCCAGCAGGATATCGCTGACTTATGCGGTTTTACAAAAAGTCATCTGTCGAAGATCGAAAAAGGCAAGGTAATGCCCTCTATCGGTGTTCTCGACAAAATAGCCGAATCGCTCAATACGAAAGTCTCCCATCTTCTCAATGAGGATAAAAATAGCGAATTCGTCCACGATCACAGAGTGGATGTCGAAAAGAATCTGATCAAAACGGCGAAGGGCTATTCAATGTTTCCCTTTGCCGTCAATCACGATGATAAAAAGATCCAGCCCTTTTATTTCGTCACGAAAAAAGACGAGCATCAGCTGCACACGACGAATCACGATAGTGACGAGTTCATCTATATTCTCGAAGGGGAGATGCTGATGAAAATCGGCAGCGAGGAATTCCATCTGAAAAAAGGCGACGGATTTTACTTTAACGCCCGTTATGACCATCAGACCATCCCTTTGACAGATGAAGTCAAAGTCATTAATATACTGACTTAATTATGGAAACTATCAAAGATATATACAGAATAGGCTTAGGTCCTTCGAGCTCACACACAATGGGTCCGGCAAAAGCCGCACAAATATTCATAGAGACACATCCTTCGGCGGCATCTTATCAGGCTGCTTTATACGGAAGCCTCGCCCTGACGGGCAAGGGACATTTCACCGACAAAATACTCGTCGAGACCTTCTCGCCCAAAGAAGTGGAAATTCTCTGGATCCCCGAAAAAGTATTGCCGAAGCACACGAATGGTATGATTTTTTACGCTCTCGATGCACAGGGCAAAATACTGGGTTCACAGACAGTATACAGCGTCGGAGGTGGCGCGATTGTCGCCGAAGAGGATTGGGGACAAAAGAAAAATCAGGTCTACACCCGAACGACCATGAATGAGATTCTCTCCCATGCGAGAGAGAGCGGAAAATCGCTCTGGGAAATTGTCGAGGATAACGAAGGGGAAAAGATCTGGGATTATCTGGCAGAAGTCTGGATCAAAATGAAAGAGAGCATCACCAACGGCCTGGAAAATGAACGTGTTCTTCCCGGAGATCTACATTTATCCAGAAAAGCCTCTTCCTATTACGCCAAAGCGGTCAATTCCTCAGGAATCTTGAGAAACAGAGGGAAAATTTTTGCTTATGCTCTCGCTGTTTCCGAGGAAAATGCCGGTGGCGGAGTTGTTGTTACGGCACCGACTTGCGGTAGCTGTGGTGTTCTCCCTGCGGTTCTATACAATCTTCAGGAGGAGTATAGTTATTCTGATAGCAAAATTCTCAAAGCGATAGCCACAGCCGGATTAATTGGCAACATAGTAAAATTCAACGGTTCCATATCCGGTGCGGAAGTGGGATGTCAGGGAGAGGTCGGTACAGCCTGCGCAATGGCCGCCGCCGCTGCGGCAAAACTCTTCGGTGGAACGCTGGATCAGATAGAATACGCCGCAGAAATGGGAATTGAACACCACCTGGGACTCACTTGCGATCCCGTTGGCGGATATGTTCAGATCCCCTGCATCGAGCGAAACGGACTGGCCGCAGGTCGGGCTTACGAGTCTGCCGTATACTCCTTGTTCTCAGATGGCCGTCACCGGGTCAGCTTTGACGAAGTCGTGTTGACAATGACCGAAACGGGAAAGGACATCCATTCTTCATACAGAGAGACATCCATTGCCGGCCTGGCAAAGAATGTGAAATGAGACATCGCTTTTTCAGGCGTCACACAGAGCTTCGCCTGATTTTCTCTGCAGAGGAGATTTTCCATTTTCTTCGGTGATATCTGGACCGTCGACTTTCACATTCGCCCACTTCCTGCTTTTAAACCGGAAAAACAACTGGGTGCCGAATATGATGAAAGAGATGAACTCTGCATACCAGATACTGGCGATGCCCAATTCTAAGACGAGAACGAAAACATATATCAAAGGAACAAATACCAGCCATAATCTCAGAGAATTAATGATCATAACGGCTCTCGTATCTCCGGCACCCCTCAAGGCTCCCGACATAATAATATGAAAATTCAGACCGATCTGATTAATCCCGATGATCAGCATAGCTGTTATACTCGCTTGAATCAGCAGACTGTCCTTAGTGAAGAGACTTAAAATGGCTGAGGGGAAAACTATGAATACGGTTCCGATGAAAACCGCCCATGCCAAACCTATGGCGCTACTGAGAAATCCCACTTCCGAAGCTCTATCGATATTTTTTTCACCGAGAGATTTCCCGACGAGAGTCGCCGTGGCGATGGACATTCCCACGGCCGGCATAAACGACAGGGACTCAATCTGCAGCAGAACACGGAAAGCCGCTTCGGAAACCGTATCGAGCTGGGAAATGATTACAGCCATGACGAGAAATGAGAGCTGCATCAAAATCTGTTCGAGACCTCCGGGGAGGCTGATATTCCAGAGAGGCTTCAAAATATCCTTCTCGAAAAATACCTTAAATTTCAACTGTATATCGCTGTTTTTCACATATAACACATAGA
>JADGDJ010000232.1 GCA_016744925.1 Spirochaetaceae bacterium
CTTCCCCTGAGTAGAAATTTAATTCTACTGGGTGATCTCATTATTCTTATATTGGTTTTCTACGATTTATATTGGGCATTTCAAAACCTGAACTTCCAGGTGAGTATCGACAGAGAAACATCTTTTTATATGAATCAGCCGGGAAATATTCTTTTTTTAATATCAACAGATCAGAAAAATGACTTTTTATGTGAGATTCATGCAGATCTTCCCCGTTTCTGGAAATATGATAGTTCCCAAAGCAGCTATACTATAACTGCGGCGACAGAAAATATTATCAAATTTCCCGTGACTCCCTTAAGACGGGGTGATTACAATCTTCCGGCCCTACATTTCCGCTACGATTCAAAACTGTCTCTTTTCAAAATATACAGGAAAATTGAAACAAATTATCCCATGAGAGTCTATCCTGACTACCGCAGCCTCAAAGAGTATTTTCTTCTTTCAAGGAATAACCGATTGTTTGAAATGGGCATACACAAGAATCGCTACAAAGGACAGGGATCTGAACTGGAATCTCTGAGAGAGTATTCCATAGACGACGATGCCCGTTTTATCGATTGGAAAGCAACAGCTCGTTTCAATAGGCCCGTCACAAAAGTGTTTCAGATGGAAAGTGTCAATGATGTGATATTTGTTCTCGATTGCGGCAGGCTGATGACATCCGAAGAAAATACACTTTCGTCCATCGATTTGGCAATAGAAGCTTTACTTGTCCTGGCACATGTTGCCATTAATATGGGAGATCGAATCAGAATCATCACTTTTTCTGATAAGGTCAAGGGGGACTTCTCCCCTCCTCTGCATGGTAATCCCATGAAAAAAATCATCAATTTTCTAACACCC
The DNA here is from genome assembly GCA_016744925.1 of Spirochaetaceae bacterium. GTDB lineage: Bacteria > Spirochaetota > Spirochaetia > DSM-2461 > DSM-2461 > Spirochaeta_F. The sequence continues at coordinate 847 of JADGDJ010000232.1, forward strand.
ATTCAACCGGAGTTTGTCGAGTCAAATTACTCGAGAGTATTCTCACATTTACAAAAGACTGTAAAAAAGAGAAGCCTGATCATTATGGTGACTGATTTAATTGATGATATAAATTATGCCATGTTCAGAGATAATCTTAAAATACTCAACAGGAAAAACGCTGTTCTATTTCTCTTGTTGAGAGACCGCCTCCTTCAGGAGGAAGCCATTAGAGTCGGTCATTCTCTCAATGACATATTTCGTGTAACAGCAGCCAGATCGATGTTCGTCAACAGAAACAAAGCAATTGAAAAAATCAAACAATCGGGTATTAATGTACTCGATGTGCTGCCCGAAGAGGTTACAGCAAAATTGATCGATAAGTTTATGCAACTGAAAGCTGATAACAGGATCTGAAAAATGGCTATTTCAGCCATAAATATTGAAAAGGAGATAATATTATCTCAAAAAAGTCTCCTTTCTGTTTGATAACCAGTCCAGTCAACTTATCGGTGAGTGTCTCTGATTCAAATCCATCAATTTCATCTATATTAAATCTGACTATAACCTCTTTGTTTAAAATATTACCAAGAATGATCGAATGATTATTTCCATGCCAGGGATGATTCATAAAAACACCGTCATTGAGTGCTTTAAACTGAAATTGGAGACTCGCCGGATAAAAAGCTTCATCTTCCGATCTAAGTTTCAGAATTTCATTCAATTTCTTTATATACATTTTTGTAAAGCCATCATTTGCCATTAAATCTTTCATCTCTTCGAGTTTATTTTTATGCCTGTTGAGATCCCTCGGTTTACCGCTTATCTCAAATGACTCAGTGTCATTTTCCAGTCCTATTAAATCGTTGAAATAGATAGCGGGAACATCCTGCCCCTGTGTGAGTACAAATAACTGGGCCAGAGCCAGTCTCTGGGCTTCCTCAATTTCTGTAATGGAATTACCTTCACTGTCGAAAGTGGAAAAAGCGGATCTCGATGTACAGCACAATTCATAAGCCGTTTTTCCCTTTATGATCCATTGAATAAAATAATCGATGGCCGCTGATCCCATTAGAGTTCTCACATCGACCTTCAATATCAGTGAAATCTCCTCAAGAAGATCTGACTCACCCATATTCTGATCCTTCAGCCGGAAAATGTCTTCCCGGACAATGGATTCTGCTTCAAAAAGACTATGAAGTTTTTCCATAGATTGGCTGTATCCTGCTTCGGTGAATACTTTTCTGAAAGTGTCTCCGATTATCTCACCTCTTGGAACACTTCTGAATTTTGGTTTACCACCGCGGGATTCAACAGTGTCTTTTAAATTGTAGAATTGTTCGACAGTCACATGACCATCGCTTCTCTGGACTCCAAGTCCCTGAACAGATCGTCCGTCATGAGTCGAGAGCATTACAAAACGAAGAAGATTTTTCGGACAAAGCTCCTCCATGGTCTTATTGAAACGAATTAAGGGCTGTAGAGTTCCTGTATTAAAGGCTGTGGGAACAGCATTGACCTGTCCGAAAAGATAGGCGAATCCCCCATCCTTTGCCATGGCATAAACGACGGGATCGGGGCTATTAATCTCATCGAGAGGTAGAGTTGAACAGGAGGTGACCTCCATGAGGATTCTAATCACTTTTATCAGTTGATTTCCCTCATCCATATCGAAGTTTTTTGAACCGATCTCCTTCCAGAGATACTTAATAGCATCCATTCTCATCATGGCCAGAGAGCCACTGGAGAGGAGATGAAAAAGATCATCAATAATCATTTTGAATCCATCAAAGGAGAGTGGATTCACATCGGCCTGAGACTCACTAAAGGTGGTGTATACATAAAATTCTCTCCCGAAGATATGATCGCTGTCATTCATAAACAGATCGGCATAGCGGGCGGAAAAACCCAGTTTTTCCATAAAGGTCTCCATAGAATCTATGACCTGTTTATTAAAGATCCGCTGTTTGGCCTGTATGTCCGAAATATTCCAGATAGTAGTTGTATCTATATGATGCTCTTCGATAAAACGATCAAAATCTGCAAAGATTCTTTTATCTCCAGATGTAAGACCCTGGTCATTTTCAATTTTAAAATAGATGGAAAGGAATACTATAAGACGACTGTCCAAAGGTTCCATGTGGTTTGCTGTAAAAATTCGATTCATCTCCCGGGCACAGGTCACTGATGAAATATTTTCACCTTCGAGACTGGCAACGGGATATTTTCTCAAACCTGTAAAAAGAGGAAATGGTCTGGGACGGAAAGTTTTTTCAAGAACCCGGTCTCCGACCAATTGTTTGAATTTATCTCTATAAATAATGACAAAAGCATCACCTTCATTGTTACCATTTCTAAATTCTTCAAGGTATGGATTGTCCACATCGAGGTGATTGACGACATAGTCGAGCATAGTAGAATAGTCTTCCGTAAGATCTACCAGATCGCTATTTCCTCCGAACCGGGGATCCACAAAGGCTCTGGTTTTCTGGGAAAATCCACCATCATTGAAATGGGAATTCCAGACACTGTCCATAACGGCCAAGACCTTGTCCCGTGTTTCAACAGAGGAATCACCTGTAATACTTTTCAGCTCATTAAAGAGAAATTCTTCAATTTTATCCTCATATAAACTGGTGACAATTCTGTTTTTATCAATAATTCCCATGGTGGTGAGTTTTTGTATTATATCGTTTGAAATCGATACGGAAAATAGAGAGAAAAAGTCCTGGGGCCAGAGGTCACTATGACTCATGGTTCGCTCAGGAAGAACGTGAATACCATGGATAGAAGGAAAATAATCTCGCAGAGATTTTTTTAAAGTCCTCAGTGTATATTCATCATCCGTATAGACATTGTCTGGATAAGAGATGGCAAATATTTTACCTTTGAAATTTTCATAAGGATTCTTTTTATCAAAAGAATCATTATCCTCAATTTGTTTATCTGTGCGATTTTTCAGGTATGCCTTTGAACCATGAATTATATATTCATAACGTAGAGTACCCGCTTGTACACCGTAAAGCTCAGTCAGAATGTTTTTAATCTCTTTGTACATTGAATTAAATTTATCATCTGTCATTTCTGTTTTCCCCCTGATCTCTCTCTATACTATAGTTTAAAACCAGTGGGATTTTTACAGAAAAATGCAGCTGTTTGAAATCAGACTCTTAAAATATGAGCATTGAGAGACGATATACGAGGAAAGACATAATCCAGGCCACGCCCATTGTATAAGAAAACATAAGAATCGTGTATTTCCACCTTCCAGATTCTTTGTGAAAAACGGCAATAGCAGCGACACAGGGAGCATAGAGCAGTACGAAGATCATAAGAGATAGAGCTGTAGCCGTTGAATAACCTGTAACATCCTTAAAACCCTCGGATAGTTTTCCGCCCTCTCTCGTGTCTTCAACAGAATAAATTGTATTCATTGTTGAAACAATAATCTCTTTAGCCGCAAGACCCGCTGTGAGAGAAATTCCAATTTTCCAGTCAAAGCCTAAAGGTCTGATAAGAGGTTCTGTCAATTTTCCAAAACGTCCGGCAAAAGATTGCTCAATTTGCATAGATGCTTCATCTCTATCCGCCTGAAGTAGAAGAGTTTCAAGTTTTGCTTCACTGAGGGTGGAATCGATTGATAGTTCATGTCTAATCACACTGTACTCTTCAGTTATTTTATCACTTTGCGGGTAATTTGTTGCGATCCAGATGAGCACTGAAGCGGCGAGAATAATTGTCCCCGCTTTTTTAACATACATTCCCGCTTTAAAACCAACCTGATGCATAATAGAGCTGGCTTTAGGCTTTCTATAGGGAGGAAGTTCCATGACAAAGGGTTCAGACTGATCATTAAACGCCACTTTTTTCAGGACAAATGCGGAGAGAAGCGCAATAAGTACACCGAACATATACACTCCGAACAAAACATTTCCCGATTGTCCTGCAGGGAAAAAAGCTCCGATTAGAAGAATATATACAGGTAGCCTGGCACCGCAGCTCATAAACGTTATAATCATCATCGTGGTTATACGGTCTGCTTTATTTTTCAATGTTCTACAGGCCATTATCGCCGGAACAGAGCATCCGAATCCTGTAATCATGGGAATAAAAGATTTTCCGTGCAGTCCGATTTTATGCATGGCTTTGTCTACGACAAAAGCGGCCCTGGCCATATATCCTGTCGCTTCCAATAGGGAAATACTCATAAAAAGGAGAAGTATATTGGGAACAAAGATGAGAACACCCCCCACACCGGAAATGACTCCATCTACAATTAAAGATTTCCAGAAACCATCGGGTAAAATATTTCCGATAATGAAAGCGACATACCCGAATAAACTATCGAGCCAATCCATAGGATATTGTCCCACAGTAAAAGTGAACTGAAAAATAAGCCACATTATCCCAAAAAAGATGGGTAGCCCGAGGATTCTGTTGAGGACAATATCGTCGATATGATCCGTTATATTTTTTTTCACCTTCTTTGGGATTTGAACAGTCTCCCTGATGGCACCGCGAATAAAAGAATGTCTATCTTCCGTGATGATAATATCGGGGTCACGGTCGTATACTTTTTCAAAGATTTCCATGGCATCAACAAGAGCTCTTTCCACTTTGATCCATATGGATCTCTGCTTTACCTGTTCATAAACAAGCTGGTCGTTTTCCAAGAGTTTTACTGCGAGCCAATGGAGGTTGTACCTTTCGGAGAGATAAGAATCGGAAGACAAAATATTTTTAATTTTACTGATTTGATCTTCAATATCCCGACTGTAGGTGAGTTTATTTTTAACAATATTGATATGCCCTTCATGGACTCGGATTATATGGTCCAGAAGGGAGTCGATCCCCCGGTTTTTAGCCGCCGATGTTGTTACCACATGGGATCCTAAAAGTTTCTGGAGTTGTTGAATATCAATTTTAATATTCTGTTTTTCCACTTCATCAACCATATTTATGGCATAGAGAACATCCACTTCCAGTTCCATTATCTGAGTTGTAAGATAGAGATTCCGTTCAAGATTTGTACCATCGATGACATCGACAACCACATCGGGGTTTTCTTCGATGATATAATTTCTGGCTACGACTTCTTCAGGAGAATACGCTGTGAGGGAGTATGTTCCGGGCAAATCGATCAGATTGATTTCATAATCTTTGTATTTAATAAATCCTTCAAATTTTTCTACTGTGACACCGGAAAAATTTCCAACTTTCTGATGAGTTCCAGCCAGGCAGTTAAAGAGTGAAGTCTTCCCGCTGTTGGGATTTCCCAATAAAGCGACATTGATGGACTTACTCACGACTTTTTCTGGTATCTCTACACTTTTTTCAACAGGAGAAAAGAGCTTGTCTTTTTCCAAACCGAATGTACGTTTTGTATTTTTATCCGTTTCAACAGTAATGGAAGCGGCTTCTTCTTTTCTCAAAGAAAGGTCGAATCCTTTTATCTTTATAACGATGGGATCTCCCAGAGGAGCAATTCTAATAACGGAAAAATCGACACCCCGGCAAAGACCCATATCAAGAAGTCTTCGCTTCACTTCACCTTTTGCCCGGACATCACTTACGACAGCGCTATCACCAATATTTAAATCAGAAAGTTTTTTCTTCAAATTAGTCTACCTTAACTTTGTTATTCACTGCTCCAAATATACCTTTATATACGACTTTATTCAAGCAGATCTCTGAAGATTTAATAGGGCAAGTATTCTTGACAGCCCCCGATTAAAGATCTATGTTCAGCCTTGTAAATTATGAAATATTTAAAAGAATTAATAATGAAGCTCAGCAAAGATAAACTCTTTTTCCGATCTATGATTGCCATAGCTCTTCCCGTTGCCTTTCAGAACCTCATTCAGTCAAGTCTGAATATGGTGGATACACTTATGATCGGACAACTGGGGGAAACAGAAATCGCCGCAGTAGCCCTCTCTAATCAGGTTTTTTTTCTAATGGTTCTGATAATTTTCGGTATCAGCAGCGGAGCCTCTGTTTTTGCAAGTCAGTTCTGGGGCTCAAAAAATATTCCCGGCCTGAGAGAATCTCACTCTTTAAGTCTACTTTTATCAGGTGGAGCCTCCTTATTTTTTACAATCGGAGCTGTTTTATTCCCTGAATTTATTTTATCAATATACAGCAAAGATCCTGAAGTTGTCCTTATCGGGACATCTTATCTCCGTATTGTAGGATTCAGTTACCTCTTCACATCTGTAACATTTACTTATACTGCTTC
>JADGDJ010000233.1 GCA_016744925.1 Spirochaetaceae bacterium
TTCCAGTGCTGTGTATATTCCTCCAAGCGGACCAATGTCCTTAATGAGGTCCTTATGAAATTCAGCTTTAATACCCGAATACTCACTTCTGTTTCTATTGGATATGACCATGATTGTTTCAAAACCAATCAGTTTTGAAATGATAATCTCAAGAAAAGTTTCATCTTTAAATAGGAGTTTGGATTTGTCCCTGTAATTCATCCGGGAACCTTTGCCTCCCGCCAGCACTGCAGCATTCATATTCTCTTGATTTTAGCATTGCCTGAGAAAAAAAACATGGAGATTTAATATTATTGGATTATCCTGTTAATAACACATGAGGGTGGAAGTGTTATTATTGACATTTTTGCAAAATGTGTTAACAATAAAGAGATCTCGGAGAATTGCGGTTAGCCGAATAAAGATTTATTAAACCCCGGAGGATAATGAATGGCGGTTGAAATTCTGTCAGTAGGTGCGTATACCCCGTCAAAAAGGGTGACAAACGATGAACTGGCTGAGAATTATAATATCGATACTTCAGATGAATGGATCAAATCTCATACGGGCATAGGATCCCGATATTTTGCAGCGGAAGATGAAACATGTTCCTCCATTGCTTATCATGCTTCTGTGAAAGCTCTTGAAAAAGCGGGAGTCAAAGCAGATGAACTGGATTGCATAATTTTTGCCACCAGCACTCCCGATTACCAAATTTTTCCCGCTTCAGCCAGTGTCCTTCAGGAAATGCTCGGAGCCGGTAATGCCGGTGCATTTGATCTGGCACAGGGGTGTACCGGATTTATATACGGCCTAGAAGTTGGGAAATCTCTCATTCTGGGCGGAATGAAGAAGGTTCTGGTTGTTGGAGCGGAAAAGCTCTCTTCTTATTTGAACTGGAATGACAGGAACACCTGTGTATTGTTTGGAGATGGTGCGGGAGTTGCACTTCTCGGAGAAACAGAGAGTGTAAAATCAGAGATATTTGACAGTTACCTCCGATCTGAAGGAAGCGGTGCCGAAGCTCTTAAAGTGCAAAAGGGCGGATCTAAAAATCCTCTTATAATGGGTGATCCTGTAGATGAGGATTCGTTCATTTTTATGGATGGAAGACTGGTTTACAACTTTGCTGTAAGAGCAGTAACCGATGTTGTTAAAATTCTAATGGAAAAACATAACCTGAAAGAAGAGGATCTGAAATACATCGTCCCTCATCAGGCAAATAAACGAATTATACAGGCTGCTTCGAAAAGACTCGGAATTCCTATGGAAAAATTTTATTTGAATATTGAGGAATTTGCCAATACATCGGCAGCGACAGTTCCCATCGCTCTTAACGAGATGGATGAAAAAGGTGTTCTAAAAAAAGGAGATCTTATTCTCACTGTCGGTTTCGGTGCTGGCCTGGCATACGGCGGAAATCTTTTACGCTGGTAGAATATAAAATTAAGTGGAGGCATATATGATGTTAGAAGGAAAGAAAGCATTAATTACAGGTGGAACTCAGGGGATCGGAATGGAAATTGTGAAGAAATATCTTCTCAATGGTGCCGATGTCTATATTATCTCACTCGACGAGGGACAGGATCTGGATTCACTCAAAGCTCTTGCATCAGAGAATGGTCGAACTCTTGAGCTCTTCCTCGGAAACGTAGCCGACGAGGCTCAGATGAATGATCTTGTTGCTCAGATCCTCGAGAAAAGCGGCGGTATTGATATTCTTGTCAACAATGCGGGAATCACCAAAGATGGTCTGCTTTTCGGTATGAAGTCAGAAGACTGGGATCTGGTTCTCAAAGTGAACCTCTCCAGCATGTTTTATATCTCCAAGCCTATTATTAGAGCTATGTGTAAGAAAAAAATCAAAGGATCTGTCATCAACATGGCATCGGTCGTCGGTATTCAGGGTAATCCCGGACAAGCTAACTATGTGGCTTCTAAAGCGGGAGCCATCGGCCTTACTAAAACTTTTGCACGAGAATTCGGAAGCAGGGGAATCAGAGCCAACGCTATTGCGCCGGGATTCATTGTCACCCCCATGACTGACAAACTTAATGATAAACAGAAAGATGCGATTATTGCTCAGATACCTATGAAGGATCTGGGTCAGCCTGAAGATATTGCCGATATGGCGTTGTTCCTCGGTTCAGATATGTCCAAGTACGTCACCGGTCAGGTAATGAGTGTTGACGGCGGAATGGCAATGTAGGAGATTTATATGAGACGAAGAGTTGTTATTACAGGAATGGGTACAGTAAATCCCATAGGACACAATGTCGATGAATTATGGGATGGACTGATGACCGGTAAATCGGGAATCGGTCCTGTTACCAAATTTGATGCTACCACTTTCCCTGCAAAAATTGCCGGAGAAGTTAAAAACTTTAAAGCCTCTGATCATATAGATAAAAAATCTGCCAGAAAAATGGCATTGTTTACACAATATGGTGTTGTCTCAGCAGGGCAGGCTCTGAAACAGGCCGGTCTGCTTGAAGAGGGGTCTTTTGACCCTTTCAGGGCGGGAGTTATTCTCGGTAATGGAATCGGTGGTTTTGAAATTGTTGAAGAATCCATAAGGAATCTTGTTAACAAAGGACTTTCCGGTGTTTCACCCATGACAATCCCGAAACTGATAATTAATGAAGGTGCAGGAAATATTGCCATAGAGTATGGATTGAAAGGTCCATGTTATATTGTTGCTACAGCATGCGCATCCGGAACAGATGCCATAGGGGCAGCTGTGAATTCTATCAGGAATAATCAGGCTGATGTTCTTATTACCGGTGGTACCGAGAGTGCTATTACACCTTTGGCCGCTGGAGGCTTTTGCAAAATTCACGCGCTTTCTACCAAATACAATGAGACCCCTGAAAAAGCCTGCAGACCCTTTGATAAAGATAGAGATGGATTTATTCTCGGAGAAGGAGCAGGTATTCTGGTTATAGAAGAATTGGAACATGCTAAAAAAAGAGGGGCTAATATCCTTGCAGAGATTACCGGTTATGGAATTACCTGTGATGCAAGTCATATGACAGCTCCTGATCCCGAAGGTGCCGGTATGGCCAGATGTATGCAATATGCACTGGAAGATGCAGGAATCAAAGCGGAAGATGTCGATTATATCAACGCTCATGGTACGTCCACTCCGACTAATGATCCCATTGAAACAATGGCTATTAAAAGTGCTTTCGGTGACCATGCCTATAAGCTTAAAGTCTCTTCGACAAAATCACTCACGTCTCATCTCGTAGGAGCGGCAGGCGGAGTTGAAGCTATTATTTCAGTTCTGGCAATCCGCAATAACACTTTTCCGGCAACTTACAATCTTGATTGTCCCGATGAGGGATGTGATCTCGATTATGTGCCGAACAAACCTGTAAAAGGTAAAATTGACACTGTTCTCTCCGATTCATTGGGATTCGGCGGGCATAACGGTGCTCTCATAATACAAAGATATAAGGACTGAATAATATGAATGAAATGGAAAAATACCTCCCCCATAGAGACCCTTTTCTCTATGTAGACAGAATTGAAGTGTCCGATGCCGAAAGAATTGTCGGTTATAGACTTTATACAGATAAAGAGTACTTTTTTAAAGGCCACTTTCCCGATTATCCCGTCGTACCCGGTGTAATTCTGGTTGAGTCTATGGCTCAGTGCGGTGGTGCAGGATTGAAAAAATCCGAGGCTATGGACTCAGAAGCTCTTTTCTTTCTGGCGACAATTGAAAAAGCGAAATTCAGAAGACAGGTTCGTCCCGGTGACGAAGTGAGATTCGAAATTTCCAATGACAGAGTTTCCGGAAGAATGATTAAACAGAGCGGTAAAGCTTTTGTTGGTGATGAAATGGCGTGTGAAGCTTCATGGATGTGTATCACCGGATCCAAAGAGGAGATGTAATGGCGTCGATTCAAGTAAAACCGATGATTATCAACAATGTCTGCCTGACCACTCATCCCGACGGTTGTGCAGCCATGGTTAATGAGCAGATCGACTGGTCCAAAGCACAGAAAAAAATTGACGGTCCCAAAAATGCTCTGATTATTGGTTGTTCTACCGGTTACGGGCTGTCCTCGCGGATTGCGGCGGCATTTTCATCTGGAGCCGGTACAATCGGAGTTTCATTCGAAAAATTGCCGACTGCCAAAAAAACCGGTTCTCCCGGATTCTACAACAATGCCGAGTTTGATAAAAAGTCGCAGGAAGCTGGAATTTACTCTAAGACACTCAATGGGGATGCATACTCCAATGATATCAAAGAGGAAGTCATTTCCTTAATAAAAGAAAAATTCGAAAAGGTCGATCTGATTGTTTACAGTCTGGCTTCTCCTGTCAGAATGGATCCCGCTACAGGAATCCTGCATAAATCAACTCTTAAGCCTATAGGCGAAACATTCGCCGCTAAGAGTGTGGATTTTATGAAAGAAATAGTGAAGGAATTCACAATTGAACCGGCCGGTGAAGGTGATGTGGAAAACACAGTCAAAGTCATGGGCGGTGAAGATTGGGAGATCTGGATCAATATGCTTTCCGAAGCGGGAGTCCTGGCAGAAGGTGTGAAAACTGTAGCCTATTCCTATATAGGTCCTGAAGTAACAGCAACTGTCTACAGAAAGGGAACCATAGGTAAAGCAAAAGAGAACCTTGAAGCAACAGGTCTCAAGCTCGACGAGAAGCTCAAGCCCATTGGCGGACGGGCTTTCGTCTCTGTCAATAAAGCTCTCGTTACCAGAGCCAGTGCTTATATTCCGGTTGTTTCGCTTTATATATCCATCCTTTTTAAAATTATGAAAGCAAAAGGGAATCACGAGGGATGTATGGAGCAGATTTACAGGCTTTATGATGAAAGACTGTACGTCGAAGGGGAAACCCCAGTTGATTCTGAAGGACGTATCAGAATCGATGACCTCGAAATGAGGGAAGATATTCAGGCCGAAGTATCTGTACTTTGGGATAAGGTTTCAACCGAAACTCTCTCCGAAGTGACTGATATTATTGGATATAGAAAAGATTTTCTTCAGCTTCATGGTTTTGATGTTGAAGGAATCGATTATGGCAAAGATGTGGTTTTAGAAGACTAAAAGTGTAATTTTTTATCTCATAAATAGTTAGTATATCGAGCTGGAGTATTCCGGTTACTATTAAAAAATTATATTGATCCCTCTGAAATAAACTGCATTGGGGGCTTCATTTTTATGAAGCCTCCTTGTCATAATTTCACATCGTATGCGGAGAGACGGAATATGCCGAAAATAATAAATCACGAAACCAGAAAACAACAAATTCTGGAACAGTCTCTGATGATTTTTGCCAAAAAGGGATACCAGAATACAAATCTTTCTTACATAGCCGACATCTGCAGAATATCCCGCCCCACCTTATACCAGTATTTTAAAGACAAAGAGCAGATCTTCCAGTTTGCCATTAAACATGTGACAAGTGACTTGTTTAAAGAGTACAAGGAAATCTCCCGTGATGAGACCCTTAACTACGAAGATAAACTGAAAAAAATCTGTGTTGATGTCATCAATAAGAGTTATTCCAGTAGAGCCTTTATCATCAGCCTTGTGGATTTTCTCTTTCAGATGAAGAGAAAGGGAAATGATTACTCTGAAGAGATCAAGCGGAGAACTCTGCGCCTCGATTATCTTTTTTCCGTATTGATAAATCAGGGAAAGAGGACCGGTGAGTTCAAAGATATCCCCGTCACTGAAACAGTCGCACAGATCTTTGCCATGATCGAATCATTTGCTTTCCAGATGGTTCTGCTCGACAGTTTTGTTCCGGAAAATTCTATCACACTTATTACCTTGTTTATCGATAGTTTTACTGTTAATAAAGGGTAAAGAAACTTTCTTCAGAGCTCTTCTGAACTAATAGGCTGTCACTGTTGAATGATCAGGATTGGGCTTATATACACTTCGATAGAACTTACTCAGTCTGGGAAGGTCAACAGGACATAACTGAATAGGGATATGACAAATTAGGGAACTATTCTCAAATTATAAACAATAGTATATTTTGCGGGATTCATGCATCGACAGGTAAATGAAACACCTTAGAATTGTAAAAGAGGATTGCCCGAAAGTACACTTTAGGGCAATCACTACGTGTTAAATCTGTTTAAAATTATCCGATGAGAATCTTCAACAGGAATATAGCACCAACGATATAAGTCATAATACTTACATCTTTAGCTTTTCCAGAAGCTACTTTAAGAATTACATAACTCAGAATACCGAAAGATATACCTTCAGAAATACTATAAGTCATAGGCATCATTATGATAGTCAGGAATGCAGGAAGTGCTTCAGTAATCTCAGATAATTCAATATCTTTTATTGGAGACATCATGAACAGACCTACCATGATAAGAGCAGGGGCTGTTGCAGCACCGGGGATTACCAGGAAGAAGGGTGAAAAGAAAATTGCCAATAAGAAAAGAATAGCAGTTGTTAAGGCTGTAAGACCTGTACGTCCACCTTCTTCAACTCCGGCGGCACTTTCAACATAGGTTGTAACTGTACTTGTACCGAGACAGGCACCGACTGTTGTTCCTATTGCATCTGCAAGCAAAGCCTGTTTAACGCGGGGAACTTTTCCCTCAGGTGATAACATACCGGCTTTTGTGGAAACACCGACAAGTGTTCCCACTGTATCAAACATATCAACCATAAGGAATGTGAACAGTACTGCAAACATTTCTAATGTAAAAATACTGGCCCATTCGAACTGGAAGAGGATAGGAGAAAGAGATGCTGGAGCACTGAAGAGTTTGAAGCCTTCGATATTGGTTACTCCAAAAGGAATTCCAACTATGGTGGCTGCTAGTATCCCGATAAGAAGTGATCCTTTCACTTTGAATGCATGAAGTACGGCGATAACTGTTAATCCAATTAATGCTACGAGTACTGATCCGCTAGAAAGATTACCTAAGCTGACAAGAGATCCGGGATTGCCAACGATGAGGCCCGAACCCTGTAATCCTATGAATGCAATAAAGAGACCTATACCAACGGATATGGCTCTTTTTATATTCATAGGGATGCTGTTTATAATGGCTTCTCTTAC
>JADGDJ010000021.1 GCA_016744925.1 Spirochaetaceae bacterium
TGTAAATGGATTGATTTATGTATCTGTAATTGAACCCAAAGTCCATCATGAGAATATAGGTCAAATGCCCAATTACGGGTTTCCTTTTTTCACAACCGTAAAAAAATATTATCAGATTGTGAATAACAAAAGACAATTATCAAAGTGGAGTTATGGGATTTATCTCGTAGAATCTTCCCTGACAGTACTAGTTATATTATCTGTTATTTTATTTACCGCTCATTAAACCCTATCAAAATCAGCCATCCCGTAAAATGACTGGTTCGGCTGATTTATAGACTATTTTTCTGATAGTTTTGCGTATATCAGATCGCGATCCTTTTTTAATAGAATCTTCTCCATCAGAATTGATATAAAAAAGAATGCAGAAAAGCCTGTCACAATATGTATTGTCGTAAAGGCCACTCCAAAAAAATTCAATTCGTAAAGAAAAATGGGTAGTTTGGTCGTGGTCCATGTTCCCAGAAAAAATACGATAAAGGCCAAGCGGGCTCCTTTTTTAGCTAACAAAGCCGCAACAGGAAAAGCGACATATAAGGGACCGGCTCCGAATGTACCCAGGGCAAAAGACCAAAAATACCCTTTAAGCCCGGCATTCTCTCCCATATGCCGAATAATAACTTCCCTTGGTATTAAAGCGTCAAGCAGGTTCACGATCAACAGAATCGGGGGGAGAATTGACAGCATCGTACCGACACTGGAAAGTGAAATCCCCATTGCGCTAACAGCAGTCTCCCTTCTTACAAAAAACAGAATAAGAAAAGCCAATAGAGCAATTAGAGTCATTTTATATTTTTTTAATAGTTTCAAAGTGAGCCTCCCATAAAAATAGTAACAACAAAGACAAATAATAGTGTCATAGCAAGGCTGCCTAAATTTCTATAAACGGCAAATTTTGTACCGAAATAAGATTGTTCCATAGATAAGGTGATAAAACCAATCCCCATCAATGCTGAAATAAACCCTGCGACCTGAGCCAGCCCCGCCCCTTGTTCCAGCAAAGTAGCCCCCAGGGGGAAAGCAATAAAACTGGGAAGGAAAGCCACAGCACCGGCAACAATAGAGAGACCGATTCCCAGAACCCCGGACTCTTCCCCGATCACCCCAGAAATGGTTTCCGGAGAGAGAACTGCCAAACTCAATCCGATAAGCAGCAATATAAAACTCATTTGCGGGAGCAACCCCAAAAGACTTTTGATAGATTTTTTTACAGCCTTTTTAGTTTTTTGCTTATCCTTTAAGAATGAATAAACCAGCAACAATACTGATGCCGTATAAAATATGATAGATTCCATTATTTCTCCTTGCATGATTCACCCGTGATTAGGGTGTATTTATCGAGGAATATCGTAAGATTATTCACTCTGAATCGGATCTCTTTCTCAAAACTTTCGAGCTCTGAGTATCCTTTTGTTTTCAATGTGTAATATTTTCTGACAGGTCCTTTTTGCGAATCGTCAAGGCGAACACAGATGCTTCCCTCCTCTTCCAACCTGTTAAGAGTTCTATAGAGGAAAGCACGATCCATTCTATTTTGAGGAATTAAATTATTGATTCTTTCCTGAATTTCCAAACCATATGCTTCTCCATCAGTAAGACACAAAAGAATAAAGGCCTGAACATGCCGTCCCCTTTGAAATGGTCCCATAATACCTCCTGCACACGAATAAAAGCCTTAAGCATCTAGATGCTTTACACACATACTAATAAAACTATATGCTATTGTCAACATATAGCTCCACAAAAACAGCCTCCGGATCTCCTTATTTTAAAGTCAATACTGATTCTGTTTGAGAACATCCCTATGCAGGATATTTACTTTATAGCTCTTCTGAATCAGATCTTTCGCAAGACGTTCGGCAAAAGTCACAGAACGATGTTTCCCACCGGTGCAGCCCATGGCGACCAGCAGGCAGCTTTTTCCCTCTTTCACATATAAAGGGAGAGAAAATCTGACCATATCCTGTATCTTTTCATAAAAAACCAGGCTCTCATCATGGTCCATAACATATTCCTGCACATCCACTTCCAGCCCGGTTCTCTCCTTCAATTCGGGGATGTAAAAGGGATTGGGCAGACAGCGCAGGTCAAACACGAGATCAGCTTCGGGAGGTAACCCGTTTTTGAATCCGAAAGACATGCAGACTACTGTCAGCCCATCGGAATCGCGCTGTAAAAATAACTCAACAACCCTCCTCTTCAATTGAGAGGGTGCCATCAGAGAAGTATCGATAACAAAGTGTGCTTTCTCTTTCACTACTTGTAGAATTTGCCGTTCTTTGTCTATTGAATCAGCAATGGAATAGGATTCCTCTTCTGCAAGGTGATGCCTACGGCGTCCCTCTTTGTAGCGGTTGAGCAGAACTTTGTCTTCCGCATCGATAAACAGAATTTTGTAAGTGTAATTCTCCGATGTCAACTCATCGAGGCTGACGAGAAAATCCTCAAAGACCTGAAGCCCCCTGGCGTCTACAACGAGAGCGATTTTATCAATCTTTTTACTTTTGTCATGAAGAATATCTGCAAACTGTACGATAAACTGGGGAGGAATATTGTCACTGCAGTAATATCCTATATCTTCCAGAGCATTGAGTACCTTTGATTTCCCCGCTCCTGACATTCCTGTTACAATTATAAAATCCATTTACTTAACTCCTAAACTTGCATTGGCGGTAGGTGCATTCACCGACCAGCCTGATTATTTTTTTCATCGATGGGAAGGCTTACAGTAAATACACTGCCTTCACCTTCACGGCTATTGAGAGTAATATCTCCACCGAACTCATTGGCTATATGCCTGGCAATCGCCAACCCGAGACCGCTTCCGCCTATACGGCTGTTTCGAGATTTGGCCACACGATAAAATCTCTCGAAAATCTTCTCTCTATCTTTTTCAGGGATTCCGATACCGTTATCGGTAACTTCTAAAATCAGATTCCGTCCCGACGTGGAAAGATTGACTCTGATAAGACCATGTTCAGGCGTATACTTGATTGCGTTTTCACAGAGGTTTTCAACAATCTGCCGAAACCAGCTGGGAATTCCTTTAAATGTTGGGATATTCTCCCCGATATCCAGACTAAAACCGATATGTTTTTCATCAGCAAAAGGTTTCAGGGATTTATAAGCCTCTCGGACCAGGAGAGAAACCTCTATATTTTCTTCGTATGTCTTGGCAATTTTCCCTTCAATCTTTGAAAGTAGCAATAACTCCGAAATTAGTCTTTTCAGGCGATTTGTTTCGATATCTATTATGTCCAGAGATCTGGTTCTATCTTTATCTGAAAGCATTTTCCAAGTCTTCAGAGTCTCGACAAATCCGCTGATTAAAGTCAGAGGCGTACGCAGCTCATGGGAGACATTGGATATGAACTCTCCTCTCAGATTTTCCAGACGGCGCATTTCCGTAACATCGACAATGACAGCCAGCACTCCGAACCGGTCATAGGGGATGTATTTATTGTTGATGAGAGTCACAATAACATCGAGCACTTTTCCATCATCAGTATCCAGAGAGAACAGACTCTCTTCGCCGCTGGCATTGACCCATTCTGTCTGTTCCAGGATCTTAGTAAGAAGACTACTTATCTCTTCACTTTTTTTTCTGGTACTGAATAGGTCGGCTTTGTTAATATTGAGCAGACTTTCTGCCTGCCCGTTCACCATGCTGATCTTATTATTGGAGTCCACAGCGATAATCCCGCTTCCGATGCTGGAAAACACCGTATTGATTCGACTGTACTTTTTGTTATCCGCAATAATGAGATTGTTGTAACGGTTCAACAATACGTTGAAATGCTCTACCAGTTTATCCACTTCGGGGCTGGAACTCTGAATACTAATAATTCCGGTTCCACTTTCCATAGCCGCTTCAGTCGATTTCAACAGCAATTTAATCTGGGATTTGACACGTTGCCGAAAGTAGCTGATAAAAACAAATGTCCCGACGGCCATAAAGAGTAGAATAAAAAATAAAGTTTGAATTATTATCCGGCTAATCGATTTGACTCCCCGTACGGTTGTGATCAGTTCAATGAGTACCATTTCATCACCAACAGGGTGCGGAGGACGGGCGATACTCAGAACAAGAGAATCGTTTAGCCGGCTATTGAGGATTTTGTAAGAAGGTCGCCCTTTTTTAGCCTCAGCCAGTACAGAGTCGTAATACACTCCGGAGATGTTCTCCTTAAAAGAATCTGCCAGTAAGAGGGAATCTATAGTTGTAACAATGACTCTCGAATGTGAAATATCACCGTAATTTCGAGCCATCTCCTGAAAATCAGAATCATCGACATCTTCGCTTCCCAGTGCCTGGAACATCATGTCGATTAATACCAAACCGTTATTTCTGGCCTGAACCATATAGAGATTCACATTACGGAGGTAAAAAGAGAGCATTATCACCATAAACAAAAAGATGAGAATAATGATTAATATGGAGTATTGTCTTGTTTTCATTATATTTTACAATGCGATTTTATAACCGACACCGCGTACAGTCACAATGGTAACGACCTGTTTTGAGTCTATGGTCAATTTCTTTCTCAAGTTTCTCATATGCACATCTATAATTCTGTCGTCGACCGCCTTATCCTTAGCAATGATCTCTGAAAAAATCCTATCCCTGGATACGATAGCACCCCGGTTAAGAACCAGCATCTGCAGAATTCTAAATTCTGTCAGAGTCAGATTGATAATTTCTCCCGACCAGGTCACCTGATATTGCAATGTATCAATAATCATGTTGTTTATTTTGAGAATATTATCATTAGGATTGTGCTTATCAACTCTTCTCAGTACTGCGGCAATTCTCGCAAAGAGCTCTTTCAATCCGAAAGGTTTGGTAATATAGTCATCGGCCCCCATTCCGAGTCCGATGACCTTATCCGTCTCTTCGCTTTTAGCAGTGACCATTATTATGGGTATATTCTCCAGAACAGGATCTGATTTAAGCCGGCGGCAGGTTTCAATCCCGTCGATTCCCTCGAGCATGAGATCGAGAATAATGAGATCGGGAAGCTCTGCCCTGGCCAGCTCAATCCCCTCTTCTCCGGAGAGAGAGGAAATCGTCGCATAACCCTGGTTCTTCAAGTTCATAGAGAGCAATTCAATAATATGCATTTCATCATCTATGATGAGAATTTTACGATAGATAACCGACCTCCAGCCGAAGAAATTTTAGAGAGCACTCAATTCGCCCTGACCCATGTTTTTCCCGTTTTCCGCATCAAATAAAATATACCGGTTTTCATGAAAATTTACAGCGATTTCTTTCCCTACCTGAAAGTCCGTCCCACGGAATACAACACTTGTGAGAATTATCCCGTTAAAATCGATCTTGACGATAGTTTCCATCCCAGAGGGCAGTGTCGAATAGACAATTCCTTTCAGTTTGCCACCTTCTTCAATAGTGATATCTTCCGGTCTTATCCCCAATAACAGTTTCTGATTCTCTTGAACAGTCAGGCTCGAAGACACAGGAGTATACATCAGCTCCAGTTCTTTGCAATTGAGCAGAACTTCATCGAGATTGGTATTGTTTCCAGTTACTTCAAGTAAGTTTATATTGGGACTGCCCACAAAATCGGCAACAAAAGCATTCCCCGGATTATGATAGACTTCCAATGGCGGATCGAACTGCTGAAGCAATCCCTCTTTCAACATACAGATTTTAGAGGAGAGAGTCATAGCCTCCAGCTGATCATGGGTCACATAGACGAAAGTGGAATCAGTTTCCACATGCAGCCTTTTCAATTCAGTCCGCATCTCCATACGTAGTTTAGCATCGAGATTAGAGAGAGGTTCGTCCATAAAGAGAACCTTTGGACCCGTAGCAAGAGTTCGCGCTATAGCGACACGTTGCTGCTGGCCTCCCGAAAGCTCCGAAGGGTATCTTCCGGAGAATTCCTCGATTTTTAGCATCTGCAAGAGCTCAATGACTCGTTCTTCTACTTTATCTTTTTTCCATTTCAGGTTTTCCAGCCCGAAAGCGATATTTTTGTACACTGTCATATGTGGCCATAGTGCATAATTCTGAAAAAGAAATCCCACATCTCTTTTGTCTGGAGAGACATCAATCCCCTGTTCCGAAGAAAAGACCAGCTTATTGTCAATCCAGATTTCACCTTCTGTAGGTGTTTCCAGACCGGCTATCATTCTCAATGTCGTTGTCTTCCCACAACCCGAAGGCCCGAGCAGAGTCACAAACTCCCGGTCATTTATGTTGAGATTCAAATTATCCACGGCAAGAAATTTACCGAATTTTTTGGTTATATTTTTTAGTCTGATTTCAGGCATTATTTCAACCTCCTATTCCTTTGTCTACAGATGCACCTGTAACTTTATTTACGATCACATTACTCAAAACGACGATACCGACAATCATCAGATTGATGGCATTGGCATATTGATTCCACCCTTTCTCATTGTACTGAAACAACATGGTGGTCAGAATTCTTGTAGAGGGTGTCACCAGCAAAATGAAAAGCGACAATTCCCGCATACAGGAGATAAAAGGCAGCAGATAACCGGACAGAAAACTTGTTTTCTGAATGGGGATAATAATTTTTGTCATTCTCTTAAACCAGGAGATCCCCATAATGGTTCCCGCCTCTTCAATCTCATTGCTCAACTGATGCATAGCGCTGACCCCGGAACGGGAAGCGAAAGGCAGATACTTTACAGCACCAATGAGAACCAGCAGTGCGAACGAGCCGTAAAGAGGAGGTATAAATCCCCTCCTGGCTGCAAACATGGAGAGATAAATCGCTCCGAATGCCATGCTGGGCATAAGATAGGGGAAAAATGCCAGGTTATTAACAGCTGTGGACAATCGGGAGTTTTTTCTTTTCACGATGGCGTATCCCGCTAGAATACCCAAAGTCCCGGCGATAAAGGCCACAAGAACTGACAATTTAACACTGTTGAAAAACCCTGTGTAGATCGATGAGTTTCTAAAAATCCCCGGTTCGCCATTGGCGATCTGAGGGCTTCCCGATCCGATCCAGAATTGTGTCGTAAAATTGGTCAGGCTGTAATTTCCCGGTTCCATAATAAATGATTCCACAGCGAAAGATACAAGCGGTAGAATGCAGACAAGCAATATCATAGCCATAAGCAGCACCGATAATGGTGTTCTGATCGCTTTCAATCTGATGAGGGAAATGTTTGAACTCTTTCCGGTTATCGTCGTATAAGATCGCCTTTTACCAATGATCTTCTGATTCATAGCGAGGATAAAAACTCCGATGAGAATCATGATTAAAGCCATCAGATATCCGTATCCGGGATTCAGTCCATTGAGTGTTCTGAACATCTGCGTAGTCAGAACCTGATAACGAACGGGTGTTCCGAGAAATGCCGGTACAGCAAAAGCACTCATGGCGCTTGAGAAAACCAGCAGAAAAGTGGAGAGCATCGCCGGCAAAACGATGGGAATTGTCACTTTCCACATAATTTTAAATCTGTTGGCTTTGAGTATCAGTGCCGCCTCTTCGAGGTTGGCATCCATATTCCTCAGAATTCCTCCGATCAGAATATAAGCGAAGGGAGCGTAATGCATCCCCAGTACAATGACTATGGGAAAAGGTCCATAGGCAAACCAATCGGGAGTCGAAATCCCGGTAAGTGATGTAAAAAATCCTGGGACACCTCCTACCAGATCATTTTTAAAGAAGTTCAGCCATGCCATGGCCAATGTCCACGAAGGCATGATGTAGGGAAATATAAAGAGTGTGGAAATCAGATTTTTATACCTGATGTCTGTCCTGGTTACGAGCCATGCGAAAAGTCCGCCGACAAGAATGGCAAACAGACAGGTCCCTGCGGAAATGCCCATTGTATTCATAAAGGGCTCATAAAAAATCTTTCCGCTATTGGCAGGATTAAATAAGACCTGTTTCCAGTGATAGAGAGTCAAATCGCCGACCTGCGACCCTTTTATTCTCATCAGTTCCGATGAATGGACCTTAAAGGTATCCATGATGATAGTAAAAAGAGGTATAACAGTGAGGTACACAAGCACCACGGCCATCGTGACGAGAATAATATTATGAGGTTTCCTGATAAAGGATTTGAACCTGTTTCTTAAATTCATATAATACTCTGCTTCAATAAGATTTTACGAAAGACCGCACACATAAGCGTGCGGCCTGTATCTTCAATGTGTTTAATAGATATAATTGTTGAGAAATTCCTCGACAACTGCTCTGTTTTCAAAACAGTATTCAGGATCTTCCTGTACCAGGATCTTATCCCATGTCGATACGGGGTAATCACCTTCGAGAACAGCAATTTCAGGATTGGACGAATAGGTACCCTTATTCACGCTCCATGGTTTGAATCCTTCATCTGTCAGAAGAAATTCGATAAACAGTTTTGCTGCATTTACATTTTCAGCACCGCTGCTCATCATAGCGTAAATCGGATAGTAAAAACCGGAAAATGGTTCCATCTCCATGATGGGATCCAGTGCCAGGTTTTTGCTTTCTGTATAACGGATTTTAGAAAATACGAACAGACCGGCCAATTGTTTTTCCTGACCCTTAATTCCGATGTTTTCTGCTGTAGTTGTATCAGAGCTTGTTAAAACAAGACCATTATCAAAAATAGCTTTAATCCATTCATAACCGGCATTTTCAGTTGTCAGTTCAATCTCTTTTCCATAATAAGATTTATAAGCATCGGCGATCTGACCGGAAATTTTATCGGAAGTAACCATTGTCATAAAGTTGGCATTTACACCTTCCTGGAAGGGATTTTTGAACTGAAATCGACCGGACCATGAAGGCTCTGCCAATTCCCAGATATTTGAGAAGGGGTATTCCGAAGTCTTTTCATTGTTGTATATAAAAACCTTATTGATGATTGAGAATACAAGGGGCTCCTGATATTTTGCAGGAATGATATCTTTCATTGTAGGAGGAACATAATTGTAGAGATAACCGAGATTAACAAGCTCACCCATCATTCTTCCACCATCCTGAGCAAGAACAAAGTCTACGCCATTAACGCCTGTACTTCCCTCTTTGGATACTTTTTCAATCAGCTCAAAGTCTTTTAAATTGGTGGCTTCCACTTTGATTCCATATTTCGCTTCAAAAGCTTCTGCAGCTTTGGAGATACGGCTAGTCACAGAATAAACTACGACTTTTCCTTCTGCCTGAGCGGCTGTTACCAACTCATCGTGAGTCATCTCTTTTTCAACGACTACAGGTTCTTCTTTTACAGAGACCTCTTCTTTTTTATCAGAAGCTCCACAGGCTGTGAACAGCACAAGTACTACCGATACAGCAAATAGAAGTGATACTTTTCTTTTTAATAGAGATACCATTCCAAATCCTTCCTTTATTTTTTCTTAATTCTACCTTAAGATTTCTTAAGGTATTAAATTTACAATATGCTCTGATTGTATATAAGTCAAGATGAATTTTGTATAGTTTATGTTCTACCTCAAATTGAGGTAGAACAAATTAAATCATACATAGGAACTATGGGATTACATTGTTAAAACATCAGTCGAATAAAGATTTTCAGACTCTAGCTGCAAATGCCTGGATTATCCGATCGGATCATGGAAGCCCTTATTCAATTATAAACCATTTTTGATGTACATCCAGAAGATTGAGAGTTCTGCTATTAAAATTGACGAAGAGAAAAATGAAGAACGTCCGAATAAGCATGAACAGGAAAAATACCACTCATCAATTCCCCCTGTTGAACATCACACTGACATTGCCTAAAAGTCTTTAAAATCTTCATTGTTTGAAGCATAGATCTGTTTTGGATCGTTATCTAATTGAGGTAAAGCTATTTGCTTCTCACTATTGAGAGGTTCATGATCATGCATCTTTCCATTGCTTTTTTCCATGTTGCTTCGGTTTTTTTCCGAACGTATGCCCCTCTTTCCGATATTAAAAAATTGTATCATTTCCAGTAAAGTTAGAGCCTGAGCCGATAACTCTTCTGAAGTTGAGGCCAATTCCTCTGATGAAGCAGAATTCTGTTGAATAACTTCATCGAGCTGCAGGATAGCACTATTTATCTGTTCTGCTCCAATACGCTGCTCATTACTGGCGGCACTGATTTCCTGTACCAGTTCAGCGGTTTTCTGTATATCCGGAACCAGTTTTGTCAGTAGATTTCCGGCAGTTTCCGCAATCTGGACTGAGCTATTGGAAAGGGATCCTATCTCTCCAGCTGCAATTCCGCTTCTCTCTGCCAGTTTTCGAACTTCTGCGGCTACTACAGCAAAACCTTTACCTTGATCTCCTGCTCTGGCAGCTTCAATTGCGGCATTTAACGCCAAGAGGTTGGTCTGTCGGGCTATTTCTTCAATTATGGATATTTTATCTGCTATCTGTTTCATTGCCGCTACTGTCTGAGAAACCGATTCACCGCTCAATTTTGCATCATCAACGACTTTGACCGCTATTTTTTCTGTCTGCATAGCATTATCGCTATTCTGCTGAATATTAGAGCTCATCTGCTCCATTGATGCAGAAACTTCTTCCGCTCCGGCAGCCTGCTCTGTGGCACCCTGGGACAACTGCTGTGCACTGAGGCTGATCTGATCACTTCCCTGAGAGACATTTTCAACTGAATTGGTAATATTCTCAACAATATCTTTCAGCTGGGTATTCATATTTCCCATAGATCCAGCCAGCTGACCGATTTCATCATAACGATTTGTAAAACCGACCTGATGAGTTAAATCTCCTTCAGAAAGGAGCTGAGCATGGCTGGAAATCTGAATGATAGGATTTGATATTGACCGGCTGAATAAAAAAATGAAAAACCCCATAATTAGCAATGCACCCAGTACCAGAAAAAGCACAAACCAGACCATCTTGATAAATGGAGCCATAATTTCACTTTCCGGTACAGCAATTGTAAGAACCCATGGTTTATCGAGATATTTAATTTTCATGGGTGCCGCAATATGCCAGAATCCATCTTTAATAATGATTTCATCAAAAACCTGCGTCCTATCTGTATAAAATGGAAATGCTTCGACAAGAGGTTTACCCAGAAATTCATTTGTGTAACCGACCAGAGTCTGTTCCGCCGTGTTGAGATAGGCAAAGCTGCCCTCATAGGGTTTGATCTTATCTATCTCTTTCTGAAAATAGGACAGCTCAATGGAATAACCGGTAACACCAATACTCTCTCCATTGTAGACAACAGCCTGACACATACTAGTTTCAAAAACTTCACCTATAGGAGGACCATAGTCCCAGAGATATGGTTCCGTAAGAACAAGTTTCTGGGTATTAAATGGAATATTCCACCAGCTATCATATTCAAAGGGATCATATGTTAAGCTATGGAATGCTGAAACAACGGCTTCTCCATCCCATTTCTTTATTGAATAATTAGACCATTTGCTGTAATCAGGATCTCTGGTACCTCTCAATTCATAATGGTCGATATACCCTGGAAGAGTAATGCCCCATTGATTGAATGCAAGCAAATCTTCACTGTCGTTGAAGTTGTTCTTCAGATATTGGGAGAGGATTTCTGCATTATTTTCGACTGGTTTCTCTATTGCCGAAATATACAAATTCCGAAATCCCTGAAGCTTCGTAGCTATGGGATTAATCTTATCCTGGAACAGATATGCCTGTGCTTCTGCAAGATTCTGCACTTTTTCAACTGTCTGATTCTGATAAAGCGCCGATGTCTGAGACATGATAAACAACGCAACGAGTATCATACCAATTCCCGCTAATGCAGCTGTTACCAATATCAATTTCAAACGTATTTTCATTTTATTAAAGATCATGTATTTAACCTCATATATTGAATATATAATAATTATAGAATCCGTCGACTCTAAGCACAAATACAAATACAAATACTATTAATTATAAAAATGCTCTTTACTAATCCTTAGTCATGTTCGTCCAAACCCCTCAGTTTTTTACTCTGAAGAGACAATCGCTCAGCTGAACAATTACATCTCCTCAGAATATCCAACCGGATTCAAAACATCGCGATATCAGTGATCCAGTATCTGCGAAAGGAATAGTTTGGTCCTATCCTCTTTAGGATTATTAAAAATCTGATCGGGAGTGCCCTGTTCGATTATAACCCCTTCGTCAAAAAATACGATTCTGTCAGCTACGGCTTTAGCAAAAGCAATCTCATGAGTGACAACAAGCAGAGTCATATTGGAATGTGCCAGTTCTATCATAACATCGAGAACTTCTTTTATCATCTCCGGATCCAGAGCCGAAGTCGGTTCATCGAAAAGCATAATTTCCGGCTTCATAGCCAGAGAACGGGCAATGGCTACTCTCTGCTGTTGTCCGCCTGACAGTTGTCCCGGATATTTATGAGCCTGATCCTCAATTCCCACTCGTTTCAAAAGTGTCATAGCTGCTTCGAGGGCTGCTTCTTTGGAAACTTTTTTTACCCAGACCGGAGCCAGCATGATGTTCTGCAGAACTGTATAATGGGGGAAAAGATTGAAACTCTGAAATACCATACCCACTTCCGAGCGGATTTTATTGATATTTTTTATATTGTGGTTCATCTCAATATTATTGACGAAAAGCTCACCCTTCTGATGTTCTTCCAGATGATTGAGAGTTCGGATAAATGTTGATTTACCCGAGCCGGAAGGACCGAGAATGACTACGACCTCCCCTTTTTTTATCTCTATATCGATCCCTTTGAGTACATGGAAATCTCCATACCATTTCTGCAGACCCCTGCTCTTTATTATTATGTCTTCTTTCATTTGTTCTTATTCCTATTTATCGTAATTCATTGACGCTTCAATCTTTCTGCTCGTTCTCGATATGCTAAAACAGAGAATGAAATATATTAGAGAGAGAAATAAAAGCACCTGCTGGCTGTCGCTCATAAACTCCGGGTTAGCTGCAATCGCAGTTGAAATCCCCACCAGATCCAGAAGCCCGATTATTGAGATCAGACTGGTATCTTTTACCATTCCCGTAAAGCTGTTCACCAGCACGGGAATGATGTTTTTAATAACCTGAGGTAGGATTATCAGCACCATTGATTGAAACTTATTGAAGTTCATGGCATAGGCGGCTTCGTATTGAGTTTTCGATAAACCCTGGAATCCCCCTCGGATATTTTCGGCCATATAAGCCGCATGAAAAAGCACTATCCCGGCCATAGCCCGAAGCAGAACCCCGATGGTGATATTCGCCGGAAGGGCTAAGGGCAATATGAGATATCCCAGAAAGAGAAGTGTGATGAGGGGGACACCCCTGATTATCTCAATAACGCCGATTGAAAAATACCTGATAACGATCAGCTCCGATCTTCTGCCCAGCGCGAGAAACAAACCGAGGACAAAGGAGAGAATGATCGAAGTGATGGATATGATCATTGAAAGAAGAAGTCCACCCCACAGGTTTGTTCTAACCAGCGGAAGAAATCCCTCGGGACCGGTAAACCCGTTTACCATGACATAAATAAAAGGGACAAATATTACCCAGCCTACAGCAGCTATAATCACAGCTTTGCCACCGAAAAGATATTTTCCAGACAAATATCCGACTACCTGGCAGATTGAGAGAGACAGGAGATACATTCTTGAGACGTGAGAGAATCCCAGACTTGCCAAAAGTGCCGGGACCAGGATTAGCACTAAGACTGTTCCCCTGATACCCTTTTTAAGGAGACTATAGGAGATTCCCGCCAGAAATGTCCCGACCAGCAGAATGAACCAGATTCTCCAGAGCTGATCCACCGGATAGGCACCGGTTAGAATCAGTTTGAGATTTCTTGGAATAACCACCCAGCTAACAGAAAAGATCCATTGAACCATAGATCGGACTGCTTTAGTCAGAAAATAGCTCAAAAACAATGTGATAACAGCATTGTACCATGTGTTGAAAAGGTTATTTTTTGCCCAGATAATAATTTTACTATTCATTTACTTTTCCTCCAACTGGATTTTGCTGTTGTAAATATTCATAATCAGAGAGGTTATCAGACTCAACCCCAGATAGATTGTCATAACGACCAGGATCAGTTCCAGAGCCCGTCCGGTCTGATTGAGCAGAGTCCCGATAACGCTGAAAAGATCGGGGAATCCAATGGCGACTCCAAGGGAGGTATTCTTCGCAACTCCGAGATAGATAGAAGTCAGAGGCGGTATAGTGATTCTCAGAGCCTGTGGCAGAACGACAAGTCTTATTGTCTGAAAATTACTGAGACCGAGACTGTGAGCCGCCTCGACCTGTCCTTTATCTACCCCCTGAATCCCCGCACGGATAGCTTCGGCAATATACGCCGAAGTATAGAGGATGAGTCCCGAAAAAAGACTGCCCCACTCGGAAGAAATGCTCAATCCACCCACAGGGTTGAATCCGTTTAGAGTAGGATAATCCATCACCATGGGAGAGTCGGGTAAAATGATCCATCCAAGAGCTGATATAAAGACAACCAGAGAGAGAGACCAGAGAAAAACCATCGGTTTTCTTCCGGTTTTTTTTCCATATGCCCTGAGATACAAGCCGAATACTACTGCCAGTAAAACGGCTACGGCGACAATATACAGGAAGAGAGTCCAGCCTTCCGCCGGTTTCAACCAGGCAATGGATAAACCACGGTTTGAAAGAAAAAGAGTTCCTCCCTTCCCACCGGTAGAGCTCTGAAAGGAACCGAGAATCAGAGCTTTTTTGATATGGGGCATCTCCATGAACACGGCTCTGTACCAGAAAAGCAATAAAACCAGAAGAGGGACATTTCTGATCACCTCGATATAAGCCAGAGCTATATTTTTTACAAGCCAGTTCTTTGAGATGCGGCAGAGACCGATAAACAACCCGAGAAATGTAGAGAAAAGAATAACAATGAAACTGATTGTTATTGTATTTAATAGTCCGACGATAATAGCTCTGAAATTGGAGCTGGAATTGTCAAAGGGGATGATATGCTCGCCGATATCGATACCCGCCGCCAGAGAGAGGAATTTGAAACTAGGCAGCATTCCGCGGTTTGTCAAAGCGGTGATTGTGTTCCCATACATGGAAGCCACTATGAAAATGACGAGCAGAGCGAACAGAAATTGTCCCGCCGTCCGCAGAACTCTGTCGTCGTTAAGTTTTGTTAATTGCATTGAAAGTCCTTAAACAAAAACACCGATAGAAACCAGGATATCTATCGGTGTCGATTTTAATGTTTTATCTGAATGGCGGGCTGTACAGCAGGCCTCCTCCTGTCCAGGGTTTGTTAAAACCTCGAGGAATTGATAAACCGGATTCCGGTCCAAAATGTTTATCGAACAGTTCACCATAATTTCCAGTTTTTTTAACCATGTTGTAAGCCCAATCATTGGAAAGACCCAATTTAGAGCCGAGTTCACTTCTCATACCGAGGAATGCCTGTTCCTCCGGTTTTTCCGTAGAGCTTTTAATACTGTCGATATTGGCACTGGTGATTCCGTGCTCCTCTGCAAAAAACAATCCGTAGAGGCTCCAGTTGACAATGTCTCCCCACTGGTCGTCACCATGTCTCACACCGATTGCCAGAGGCTCTTTGGAAATCGTCTCGTCGAGGAGAGTATAAGCGGAGGGATCAGCAGTATTTCGCATTCTGGTCATCAGTCCCGATCTGTCACCTGTCCATGCATCGGCACGGCCTTTTTCAAAAGCACCCATCAATTCATCGAGGTTTTCGAAGAGTACCGGTTTGTAGGTCAGATTTCTGGATGCCATGATGTCGGAAAGGTTTCCCTCAGAAGTAGAACCTGTCAGAACGCAGATTGCTGCTCCTTCGAGATCGGCTATAGTTTTGATTCCGCTGTCTTTTCTGACCATGAAAGTCTGACCGTCATAATAATAGGGAGCTGAAAAATCCAAAGAGAGGTCTGTATCTCTTGTCATTGTATGAGTTGCTGTTCGAATCAGAAGATCTATCTCTCCCGACTGAAGGGCGGCAAAACGCTCTTTCGATGTCAAAGGTCTAAACTGAACCTTTTCCGGATCCCCGAGAACAGCAGCGGCTATAGAACGCCCCATATCCGCTTCGAATCCCAGATAATTACCATCGGGATCCAGGTAGGAAAATCCCGGATTTGATGCATTGACTCCGACGATAAGGTATCCTCTATCCATTACTGTATCCAGAGTTGCTGTGGAATTACTTCTTTCAACTACCTGAGTTTCCGCAACAGGTGCAGCGGCTTGTTCTTTTCCACCACACGATATGATTGATGCTGCCGCTAACAGTGTTAGTAAAACCAGCATGATTCTTTGCTTCATAATATCTCCCTTTACTGATACGAGCGCTGATCAGTTCGCTCTTCTTTTAATTGATTTTAGAAATATTCCTGAGGAAATGGTATCCGGTGATTTTGGGAGCGGTCAAACAGAAAAAAAAAGAGCCTCGACGATAGTTACCTTAGTAATGCTCTACCCCGTGACCCATGACTAAGGTCACATACGGTCATGGCCGTTAAACAGCTTATTGAGTTTATTCCTGTTGGAGCAATTTGTTTTTCTATAGATATGAGACAGGTGGTTTTTAACAGTCCCCACAGAGATAAAGCATTTTTCGGCAATTTCGAGATTGCTATTTCCCTTTATAACGGCCTTTAAAATTTCTATTTCCCTTTCAGTCAGTTTGTATTTTTCAAATAATTCGGGAGAACCGATCGTTCGGGTTACTTTTTCATCTTTGAGATAGAGAATAAGATTGTCAATTTTCGAGAACAGGTAAAAACAGAAGATGAAAAAATAGGGGAAGAAAGAAAAAAAGATCAGAGATGGAGTGCCGGACTGGGTTGAGAACTGATCGTTTATAAAGATATTTAAGAGGACTGACAAAGAGACTTCATCGGCCACGAGAATGCCAAGCATAAACAGTCGCATATTTATAAACAAAAGTACAAAAAGACCCGTTCCGAATGAGTGAATTGTATAGAGCGGCTCCTTCCTCCCCACATGGTCTGCCAACACAAACCCTGTATAGACAAAGCATAAAATCTGATGAATATCGAATAATAGATACAATTCAGTATATTTTCCGGCGGGAAAGATAAGAACGGAGAGGATCAGCAGTAAAAACGTCCCTGAGAAAACGAAAACAGGCAGTGACCGTCTTCTTTTTATGTCATTCTCCGTAAGAACAAGCATTACCAGGGGACCGAGACAGTATGTGAAAATATATCTCAGTTTCTGAACGATTTCCCACGACAGATCCGGAAAGAGGCGAAGCATTAACAGAGAGTCCGACACTGAGATTCTCATGGCCAGCGCGGTAAACAATAAAATGGAAAATATTTCTTTATGGTATTTTCTATATCTTAAATCGAGAAACAACAGAAAAACAACCACCATCAGCGACGATATGATCCCCATTCCCGAGAAAATGATCTCCAGAGCATCGGCTGAGGAAACCTCATCGTCTCTGCCGATGAGTATATGCTGGAGCGGCCCCCCTCTATGATGGGTGTAATTTGAAATATGGAGAACGATAAAGATCTCTCCGGTTTTCGCGGAAAATGCCACTGTTCGGGGATTTGCCGCTGCCATGGATAACTCCGATTCAACGCCGGTCAGGCCGGAATTCAACATTCTCTCTCCGTTGATCCAAAGAGTGTAGGAAGAGTTGATGACAGGAACCAGCAGGGCATATTTTTCTCCCGGTGAAAGTCCCGTAATCTTTAATCGGTAGGTGGCATAACCGTATGAGGATTTCGTCTGACTGGCTTCGCCTCTCGTAGTGATTCTATTCCAGGAAGCGGGAAAAGATGTAAATTCTCTTTCGGAAAGTGGGTATTCATTGGCCGCCTTAAAATCAGAAGGGAAATACAGTTTTTGCCAGTAGAACTCCCACTCCCCTTTAAGTAATAATTTCCCGTTTTCCGAAAATGCCAGAGACTGATAATTGAGGACCCCTTTTTTGGCAAAGGGGAACTCTTTTTCATTGAGATTGATTCTATAGGAAAGATAGAAGAATGAGAAAAGCAACACAATCAGCAATAGGAAAAATGTCGTTCTTCCGCCTTCTATCCTATCGATTATTTTCATGATTCAAGTATAGTCTTCAATTCCTCTTCTGTATATTTCTTTAAATCATCGCAAATCTGCCGTGAACTCTTTTTATTCAGAATCATTGAAATGATTCCGGATGAGCTACCATTGAGAAGCAGATCCCGCTCCATCCGGCTGGAAAACGATTCAACGGCCTCCCGCCTTTCTCTCAACATTTCGAGAGATTCTATTGAGAGAGTTTCTAATTCCTTCAAAGCAGCCAGTTTTATAATCCCCTGTCGATACCTCTGGAAAAAGTCATGAAGGTCTTCGGCTTTCATCGCCAAAGTAGATCGAAGGATCAGATGATCGAGACCGGGTAGATTGGATGCCTCATATCCGAATTGGGAACCGGGACGGCAGATAATCCCCGTATTTTCAGCACAGTGACCATAATTCATAAGGTATATCATCAGATCTGTACTGTCTTCAATCTGTAACGGTAAATTTTCCTTTCTTATTCGGGAAAGGATATACCACCCCGCATCGGGATCGTTGATCTCTACATATGTTTTGCCGATATAGTCATTGATTTCTCCTATATGATTTCTGGCGATCTGCAACTGCTTGCGGATATAGGAATTATTTTGTTCAATCCATTCCCGGGAAGAAAAGGCATAAGCAGCGACAACTCCCGTTTCTGTGGAAACCTCAACGCCATCGGAACCCTCATGCCCCAGAATCATTCCCATCCTGGAAATCAGGTTTTCCCTGTCGCCGGGCATAGAGATTCCACTGGAAGCAAATCCTATTCTGGCAGAGGCATATCCCAGAGTCTTCGAAGGTGAGACTATGGTTACCGTATAATCAAACATTCTCCCCCTGCTGTCTGAGAGAGATGCTATGGAAAAAATTTCCATATCTTTTTTCAGAATACTGCCGTTGTACACCTGGTCGGCTATGACATAAACGGGATTGTCCCGATGTTCAGTATTGTAATCC
The DNA here is from genome assembly GCA_016744925.1 of Spirochaetaceae bacterium. Classification (GTDB taxonomy): domain Bacteria; phylum Spirochaetota; class Spirochaetia; order DSM-2461; family DSM-2461; genus Spirochaeta_F. The sequence continues at coordinate 18,960 of JADGDJ010000021.1, forward strand.
AGGACAGCATCGGCGATTCCCTGAATTTGCTCCCGGGGCATGATCTCACCGGAAGGATTGGCTACAACACTGAAATAGACAGCTTTAATATCACCTCTCTGCTCCAACTCTCTGCGGATATGCTCTCTGTCTATTTTTTCGATGACTTTCAGGCGGCTGTTGTGAAAAGAGGGCGCTTTGACCAGGCTCTGATAATGGCCGCGCGGTACGAGGATTGATCCACTATCGCTTTTGCGAAAATCCCTTCCCTCCTCATCTATTTCAACATCTTTTGTCATCAATGCCGTAAGAAAAGTATTGAAGAGATTTTTAAAGCCGGTCCCCATGACTACCTGATCCACCACAGCAGGCAAACCGAGGTTCACAAAATAGTTTTTCATCAGAAAAAGACTTTCTTCCTGGCCGTGGCAGAAATCCAGATATCCCGTCGATCCTATCTTCTGTTGAGAGCGTAAAGATAAAAAATGATCAAAAGATTTGCCCTTAAGAGAGGAGTTTATCCACAGATCCCTATAGGCTTCATCCAAATTAATAAAAAATCCTTTTTCCGGACAAAACTGTTTGATGAACTCAGAAAGAGGTATCGATTCTTTTTCCGATAGTGAAGAGATATAACCGAGTAGTGATGTGTGATTAATGGTGTGATGAACATGGGCGTCCAAAGCCATTCGATGAGGAGTAAAAAAGAACTGTCCCCCGACATGGGCATTTACGGCAATGGGGTTTCCCGATATTTTTGAACTTTTTGTAGAGATTAATCGACCGATTTCGTTGTAGTGAACAACAGTACCAGGAACTATTTTTTTCATAGAAGAATTTCCTTGACAATGAGAATATATTTCCTGGTTGGTTTATATTAAAGAGGACGGCGCAGACTGTCAATTATGTTCCTCTGAGAATAAATGCTGAAGTAGAGAAAGATTCCCCATTCCGATTCATTCACACTCAAAAACCGAGAGGGATACCATAATCATCAAAAGAAAAGAAGGCTGTCAGAACAATCGTCAGAATAGCCGCAAAGTATCGAACAACGAGGATGGCAATCATAATGGCAATCTGATATTTAATCGCCGTGAGAGGGAGTGCTCCCCCCAAAATCTGCCCGGTCATCATTCCCGGCAACGCTACGAGACCAATGGTTTCAATTGAGGCCAGTGTCGGATTGAGCGTTGTCATCAGAGCCTGCCGAAAATAAGGCCTGAGGGCTTCGATGCGGCTTCCGCTTAAGCTGAGAGAAGTGAAGTATTCCCGGCGGTTTTCATTAACTGAATTATAAAAATGATTAACTGCAACGATAATACTGTTCAGACTATTTCCCAGAAGCATTCCCGCCACAGGGATCGTATACCTTGCCGCCAGAATGGTTTCGAGATCCACGATATAAGTATTGAAAAATATCAGCATGATCAGATTGGGGACTGCAAAAGAGAGGAACACAAGAGGGAGAAATCGAAGCTGCTGCTTGGAACAGCTTTTCATAACAGAGAAACTTGCGACTGTCATCATCAGAAGAACATAGGAAATATTGATAAGATTGTTATCGAGCCTGAAGACATATTGTAGAAATACGCCGACTAATGATAATTGTATTATCATTCTCAAAATAGCCAGAATCATTCTCTTATTCAGTTTAAATCTGAGCTTGTAATTCATATAAGCCAGGGGAATAAGAAAGATAAGAAACCATAAATAATTCACATAGCTGATTCCACCAGTTTCCATCAAAGACCTCTTTTCCCAATGGAGACTTTTCTTGTGATTGCATATTCCCATTGCGGATCATGAGAGACAATCAAAACCGTTTTCCCCGACTTGCCGATCCTGCTGACCACCATTTCTTTTAATTCCGAATCCAGAGCTGAAGTCACTTCATCTAACAACCAGATATCCCTGTCCAGAACCAGGCAGATGATAATCCCCAGCCTCTGCCTTTCACCGCCGGACAATTCCCGTATGTTTTTATGGATGAGATCCTGAGACAATTGAAACTCATCCATCAATTGCATTATTTTGGGCAAAGGAGAAGAGATATGTCTGTTAATTTTATACTGAAAGATCTCTTCGATCAGGTCCTGAACGATTTCCTCGCGAAAATCGACGTCCTGACTGATATAGGAAATTTTTTGACGAACTGATTTTAAAGAGTGTTTATCAAGCGCTTGCCCGAAGAGAATCACTTCACCACTATGAGGTCGAATAAACCCGGGAATCATTCGCAGCAAAGAGGACTTACCACTTCCCGACGGACCGCTGAGCAGAATGAGTTCTCCTTTCTCCACCTTAAGATTAAAATTATCGTAAAGCGTATTTTCGCTATAAGTGAGACTTATATTTTTCAGTTCTATCATATTATTCCTATCGGATTCGCTGATGTTCTCATCTTCCCGATAATGTTTGACCTCGTCAATAACTCATGCTAATCTTAGTTTGTTGTAATTACAACAAATATTTGTAGGAGTTTCTTCATAAAGATGGCTAATCAACAAAAATCGGACAATATAATTAAGGTTCTGGAAACCTTATGGAGTACCAAAGGCGCAAGTCGTGCCGAAATTGCCAGAGCCATCAGGGTAGACCGATCCACAGTTGGAGCCATCGCTGAAACTTTATTAAGAAAAAACTTTGCTTATGAGAAAAGCGGATCTATCAATGCGGGAAACACAGGACGCCCTCCTGTGATTCTTCAGTTAAATGATCTTTTCGCTTATACCATAGGCATTGAAATTTCCGCCGACCTGATCCATGTGAAAGCATCTGGGTATTGCGGAAACATCCTCTTCGAAAAGGAACTTCAGAAAAAAGCAGATTCTGACCGGCTGGATGATCTTTTTATCTCAATAATTAAAAAAACTGAAAAAGAGTTAAAAGGTAAAACACAATTGGGATTGCAGGCTGTCGTCATTGCAGTCAGTGGAATAGTCAGCAGAGAAAAAGGGAGCATTTTGGCGAGTTCTGATTTGGGAATCAGAAGGGAATACGCTCTAGCTCAAATTGTTGAAAAAGCCGTTTCCGCTCCTGTGTGGATTCTCAATGATGCTGATTCATGTGCACTGGGAGAACAACTTTATGGAGATAGTACACTAAAAGATTTTCTTTTTGTTCTCGTTAATAAAAGAATAAAAAATAGCCCGCCAGCTATCAATGCGGGACTGGGAATCATTCTCGACGGCAATCTGAGAGAAGCCCACTCGGGTCGTGGGAGGGAATTTAGAAGCCCTCTTCTAGCACCGGATTCATCATCACAATTCCTGGCGGCAGAACAGCTTCTGCAAGAAATGATATCACCGGAACAAGCCTGGAAAAATTTTATAAATGAATTAGGCTTAACATTGGCTTTCCTTGTTCACGCTTTAGATATTGAACACATTATACTCGGTGGAGATGCTGCAGGAGATGACTTTAAACTCTTCTCTGAAAGAGTTAGCTACCATGTAAATCATAATACGGGAATATACGAAAGAGTTCCTGTAATTCTGAAGAAACCTACTGCCGGCTCTAGGCCTGTTGCCTATGGCGCTTCTGCCGCTGCTGTTAAATTACTGTTTCAGACAAGGCGGTTTTCAATTGAGAATATTGGTGTCTGACACCATATAAATAACGGAGGAATATATGAAAAAAATGTTTTTTGCATGCCTGATGGTTCTGCTAGTATTTTCAGTATCGGCTGGTGGAGCCACTGAAGAAACTCCAGATAAACTGGTTTATCTCACACCGGCCTGGGGAGCTCCATCCGATGAAATTGTAGCAGCATTCGAAGCGGAAACAGGAATAAAGCTGGAAGTGGCAACGATAGATATCGAAGGATCCAGAAACCGGGTTTTAACAGCAGCAGCCGGGAAAACCAATCCGGCAGATGTAATTTTTGTCAGTGCTGATACATATTCAACTTTTCAGAGTGCTGGTGCCATCCAATCTCTCGATAATCTGGCTGGAAAAGAAATGCTCGAGTCACTCACAGGAGTTGATCAGTTCATAATAGATAAAAGTCTTTGGGCCGTGCCTCTTTATCAACAGATGGTTATGCTAGACTACGACAAATCAGCTTTCGAAGCGATCGGAGTCTCAGTTGATGACATCACAACATGGGATGATTTTGAGAAAGCCCTTATGACTATGAAAGAAAAGGGACTTTACGAGTATCCCTATGCAGCGGGGATTCGTGCCTGGACCTGGTATATTACCGCTCTTTCTGCCGGATCAGATCTCTTTGATGAAGACAACAATCCACTTTTCGACGATCCCTCTGATCCCGGATACAAAGCATTCGAAAGAGTTCTCGGATTCTACAAAAAGGGCTTAATTTCCCCGGAGAGACTCAGTTCTCCCAACCCTCACCCCTCATTCTGGTCCGGTCAGGCAGCAGTTCATCAGGCATGGCAGGGAAGTCTTGGAATTGCCAATAATGCAGAAAAAAGCCAGGTTGCTCCCAATGGTGCCTACCTTGTATTCCCCGAAGAGGGCAACACCTGGTTGCTTCCAGCCGGTTTAACCATCAGCAGTTTTACTGACTATCCAGAAGCATCAATGAAACTCGTCGATTTTCTTACAAAAGACATGATGCAGAGACACCTTTTCTCTGCCAACGGACTCTTTCCTGCAAATCTCGACACTTTTGCAGCTCTCGGTAATGAAAACGCTATAGAAGGTTACGAAGAAATGGCTGAACAGGGAAAACACATTGTGTCTCTCCCCTACGATCAGCCATGGTACATAGAATTTGAAAAAGAAGTAGAACAATCTATGCTCAGGGTAGCCAGAGGCGACCAGAGTACTGCTGCAGCTCTCAAAGAGCTGGGAAATTTCGCAAGAGATTTAAAAGCTGAATACGAATAATTAACAATCCGGCATTTCTCACAATAAAGAGAAGTGCCGGTTCTCATTTAAAGGAAATAAATACAATGAAAAATATGAACCTCAGATCTTGGCTTGATGATGAGAAACACCTGGCCTATGTGATTCTGATTCCCGCTATTTCACTGATTTTGACTTTCGGACATATTCCGGCACTCTCATCATTGAGATTGGCTTTTATGAAATACAATATTAAAATGCCCGGAAAAATAGGCTATATAGGATTTGAAAATTTTGTCCATGTATTGACTGATCCCGATTTCCACGCATCTTTACTGAGAGTTCTTTTTTTCTTAATCTGTTCATTATTTCTTGTCTTAGCCATTGCGTTGATATTCTCCCTTCTTCTCAATCAGGAATTCAAAGGCCTCGGTTTGATCCGAACAATAGTGATCGTGCCATGGGCTATTCCTCCTGTCGTTTCGGGACATATGTGGAAATGGATTTTCAATGGTGAGTTCGGAGTTTTTAACGGTCTGCTGTTCCAGATGGGAATCATAGAAGAATATCATTTCTGGTTAACCGGTCAAATCCCAGCCCTTCTTATCGCCTCGCTGATTTTTGTCTGGCGTTTTGTTCCTTTCGTAACAATCCTTTTTCTCGGAGTGCTCCAGTCCATTCCGAAAGATATTTATGAAAGTGCATCTGTCGATGGAGCCGGTATAATAAGGCGTTTTACAGCAATCACATTGCCTTCGCTTATGACAATAGGAGCTATAGCTATAGTCCTAACCGCCATAGCCGGTTTCAATGTTTTTGATGAAATATTTGCATTGATGGGATCTCAGGAAATAACTCAGACACCTATGATATATAACTATGAAACGACATTTATTATGGGCCGTTTCGGCAGAGGAGCTGCCATGGCCTATCTGACAGGACTCATACTATTCTGTTTTTCATTTGTATATATGCGCATGTCACTCAAGGAGCAGGATGTATGATTTCAAAAAGAAAGACTCTTCAGACGGCCATTATATACAGCCTGTCACTGATTCTGCTGCTTTGGAGCCTCAGCCCCATTATATGGATTTTCATTTCATCCATTTCATCGAGAGCGGATTTGTATTCTGTCCCTCCCCAATGGTTCCCGTCAAACCCGACATTGAAGGCTTACAATACAGTTCTGGTCGAAGGTGAGGGATTCAGAGGCGGTGGAGGGCAGTCGGCGTCAACACTTATTAGAACAGGACTATTTAACTCTATAATTATCGCTTCCTGCACGACTTTACTGGTTATGGCAGTAGCCCCGCTACTCGGTTATGTCTTCGGAAGGCTTCGCTTTCCCGGAAGGAATTTCTTCTTCTATCTGATTCTGGCTCTTATAGCCCTTCCCGGCTGGCCGATCATTATAGGACTTTTCCCCATGATGGCCACTCTGAAACTACTCGATACGAAACTAGGGCTGATCCTTTTACTCTTTACCTACAGGATCCCCTTTGAGATGTGGTTCATGACAGGTTATTTCCGCTCGGTTCCTTCAGAGATAGAAGAAGCCGCGAGAATAGACGGATGTACCAGGTTGGAGGCTCTGTATAAAATCATTATCCATATGGTCAAACCCGGCATTATTTCAGTTTCTATAATATCTTTTCTCCACTCGTGGAATACATTCCTCATCCCTTTAATCATGGCCTACACACTACAATCAAAACCGCTTACTGTGACCATTACAGAGTTCGTCGGCCAGTATTTTGTACAGTGGGAACTCATGTCAGCCGCAACAGTTATTGCGATCATTCCCCCGGTTATTATGGTGGGAATCTTTCAAAAATACATCATAAAAGGACTCTCTGCCGGTGCAATCAAATAAAAATTCCCGGAGCAGAGCTCCGAGGTATTCTGGCCCGCCGAATAAACTATCCGACATGCTCGGTGATATCCCTTTTTCTCCGATCCGTATAGTCGATGATTCTTCGGGGTTCTGGAAATGCTCGGAGCCGGATTTAAAGAAATATACTTTAGGCGACCAGCTCCCTGAAAAAACATCATTGAGGATAGGAGAGAACCCCGGTCTTTTAAAGTTGGGATATGATTCTTTCAGCATGAAAATTACACCGGAGGAAACACAAATCCTTGGTACGAATGAGAGGAGTTCTGTATATGCCATCAGGCTTCTGGGGGAATTTGCCACAATGGGTGGTGGAGAAGTCCCAACAGGGATAATTGAAGATGGATCCGTGATTGAAGATCGCGGCTATATGCTCGATGTGAGTAGAGGAAGGATTCCCCGAAAACATCAATTCATCCGTCTTCTCGACTATTTAAGTCTGCTGCGCTACAACCATCTTGAGCTGTATTTTGAGCACACCTTTGCCTATAAAAACCATGAAACAGTGTGGAAAGACTGGTCCCCTCTTAGCTCTGAAGACATTATTTTTCTTGACAGAGAATGCCGGATTCGTGGGATAGAGCTGGTTCCCAATCAAAATTCATTCGGTCATATGCGTACATGGCTGGAACACAAAGAGTACAAACATCTTGCTGAATGTCCCGAAGGATTTGAAGATCCCTGGGGATCATGGAGAGACTACCCCTTCTCATTTTCACCTGTTGAACCGGAAGTATTCACACTTCTCGAAGAACTCTATGATGAATTACTCCCCCATTTTTCAAGTACCCGTTTTAATGTTGGTCTCGACGAAACCTTCGACCTTTCCCAGGGAAAAAGCAAACAGCTCTGTGATGTATCGGGAAAAGGAAGAGTCTATCTCGACTACCTGAAACAAGTGCACCAGATGGTAAATAATAGGAATCACAAAATGCTCTTCTGGGGAGACATAATCCAAAACCATGAAGAACTGGTAGACGAACTCCCTCCCGAAGTTACCGCCGTGGAATGGGGATATGAGGATGATCATGATTTTGACGGACGAAGCCGCAAACTAAAAGAGAATAGAATAGAATTTATCAACGCTCCGGGAACCTCGCTTTGGAACACGGCAGCCGGTCGCTACAACATAGCTTGTAAAAACATTGACATCGCTGTCGATGCCTTGGAAAAATATGAAGGGACTGGTCTATTGCTAACCGATTGGGGCGACAATGGACACATCCCTCCCCCCGATTTATCCTGGCCTCTAATTGCCTATTCAGCCTTCAGAAGCTGGCAGGGAATAGAGTTGGAAATTAAGAATCCGGTTCGTTGGTATTTAAAGTCCATTCTATTGGCTGAACCGGAACAGATTGGACAATTGGAAAATATTTATTTGCACATATCCAATCTCGATGAAATGGCCGGCAGTAAGATTATGAACGGTTCCGTTTTATGTACGGCTCTTTTTACTTTTGATACACCCAACGGGAAAGGGATTCTCGACAATTTACCTCAAGAGAAAATTGGTATTTTTGAAACTCTCATTGAGCAGACAAAAAAAGAACTCAATGAATTGGAAGGTAATATGAGTCCCTCGCTGGAGAAATTTGTGGAGGATATCAGATTCGCCCTCTTGCTTGCCTCCTACGGCCTGGAAGCCTTAAAATGGCATATGAACTGTGGTATTCCGGAAAAAATCCAAAATAAATACAGTGAATTAGAAGCAAAACTCAGAACTCTCTGGCATAGGGACTATAGAGATGGTGGATATGACTTTTCTATATCACACCTCAATAAAATTGTACTTCACTCAAATAAACAGGAGAAATAAATGAACAAATTCAAATTTGGAATCGAAGTTTTAGAAGACAAAAAAGTACTCTTGTCTGGATTAAAAGACAAACGGATCGCTCTGCTGGGACATCCCGCTTCTGTTGATGCTCAGCTCAGTTCTTCTGTTCTCAGAATGAAAAATCTCGCTACTAAATATAATTTCAATCTCTCAGCGCTCCTGGGACCACAACATGGATTCTACGGTGAAAAACAGGATAATATGATTGAAAGTGATGATTCGAAAGATGATTCGACTGGATTAAAAATATTCAGTCTCTATGGAACAACACGTAGGCTGACAGAAGAGATGATCGACTCATTCGATGTCTTGTTTATCGATTTACAGGATGTGGGTGTCCGTGTTTATACTTTCCTGACGACTCTCTGTTATATTTTAGAAGATTTGTCCCGATACAAAGGCAAATCAGTCATAGTTCTGGATCGCCCCAACCCTACAGGCAGAGCGATGGAAGGTCTTATTCTAAAGGAGGGATGGGAGAGTTTTGTCGGAGTAACATCTGTCCCCATGCAGCACGGTTTGACACTGGGGGAATTTGCCTTATGGTATAAGAATAAAAAATCTCTCCCAACGCTTCTCACCGTTGTTCCCATGGAGGGATATACTCCGGAAGATATAAAGAATGCCTGGCCGAAAGAGCGGATTTGGGTTCAACCTAGCCCGAATATGCCTGCGCTGTACACTGCCAGACCCTATGCGGGAACTGTAATACTGGAGGGGACAACTCTTTCTGAAGCCAGAGGAACAACAAGGCCACTTTCAATGCTAGGACATCCCCTGGTGAATTGGGATGCCGTTTTATATTGGTTGAAAAAGAATGCCTCAGAAGCCTTAAAGGGATGTTTTATCAGACAAGTTATATTTCAACCGACTTTTCACAAACACGCCGGTATTCCGACTCCCGGTTTTGAAATTATTACAGAAGGTGAATTTTACAATCCTTCCCTTTTTAAACCCTATCTTCTTATTTCTGCAATATTAAAAGCCATCCATCAGCTCCAGCCGGAACTGGAATTATGGACAACTCCTCCCTATGAGTATGAATATGAAAAAACACCTGTAGATGTCATAACCGGAGGGACAACATTCAGAGAATGGGTAGAATCTGAGAAATCAACCATAGGCGAAATGTCAGAGTGGATTGATCGGGATATTAAAAAATGGAAAGATGATGTCAAAATATATTATCTTTATTGAGGCTTAATAAAATCGAGAATCAATTAACTTTTTCACAGGGGGGGCACAAACAGCCCCCTCTCATTTCCATCTGTGTTTTGATAAGAAAACATCTCCCGCCATTCGCCCCCAATTCTATTTTAGAGGGGAAAATCACCTTTAAAAATGATGACACAACATAAATCTTGAACAATCACTCAAAATAATGATTGACCATTGGTGATTTACAAGCTAACTTGAACGAACATTCAACTTATATGTCAATTTTAATAAAAGGAAATGAGATGAGAATAGAAGTATGGTCAGATTATGTATGTCCCTTCTGTTATATAGGGAAAAGAAATCTGGAACTGGCTCTGAAGCAAACAGGTATGGACCAGGAAGTGGAAGTTATCTTTAAATCTTTTGAATTGGATCCTAATTCTAAAAAACAATATGATAAAAATATCAATCAGTTGATGGCTGCTAAATACAGGATGACTTTGGAACAGGCAATAAAAGCAAACAACAGAATCATAAGAGCTGCCAAAGAGGTCGGATTAGAATACAATTTTGATAATTTGAAACCGACAAATACCTTTGATGCTCATCGCTTATCCCATTTAGCTGAGTCAAAGGGAAAACTGAATGAATTCACTGAAATTATGATGCACGGTTATTTTACGGAATCGCTGAATATTTCTGATTTTGAAGTTCTCTTGTCCATAGCAGAGAAGATTGGTCTGGACAGAGAGGAAGCAGCTGCTGTTCTTAAATCCTCTGAATACACTGAAGACGTGAGAAAAGAAGAATCTGATGCCTATAATCGAAATATTGGGGGAGTTCCTTATTTCCTATTTGATGGGAAAGACGCTATCTCAGGGGCTCAACCGGTAGAAACATTGGTACAAATAATTAAGAGAATAAAATAATAAAACAGGAGAAAAATACATGGAAAATGATTTAGTAATTCTTTGGACAAATGCTGATCCCATAACGGCGAAGCTGATGGTATTTATGTATGCTGAAGCAGCAAAAACCCGCGGATGGTGGGAAAATGTGAAAATTGTAGTGTGGGGATCTACTGCCAAATTAGTTGCCGAAAATAAAGAAATTCAGGAACAATTGCTCGATCTTAAATCCAAGGGAGTCGAAATTAGCGCATGCATTGCCTGCGCTAAAGAACTCGGCGTCGTAGACGAACTGTCAGAATTAGGGATTGAGATAATATCCTGGGGACCGCCTCTTACGGAATTGATTAAAAATGATGCTAAATTAATAACTATTTGATAATTTTTAAGCTTTTCTCCCGCATCTAAACTTATGCGGGATTCTTTTGCCGTAGAAAGGAACTATCCCAACTGGTAAAACTAAAATACACTATGTAGTTGAGGGGTGCAAACATGTCCGATAAAAATGAAAAACATATATCAATTTCTCAGAAACAAAAAGAAAAAGTTGATTCGGGAATTGCCAGAGCTCAGGAAGAGAGAGGAATCGTTCTACTGATTACGGGAAACGGCAAGGGGAAAAGCACAGCCGGCTTTGGAGTTGTTTCCCGCAGCGTCGGCCATGGATATAAAGCTGCTGTAGTTCAGTTCATTAAAGGGAAATGGGATTGCGGGGAGAGGAATCTTCTTGAGCGGAACGGGGTTCCTTTTTCTATAATGTCAACAGGATTTACATGGGACACCCAGGATCGGGAGGCCGATATTGCCGCTGCAGAAGAGGTTTGGAAAGACGCTTTACAATACCTGTCGGATCCGCAGTATCATGTTGTCCTGCTCGATGAATTAACCTATATGCTTGGATTCAAATACCTGGAGAAACAGGATGTAATCGATGCTATTAAGAATAGACCCAAAGAACAGTCTGTAGTAATTACAGGGCGCGGGGCAGTTACAGAATTAAGGGAATTGGCAGATACGATAAGCGATATTCAGGATACGAAACATGCCTACAAATCCGGCATTAAAGCCCGGAAAGGTATTGACTGGTAAAGACCAGGAGCAGTCCACAAAGAGACTGACTGAATTTTACTGCAGATCATAAGATCTCTTAATGAAATATTGAAAATTTTTGAAAATATATCGCATAAATATAAACAGTAATATTTTATTTTCCAGTAGAAAAAATATTTACAAGTCATAGATGAACGGATAACATGGATGCAATGGATAACCTTAAATACCTCAGTACAATCGAAAATCTCTGTATAGAGAATGGGAAATTACAGGCTATTATTGAATCCAGTACAAACGGAATAATTGAAATTGACGGTAGTGGGAACCTGCTATCCTCCAATCCTGCCTTTTATCAGATGATCGATATCAATCCTCAGGATAATAAACACAAAAACCTCGCAGAAATACTCTCTTCTCCCGATCTGAATAAGGAACTTCAGATATTAATATTAGGCGAAGAAGAACTGCTGATTAAGGGATTTCATATATTTCGGGAAGATAATAATAGAGACACAATGAAATATCTGGAAATCAAATTTTCCAAAGTTCCCGTAATGGATAATTTTTACATTGTCGGAATAGTCAAAGACAAAACAGATATAATGAAAGCCCTGAATAATAGAGAAGAGTATATAAGCACACTTCTCGATATCATACACGAAATAAAAGTGGATAATCGAGATTCAATCTACCATATAGCCTCACTGGTTGAACTGCGGGACTTAACTACCGGCAAACACCTGGAAAGAGTCGAATCGTATACAAAAACTCTGGCCACTGAATACATGCATGCCTACTATAAAAGGGACGGGAGACTAACCTACGATTTTGTGGATGATATGGCCGTATCTTCTATCCTTCACGATATTGGTAAAGTCGGAATCTCAGACACTATTCTTCAAAAACCCGATGTGCTGACTTATTCCGAATTCGAATCCATTAAAGAACATACGATTATTGCCGGCGAAGCACTGAAAGAGTATAAGGGGCAAAAAGATTTTCTCGCAATGGGAAGAGAAATTGCCACCTATCACCATGAGAAATGGGATGGAACAGGTTATCCGACAGGAAAAAAAGGGGAAGAAATACCTCTCTCCGCCAGGATTGTGTCTCTCTGTGATACATATGATGCCTTAGTCACGAAAAGACCATACAAAGAAGCCTTCACCCATGAAAAAGCTATAGAAATAATACAAGAGGAAAAAGGTATATCATTCGACCCGGAAATTGTAGACCTCTTTTTAAAAATACATAATAGATTTCTTAAAATCAGAGAGGATTACGAAGACTTATAGTCCCAATTCTCTCAGGATAGAGGATGCCTGCTTTTCAACAGGTTCAAAGGGAATTTCAATTATCCGAAACCCAAGATTATCATAGACTCGTACTATTTCCCTGTGTATATCCAAAGCTTCATTAAAGCTGTGTGGGCGGACATCATCCTGAATATAGATCTCTTTTTGAGGCTTCATCAAAAAAACTAGATTATTATACCCCTCTACAGCCTCTTGTTGGTATTCATTCCCGGAAAGTCCGCCCATATGTAGATAGGCAATAATATCCCCGATGGCTCTGTCGACAAAGGCAAAAGGGTAGGTATTATTCTTCTGCTTCATCATTTCTAAATAACAAAGTCGGGCAAAACCGGACAGATTTTTCCAGGGGAGCATATGACTCTTTTCCTGCAAATTCCTTTCTATAAGAATTCGGGGAACCTCATCAAAAGTGTCAAAATCAGAGTTTTTTAAATATTCAAGCAAAGTGGTCTTACCACTACCGGGACCTCCGGAAATTATGATCAGTTCACCTGAGGTCAATCGTCCAATTTCCCTTCAATCACATCCGGGTTTCTATGCTCTATTAAATCGGGAAAAGCTCCTTTCGTCCTTAAAAGCTCTTCGACTTTTTCAGGAGAAGGACCCATAATAGAGAGCAATTCTTTCTGTGTTTTTTGCAGCAATTGCATATCCTCTTCAGAGATTTCCAGAGGTTTGAAATCTTCCGAATTCATAAATTCAGCTAATCTCCCCTGTATCCCCTTAAAAAGATCACTATCGAGAAATGAGTCCAGCCATGGAAAATCAAAATCATCATCATTGCTATTATCCTCTTTAAGAAGATCCGCAATATTTCTATTGATATTCGCTTTCTCCAGATTTCCGATTTCCAGAGATTCAATCTGCCTGTAGAGCTCTTCAATTACTTTATTTTTATCTTCCAGTTGTTTCTTATGTTCATTCTGACGTTTTTTCTCTTTCTTTTTAAAGTAGCGCATATAAGAACCGAGTTCATCGGCATCACCAGCCAACCGATTGAGTATTGAAGAGAGCCTCACTAGAAGATCATTATTCATTTCATAGGGATAGCGCACACGGTGATCGATTTCCCCCCAGGCCTCTTCGAACAAAGTTCTCACCTGTACTTCTACGAGATAGTCTTCATTCTTAGGTCTTGTCTTCATTGTGTAATGGACTGACCTATAACCGAATTTATGCTCTCTTACCTGACAGTTATTCCTTTTGTAAAAATTGACGATTCTCTCATTATCTCCATGACGGACAAAGGCGACAGGATCTTCTGCCAGATCCCAGTTCTCGCAGATATATTTGTGAATATTCAGCCAGTCCTCTTTGAAGAGATGTAGCGCTCTGATACCTATTAAATCTTTTATCTCTGTTCGAAAGTTATCGACATTTATGATTCTATTTTTATTTTCACACTTCTTTCTTATGATTTTTTCAAGAAGATGCTCCGAGTCTTTCAGACGATAATTTATTGAGTGGATAACAGGGCTGCTTATCATCTGGTCGATAACAAATCGACCGACAGCATCGAGAGTTTCATGAAGTTTTTCGTATTCTTTTTTTACAGCCTTTAAATCGGCCCAATCAATATCGGCATCTTCCAGAATATCATCGGAAAGATTATACCGTGAGTAGAAGTCATTTTTTCTCATCTCTATAAAATAATGCCTTGCCTATAAATAGTCTATAAAAGTATGATAATTTCCATGTATAAATCATTTTCCGGAATAGATGAAGCGGCTCTCGGCCCCGTACTCGGACCCTATTGTTGCGGGTTGGCATCATTCAACATAAAAAGCGACCTGGAGCTATTCCAGTTGTTCTCTGAATTTAAAGCTGTAAAAATCTGTGACAGCAAGAAACTCTACACTTCAGGAAAATCTATCAAAGAACTTGAAAATACCGCATTATCTTTCTTTTTGAGTTTCTTCAACACCGGGGCGGATAATTTATTTGAGTTCTTGTCAAAGCTCTTAATCCATGAGAAAACACTCGCTGAATTATCAGTTATTCCCTGGTTCAAAAAAATGGAATCGCTAAAACTACCGATTTGTTGCAACAACGAGGAAATTCAGCAGAACAGTGAATCTCTGACCAATTTTTTAAAGGAGAAACAAATAGAGATCGGAAGCATCAAAGTGGATGTCGTATCGGCAGAGGAATTTAACCATCTTCTTTCAGAAGGTTTTAACAAAAGCCAGTGCTGTCAAAAGATTCTGAGTCCCCTCCTTGTCGAATCTCATACAAACAAGTCGCGGATAACTGTGGATAGGCAGGGTGGAAGACGGTATTACGGAGAGTGGCTGATTGAAATATTCCCCGGCACTCCCCTTTCGATAAAACAGGAAACACAGGATTGTTCCAGCTACAATATCGGTAGTTCACTCATGCAATTTCAGGTTAAGGGTGATGATAAATACCTTGAAACAGCCCTTGCGTCTATTTTTTCAAAATATATACGGGAGCTGATGATGATTTGTTTCAATAATTACTGGAATGAAATAACCCCGGGCATAAAAAAAACAGCCGGTTACCCCCAGGATGGCAAACGATTCATCAAAGAATTAGACTCTCGGGGTGTAGAATACAACAAAGAAAAGCTTATCAGACAAAAGTAGATTTCACTTTTTCTTCTATCTGAGTTTTTACAGCATCACGAAGATCCTTTGTCTTCTTGTATTGATCAAATTTTATGGGCTTTAAAATATCCACGATTATCTTCGTCTTGTGTTTGAATGTATATCCTTCAATAACGGAATCATGGGAATAGCTGATGGCTACGGGAAGAACACTAATCTGCTTCTTCTTCGCAAGTAAAAATCCTCCACTGAGAAACTCTCCCAACTCTTTCCCTCTGTAGCGAGTCCCCTCGGGAAAGATCATAATGGAATTCCCTATATCTAGATTGTGTTCACATTTTCTCATCATCTCCAACTGACTTTTAGGATCTGTCCTGCTGATGAAGATTGTTTTATCCAGGACCATATTCCAACCTATAAAAGGTACTCTCTTCAGAGAAGCCTTGGAAATCCATTTGAAATGCATAAAAATGTTATGAATCGCCGAAATATCTAAAAGAGAGGTATGATTGGGAGTCACAACATATGTCTCTCCCTCTTGGATATTTTCCTTTCCCCTCACGTCTACTGAGAGAAAAGGATTCAAAACTATATAGAGAGAACCCCAGATATTGGCAATAAAATGAACCAACTTCAATTTTTTATCGAAGAGAATCGTGAATATCCAGGCAGTCAATGAGATGGGAAACATTACCAGCTTTATGGCCGGTAAAATAATAATCCAGTAAAAAATAGATACTAAAATTTTCAATATATAACTCCTAAATTTTACTGAATTATATTTTTAATTACAGCACGTGTAAAGCTATATCATTCGTCTAGATCACTCATTTCTATAGGGATCCAAATGACGTCATCTGCATCTGCATAATCATAGTGAACATTTAAGGTAAATGTGTATTCATCATTATCTGAATCAACAGCCATAACATCATAGGAAACTTCATCTTCTCCGGCAGGTGCGAGTAGACTCAACGTGTCATAGGACATGAGCGTCTGCTCATCATCCATCATATCGACACCCCACATCTCTGAGTCACTGGGAGAGACAAAAAGATACAACATCTCATAATCAGTCTGATTTTCAAACTGCACTTCAAGAAAATCCATTTCAGGATTATCATCATCGAGATCATCTTCTGTTATAATGATGTTTGCCTCTCCATCGTCACTGAACAATTCATCAAAAAGTACAAATGTATTACCATCTTCATCAATTGCCATAATATCAAAATTATTTTCATATTCCGGGTAGGAAATATAAAAACTCAATAGGTTTTTATTTTCCAAAACGCGTTCGGACCCGAGAATATCAAAGCCCCATTCACC
>JADGDJ010000234.1 GCA_016744925.1 Spirochaetaceae bacterium
CTGTAGTGATGGGATTCCATCAGTTTATTCAATTCCTCCTTGTGATAAGCTTCATAACTGTCCCCTTCTGAGGAAGAGGTTGTTTTCCAGTCGGCGATAAATATTTTTCCATCAGCTTTAAACAACAAGTCAATGTATCCCTTGAGGTACCCCTCTTCCACAGATCCCTTAAAGAAATCGAGTGTTAGATCGTCACAATCTTTAACGGTCATATGAAATTCTAATTCATGAATGCGATCCTGCTCCTCTAAATGACAGAATGAAAATCCCCCGTATATTTCGTTCTTAAGAGTGTTGTAAACCAGCCTCTTCAACTGTTTGGAGAATTTAGAAAACCATTTATTGTTGAAAAAACGAACTGAAAGGGATTTAAATAAGATCTCGACCTCTTCATCTCCCAAAAACTCTTCCAAAGAGTCATGATTTACTTTCCCATAATCGAGTTGTTCGAAGAGCAGATGGACAAGTTCACCCAAAACAGCACCCCTTGTGAGCACTTCTTCAGACACTATTGCTCTGCTGGTTTCAAGATCATCATCTCTGTCGGCATCTTCGGGAACTGAAGATTCATGAGTAATTATACTCTTATCGCGAATGATGGATGAATAACTGGAAATTCTTCTGTAGCGTGATGCGAATCCTTTTTTGTTTTCAAGCATTGGCAGTTCAATGGATATTTCATTGAGGTTTTCACTGTAAGTCAGTAACCCGGGATTTCTCAGATTGAGAAACTCGCTCTCCAATTGAATATTGATGGAAAAAAGATCCCGGTTCTCTTCGATTATTTTTTTCAGCGAATCGTCAATAAAACTGAGTATATTCTTTTTAAGATTCCCCGCTTTTCCGCTTTTAGCCTGAATACCACTGTGGATAGGCAGAGAATAGGAGATGACATCAGGATTATCCATTAGAAATCCCTTAATATCATCGATAGCGAAAGAACTGTAGAGTGATGTTAGATAAGAATAATCGCAGTTTTGGATATAGGGCAGATACAACTTGCATGATGCTCTTGTGAGTGCCACATAATAAAGTCGTTTGCGCTCTTCCCAGAGATCCATAGACTGACTTATTTTGTTTTTTTCCTGCTTGAGAAAATCGTAGTATCGGTTACCCTTCTCCACATAATTGTACATATCGTTGTAAGAACTGTTAAGGTCTTTTTTCAGAGCTCCTGCAAAAAAAACAAGAGGAAACTCCAGCCCCTTACTGGCATGCATGGTCATGATCTGCACTGCCGCCGAATCCTTATCCAAACGGAGGAGATTTTCCTCTCCTCCCGAGGAATGATTGACTTTGCTCAAAAAAAGAGAGTAGAGCTCTTCCGCATCGAGACGGGAAGAATGCTGTTCCCTTTGAAGGTATTCGATGATCTGCCAGATATTTGTATAAGATCGCTCACCGTTCTTTCTTGAGAGCAGTCTCACTTCGAAAGTCAAGTTGTCTCTATCAAAACCGGAGAAATTGAACATTTCATTACAGACTTCAATAATGTGGCCCTTATCGACCGCTTCTCTCCACCTGTAAATATAACCGGAAAACTGATCGAGAGAACCATTGAGTTCCAATTCCTCTAATTGAGGAGGAGTAAACTCAAAAAAAATTGAGAGTAACAACAATTTGATTGAAGAACTGTCCATGCGTACAAGTGCTTGTAAAAAAATGAGAAACTCACCGGCTTCCCTGGTATTGTAAATCTTCTCTCTCGCAGTGATGACTGAAGGAATCCCGTAATTCGACAGGAGATTCTGAATCTGCTGACAGTCTTTATTACTCTCAGTTAAAACAGCAATATTTCCAGGCTCTATTTTACGCCCCTTCAGGAGAGTCTCACTCTGAAGTAAATCGTAGGTTTTATAGGCGATCAGCTTGAAATACAATTCTTTTGAATGTGTGTATTTACTGACCTCCTTTTCAGAATCAAAAAGAGATTCCATCCGGATAAACTCGCAGGTCGATTGCCCATCCTCTAAGAGCAAATCTTCACCCTTACCGGCCTCTACAGCTGTAAATTCAGTTCTCGCCGTGGAACCACAGTGCATTTCTCTATCGAAAATTTTTCCAAAAAGTATATTAACTGCTCCAACCAGGCTTGAAACTGATCTGAAATTTTTACCGAGTGTGAACCGGGCATCAACAGAGTCTCCTTTACAGGCTTTGTGGTAGATCTCAAGATCAGCGCCCCTGAAACCGTAAATGGACTGTTTTGGGTCTCCAACGAGGAAATAGTTATGCTGATCATCCTGTCCGAAAATTGTATTGAAAATATCCCACTGCCTGCTGTCTGTATCCTGAAATTCATCAACCAGAACTGTTCTGTATCTCTTGCGTATCTCTTTCACCAATTGTGGCTGACGGAACTCTTGTGCTCCACAGAGAGCTCTGTGGAGCTTTCCTATAAGGTCATTAAAGTCCAGTTTACCGGTAATATCTTTTTTCCGGCTCAACTTGGTTTTGATCTGTCTGTAGGATTCAAAAAGAAATGATGCCTTTAAAGTCTGACCATAGAGATTATTCGATGGTTTGGAAGAATCGTAAATATAAATATTGAGGAAATCCTCTACAGACTGAACAAAACTATCACACTGGACAGCCTGAGGGTCAGCGGATTTTTTTAAACTTTTTTCCAGGTTTTCCGGTAGAAACTTCAAAAGAGTTTCTATTATTTTTTCTCCGCAGAGAATTTTATTGATTGAAAGAAAGTCAGACTCGGCACTGATGTCCCGGATCTTTTCTATTCTGGCGATAAGGCTTTTCGTCCGGGAGAAGCCCAAATCATCGAGATGACTCTGATCGGGAAGAGAATTGAAAAGAGACTGCCATTTGTCATAGAGCTTACCTTTTTTATTGTTGAATTCCAGAATTGAATCGAGTACTTCATCAATTAAAATTTTATCAGGTATCAACGTGACTTTAGGTTCGAGAAGCTCTCTATCAACGGCATTCGTGAGGTGTTCCACTGCTTCTTCAAAACTGCGCCCTTCAAGATAGGCTCTGTATCCCAGAAGCTGCCCACGATTCATAGACTGGCCGATCTCTCTCATATAGTCCCAGACCGCTTCGGCTGTCAGATCGCTCTCGCTTTCCATTTCCATGGAGAATTGACTGAGTGATTCAAAGGGATACGCTTTGAGCATATTTAGGCAGAAACTGTGTATGGTAAAGATTGAAGCCTTTTCAAACTCCAAATAGGACTTGTGAAGATTCTCCAATTCCTCTTTATTCAAAGGCTCTTTTACATCTCCCAGATCCAATTCTCCTGTTCGGATTGTCTCTAAGAGTATATTTCTGATTCTTTCTTTGAGTTCCCGGGCAGCTTTTTTGGTAAATGTAACAATGAGAATGCTGGATATGCTCAGGGATGATCGGGCAATCAAAATTGTCACAATTCTCTCAATACTGTAGGTTTTCCCAGTACCAGCTGAGGCTTCAAGCTGAATATTTCTTAATAAATCAATATTTTCGGAAAAGGAAAAACTTTTATATTCACTCATTTTATTTCCTCTTCCCCTCATTCAGGATTTCATGTATTTCCATATAACTACTTTCAAACATCTGAAGAAGAGTTTGTTCATCGACTTCAGGCAGACCGGAGTACGCTTTAATTCTATAGGGGCAGCTCTTAAATTCCGAATAACCACGGGCCTCTTTTCCCTCTTCATCTATCCAGCTCTCTATAAACCGCTTTTCTAAGTTTTCTTTTTCCCCTTTCAGGTTCTGAGCAATTTCCCTGTATAATGGAATCGGTTTTTTCAGATTATCTACAAAAGAGCTGACGAGCTTATTAAGACTATTATCACTAGCTGATGGGAGTTGAATAGAATGGACTTCTTCTGGTGAAACAAGCATGGCTTTCAAACCCTTATCTCTGACAATCTCAAAAGGGAGAAGTTTGCTCATAAGAAATGGAAGCATCCAGTGCCCCTCTACAGGTTTTGAACTTCCCGTATAATCAATATAAGAAACTGTGCCATCATTGTATCTATAGAGAGGAGGAAGCGCCCCTACTATCTTCACTTTGAAATTGTCCAACACTTCGATCAAAGGCGATTTCAAAATAGCTTTATCAAGATTCTGAATGTCTCCGAATGTGAAAGTTACCGGCTCCGGTTTGGAAGACAATAAAGTATCACTCTGAATATTATGTACGATTTTACGGGTTGTTTCAGTAATTCGGTCTCTGTCGGGAATAGACAATTCACTATCGATCATCTCTCCTCTCAGACTCTGCATCCCACAAAATTTTTCAACAAGTTCTTCTACTGAGAGAAGTCCTAAATCCTCGGAGTTACCAGAGAGGACTAGCTTTTCGAAAAAAGAGTATTTCTCAAATCTATCGAGTTCGATATTTTCATAAAAGTCCTCTTCGAGCAGTTCAAATTCATCCATAAAAATACGGCATCTGTTATTAAAGAAGTATTTTACAGGATTTTTAAGAAATTTCAGAAGATCTCCCATGGTAATCTCAATCAATGAGTCCTCTGTATTGAGTGGTAGAGCTTCAAAGTCCGAATTTCTATTATCGCTTTTTTCCCGACTGTAATAAATTTGTGCAAGGTGAAAATCTCTCTCATTGTAGGAAAACAAAAGTGAGTTCTTTTCAAAATATTCTTTGTCGAATGGCTGAAGTTTCTCCTCCTCAGTAATACTTTGAGAAAAATCCCCGTCCTCTTTACTGGAAAAATTAGCATCGAGATATTCAAAAAACTCACTGATGAGGGGGGATGGCTGGAGTGCTTCGTTATCCACATTGTTTCTCCCTGTATAAAAGAGATAAACTTTCTCCTGAGCCGATAAAAATACCTCGAGAAAAGAGTATTTATCGCTCGTTCTTCTCGACAGATCTATGGAAATAATATCCTTCACATAAGAGGTTTCCTTTAGATCGAAACTGAGAGGGTCCTCCGCAGCGGGAAAAACCTCTTCATTCATACCAAGAACCATAATAACCCTGAATGGCACGGCACGGAGAGGTTTGAGAGAAGCACAGCTGATCCCCTGAGTCAAATAACGCCCTTTGCTGCCACCGGATTTATTGATAAATTCACTGATTAAAGATTTAAACATAAAAAAATCAAAGAGCCTGTTATTGAGATCCTTCAGGTTGTTCAGATCATTCACCATATTGAGTATATCGCGAAAACAGCCCTTGAGACGAAGGCGGTCCCTCGTGTCTGAACTGTGAACATCTGATGGTTTCAAATAGGTTTCCATTATGGATTCCCACAACAGGATCCACTCTTCGAGCTGAAGTTTGACCCCTTCAAGAGAATTGATATCCATATGGAGCGAGCGGATAATATGGATCAGTTTTCCTGCAGAAACATTGGAGCTTTCATTAAACAGTTCATATGGAGCTGAAAGAGGATCTTCATCTTCTGACAGGGAAATCCCCTCGAGGATTCTATCAAATCCGCTTTCCCAGCTGTTGTACCGGCTTCCATGAAGATGAAGTTCTTTTTTATGCTGCTCATCGACAGCCCATTTGATATTCACTCCGTCACAAATCTCAAGCCACCGGTCGTATTCTCCCGATGAGATATTGTTCTTTTCAGCGAAACATCTGTTGGAGAAAAGAGAGAAAAGCTCTTTTCTGGTGAACCTGGCGCCCGACAGATTGAGAAGAGAAGTAAAGGCGTTTATAAAAGGAGAGTCTTCATTGCCGCTTAAATCAATAATATTATAGGGAAGGTTCTTATTATCAATTGCGGGAAAAAGAGCTTCAATAAAATGAGAGTATTCATTGATATCGGGAGCAAGTACTCCTATATCGGTCAAATTCAGTGTCGGGTCTTCGTCTAATAGTTTCAGGATTCTATTTTTTAGAGCTTCCACTTCCCGCCATTTTCCGGTTGTGGAAACAATTCTCAGGCTGGTATCATCAGCGGGAATCGAAACCTTATCCTCTTGAACAATATCATTGAGCAATCTATTTCGGATCTCGCACAGGAGTGATGTTTGCTTATCACCTATAAATCCAGAATGATTTTCCAGCCTATAGTCAGATGAAAAGCCTTTCATTAAATCGACAAAACCCTCAAAGAGAGATCCCCAGTTTTTTAAGAGAGGCATTTGGTAATTTTCAAATTTACTGCTTGGACTCAAAATAAAATGGTCAACGGGGATATAGCTGGACAAATGATTGAAAAAACGAAGTGACGAGTCCCCCATAAACGCAGAACCGAATAATACGACACGTGCAGGGTTTCCGTCATAAACATCTTCTCTTTCTATAATTGATGAGAGAATACTGCTCAGGTGAATATAGGGACTGTCCTTTTGAAAAAGTTCATTCCAAAGAGCCATCTGCCACTGTTCGTGATTTTTTATAGAATCATCTGCATCGGGTGGGAAAAATGTACTTCCCTTTTCCCAGCAGGCGGTTAATTTCTGGCAATTCATACCATAGTAATAGAACAATCCGGCAATGCTATCGGAAAGCTGATAAAGACGGAGGCTGTTTATGGCTTCGAAATCGCTTTCATCTGACGAGAGTCCCTTTACATATTTTTCCAGACTTCTATATAAGGACCGGGAAAAGTCCATATCTTTCAGATCAGTGTGTAGGAGCTCTTCCAATTTTTTATAAATGATGATTTTCAGATTGTCCATAAATAGAACAGCTCTCTCTCCCTCTCCCATAGGAGAAGCGAGGAGTTCCCGCCCGGTTTCAAAAGAACGGATAAAAAATCTGACGGCATTTTCCGGAAGAACTATATTCAGGTTAGCGGAAATGCCACACTGACGGGCAATTTCAAGTTTCAGCCACTCTCCGATACTCTTATTCTGAACAATGATATAGACCTTTTTCTCGCAGACCGCTCATCCCTCAATTGGAATATTCAAACACCATCGAGGTACTCAATAACAGGCGGCCCCGCCAAAAAGTGACCCAATGTTTCAGGGATATTTTTGTAATATTCCGCATTTTGATGTGTATCCAGAGCATCCTGATCAACATACTGCTCCATGACCGTGTAGACCGTGTTATCGTCTCTGGAGCGATGCAG
>JADGDJ010000235.1 GCA_016744925.1 Spirochaetaceae bacterium
CAGGTACTGTGGAGAGTGTTAAACCCACTGTCTGGAATGGGAGAAAGATTCCTGTAATCACAGTTAAATCAGATGGAACGGAAACCTGGACTCCAGTCAAGGGGATTTCCGATGATATCACTTCGCTTGAAGCGGCGGATATTGAAGAGGCTTTGTATTTTGCCGGTGTCGCTTCTCTGGGGCGGGACGGTATTCCGACCAGATTCAACACTTCTCCTTTAAAAGGGAATAATGTTGAACATCTTATCATCAGTCACTGCGAAGATGATGTCTATAATGCCGATCTTTCTGTTCTACTGACAGAAGAGAGGTTTGATGATTTTAATACCGGTCTTCTGGTACTTAAAAAAATTATGCCTAATGCCCGATTGCATATGGCTATCAATAGACAAAATACTGAATGGTGTTCCAGGTTTTCGGCAAGTCCTTTTGATGAACTTGTTCTGGTTAAGCCAAAATACCCTCAGGGAATGGATGAACTGGTAACAGAAACTGTAACCGGTCAAAAAATTCCTGCTTTGTGTACTCCTGCTAATGCATGGACAATTGTGCTTGATGTTCAGGCGATACTTCATGTTTTCGATGCCGTAAAAAGTGGTAAACCCCTTGTGGAGAGGATCATCAGTCTTGCGGGACCGGGGTTTTCAAATAGATCTCACGTTAAAGTGAGAATGGGTACTTCTTTTGAACAAATCATTCAAGGAAGAACAGAAAAGGGTGAAAACCGATACATACTCAATAGCGCCATGACTGGCGCAACTATATCTGATCTCTCCTATCCTGTTGAACCATCGTGCTCTGTGATGGTTGCCCTAAAAGAGGAAAGAGTCGGTGAGATCATGCTCTGGACGAAACCAGGCTTTAGAAAGCACTCAATTATGAATACCATGGCGAATTCCATCATTCCTCTGGGGAAAGTCAACAATACCAATATGAATGGAGAAGAGAGGGCCTGTCTCTCCTGCGGCAACTGCTACAATGTCTGTCCCGCCGGATTGTATCCCACTCAACTCTTTAAATATGTAGAAAGGGACAAAGTCGATGAAGTTGTTATGCGTTACGGGATTTTCAAATGCATTGACTGTAATCTCTGTACATATGTCTGTACAGCAAAGATCCCTTTGGCTGAATTCCTTAAAGAGGGTAAAGCTAAATTGATTGAAGATGGTTACGCCTCTGTGAAAGAGATCGTTAGGGCTTACGGTCTAAAGGAGACTGAATCATGAGAAAAACTCAGAAGCTGCTGCACAAAGTGGCAGACTTGAAAATTTTCAGCCCTTTTAAGGCTGTATTTGAGACTATAGATGGAATTGTGTACGGTACTCCCCATGTGACTCCGGGTGCACCGCACTTCCTCGATCATATTGAGATCAAGAGATTTATGATCTTTGCCGTGGTGGCTCTGATCCCCACGACTGTGGCATCGGTGTACTTCTTCGGTGTCCATGTTCTGTGGATGATTCTCACCTCTTATATAGTCGGTGGAATCGTGGAAGTTTCTTTCGCGTTGATCAGAAAAAGAGAGATTGAAGAGGGATTCCTCGTTACGGGTCTTATTTTTCCTCTAATACTTCCTCCGACGCTTCCTCTCTGGGCGGTGGCTATTGGAGCATTTTTCGGTATTATGTTCGGTAAAGAAATATTCGGCGGAACGGGGCGAAATATATTCAACCCCGCTCTAGTGGGACGCCTGTTTATCACAATGGCTTTTCCCGAGATTATGTCGGCACGATGGCAGGTGCCTTTCGTCGATACAATCACTTCGGCAACTCCGCTTACTCTTTTCAACGCAGAGGGTACATTGACGGGATTGAAAGAGCTGCTTCTGGGAGTCGGTCTTCAGACGGGCGCTGGAAGTATGGGGGAAGTTTTTAGAATTGGTATTATAGCCGGTGGAATTTTCCTCATTCTGGCCAAGGTTACCGACTGGAAGATCCCTATCTTTTATCTGGGATCAGTAGCGGTTTTCTCATGGATTCTCAATATGGTGAATCCCCAGGTCGCTCCTCCTGCATTCCAGCTATTGTCCGGTGGACTGCTCTTCGGTGCTTTTTTTATGGCGACAGATCCTGTGACGAGCCCCTATACGAGGTCGGGTAAGGTCATTTTCGGAGTAATGGCGGGAATACTCACGGTTCTAATCAGAAGTTTTGCCGGATACGCCGAAGGGGTTATGTTCAGTATTATTTTAATGAATGGTATGACTCCTCTCATCGACCATATGATAATGGAAAATAAATACAGGAAGAGTGCTTTATGATAGATAAAATTAAAATGGTTTTATTTGTTCTCATTCTGGGGACAATCCTCTCGTCGGCTCTGATCTCTGTAAATATGTTCACAACACCACTGATTGAGAAAAATCAGGCAGTTAAACTGCAGAGAACCGTTCTTTCCGCCTTTGGTTATGCTTATGACGAAGAGACTCTTGATGAGTTGTTCAACACAAATATCACTGTAGCGGGAGAAGGGGAGACTCTTCATTATATAGCTGAAAGCGGCCTTGTGGCTTTCCCCTATAAAGGGAAGGGATTTCAAGGTGAGATTACAGGCATCATCGCCATGGAATCAGACATTCAGACCATCAGCGGGTTGGCAATTCTCTCTCAGGTAGAGACCCCTGGCCTGGGAAGCAGAATCGGTGAAGAACCCTTTCTCAATCAGTTCCCCGGTCAGCAATTTTCTCCTCAGCTGAATTTCACTTCGGCTGGAAAAGCAGACAAGAAGAATGAGATCGACGGGATTTCCGGTGCCACTTTATCGAGCAAAGCGATCATCAATATTCTCAATGAGAATTTTATAGGATTCAAATCCATTGTGGAGGGTAAATAATTATGGCTGAAAGCAAAAGCATCAAAACCATAATGGACGGAATCTGGCGGGATCATCCTGTCTTTTCCATGCTTCTGGGCATCTGTTCGGCTCTGGCTGTTTCCAACAAAGTTGAAAATGCCATCGCCATGGGTGCGGGAGTCACATTCGTACTGGTCGCAACCGGTGTGATCATCTCTCTATTGAGAAAAATCATTCCCCGCCAGGTTCGAATGATTGTCTATATGATCACCATCGCCTCTTTTGTAATCATTGTAGACCGTGTCTTAAAGGCTTATTTTCCGGAAATAAGCGATTCCATCGGTCCCTATGTGGGGCTGATTATTACAAACTGTATCATTATGGGACGGGCTGAGGGATTTTATGTTTCCAACAATCTCGGCCAATCTTTCCTAGATGCCCTGTCAAATGGATTTGCCTACACCTACACTCTCGTGGCTGTAGCCGCTGTCCGTGAACTGCTGGGATTCGGAACACTGCTCGGTTTTCAGGTTATGCCCGAATTCATGCCCAAGTGGGTTGTCATGTCCATGGCACCGGGAGCTTTTTTTGTTCTGGGAACATTGATCTGGATCACCAGGACCATCAGCGGTCAGACAGAGGACTAGGGGGAGTAGAGAAATATGACTATGAATTTGCTTTTGATTTTTGTAGCGGCTGTTTTAACTGAAAATGCCGCCTTTACCTATTTATTGGGAATGTGTCCCTTTATATCTCTCTCCAAAAGCCTTCGAACGGCTTCGGGAATGGGTGCGGCGGTCATCTTTGTTATTACCTTAACCGCATTGATCAACTGGCCCATTTATCACTTGATTCTTGTGCCTCTGGGAAGTGAACTGATCTATTACATCGTGTTCATTATTGTTATTGCCGGAACTGTTCAGCTTGTAGAGATGATTATGGAAAAATTCTTTCCCGTCCTACAGGCGGCTTTTGGAATCTTTCTCCCTCTTATCACTGTAAACTGTACGGTACTTGCCGTTTCGCTGTTTATGGTTATCAAGGAGTACTCCTATCTGCAATCTGTAATCTATGCTTTCGGTATAGCTGTGGGTTGGATTATCGCAATTGTAATTGTAGCAGCAATAAATGAAAAATTGGAACTTGTCGGCGCCATGCCGAAAGGGATGAAAGGTCCCGGGATTATTATGGTGATTTCCGGAATACTGGCTCTCTCGTTCCTTGGCTTTTCGGGGATGGTGTAATATGACTTTTGTACCTGTAATAGTAATGAATGTGATTCTTCTCGTCATCACGATACTTTTGCTTGTGGCGGAAAAACTACTCGTCAGTTATGGTGATTGTAAAATAACCGTTTCCAAGGGAGATGAGAAGGAGGATTTTGTCGTAGAGGGTGGAACCAATCTTCTCGGGTATCTCAATGAGCGGGGATATGATATTTCCAATTCCTGTGGTGGAAAAGGAAGCTGCGGATACTGTAAAGTCCGCGTAGTAGAAGGGGGAGGGCAGATCCTTCCCACGGAAGAAATTTTTATGAGCCGGAAAGAAAAACAGGAAGATATGCGTCTCGCCTGTCAGGTCAAAGTGAAGAACGACGTTACAGTTGTTATTCCTGACTATCTCTCGGTTGTGCGGCAGATGGTTGTCAGCAAAAATTTCGACCCCAACAAGCGCTGGCTTGTTAAAATTCACTAGGAGCAGTTATATGGATGATAAATTGAGGATAATACTCGATGAGCACAAAGCGAAAGAGGGAACGCTTATCTCTCTTATGCAGGATATCAACGAGGAATATAAGTATCTGCCCGAAGAAGTTCTTCGGGAGGTTTCAGATGAATTGGATATTCCCATAAGCCGGTTTTTCAGTCTGGCAACATTTTATTCCTGTTTCAGACTTGAACCAATGGGAAAAAAGCACATTTGCGTATGTGTGGGCACTGCCTGTCACGTCCGCGGAGCACCGCTTGTCGTTGATACAATAGAGAGGGGTCTCGGTATGAAATCAGGCGAAACTTCTGAAGACGGTGAATACACACTCGATTCTGTAAACTGTGTAGGAGCCTGTGCCCTCGGTCCTCTGGTAACTATTGACGGTGAGTTTTTTGGCCATATGGATCAGAAAAAAGTGAAAAAACTGCTCAATGAGGAGAAAACTTCAGTCGTTTAGGCGACGGGGGATAGTATGACGATTAAGCGGATAATATCTATACTGGATTGTAAAATCCTTAACATTGACGAGAATGATAATATTTCGGTTGACTCGGTATATGCAACTGATCTTATGAGTGATGTTCTTGCCAATTGCAAAAAGGGATCTTTGCTACTGACCATATTATCCAATCTTCAGAGTGTCAGAGCTGCTGAAATGACAGAAGTTCAGGTCGTCTGTTACGTGAGTGGTCGCCAGCCCAAACCGGAAGCACTGGCTCATGGACAGAAGAAGAAGATGACTATATTAACCACTGACTATTCCATGTACAGAGCCTGTAGTCTTTTACATGATGCCGGTTTGGAGGAGTGAGTTAAACCCTATGAGTAAAATCAGGATTGCCGACCGGATACAGGAAATTCTCTATGAACTGGAAGTCAAGTCAGTCATGTGGACTGATTTTTATACACTTCATCCTCATAAGATGATGAGTGAAGTCCGTACTGTCATGCAGAAGAACAGAAATACTTGTGTCCCTATTGTGCTGGATAAGAAACTCATTGGGACTCTTACTGTTGATAAATACATTAAATGGCTGAAAAGCCATGAAAAGGATATGCCGGTCACCAGATGTATGGATGTAGATCAGATTACTCTGCACCCTCAGGAGCCGGTAATTTCCGCTCTGAGAAAAATGTCTGATTCAAAGTCTATCCGTGTAGCCGTCGTAGAGCCCGATACTCATGAAATAGTCGGAATAATATGTCGCTGTAATCTGTTTGAAGATGTTTTGTCTAAAATAAATGTGATTTATAAGGATGAGGAAGTGCGCCATTATCGCGCCAGCCATATTTTTGAAGACGTACTGGCTGATTCTGTCAATATTACTCTGAAATTCCATGTTGCCGATACTCCTATGGAGTTCGGTGGCGAAGTGGCCAGTTCTCTCAGGACTGCCCTTCAAAATCTTGGATTAAACGGTGACATGATCCGAAGAGCCGGAATTGCAGCATATGAAGCGGAAATGAATCTTCTGGCCTATGCCGGTGGTGGCGATTTCAGGATTGAAGTCAATCCCGAACATCTCCAGATAGTTATTACTGATACAGGACCGGGTATTCCCGATATAGAACAGGCTATGGAGCCCGGTTATTCCACGGCACCCGATTGGGTTCGTGAACTGGGCTTCGGTGCCGGAATGGGACTGAACAATATAAATGAATGTTCTGATAAATTCGAAATTACATCTGAAATGGGGCAGGGTACCAAACTGGATATAATTATAGATCTGGAGAAACCATGACTGTCAGAGAACTGCTGAATGAAATACCTATGGAAGTTGTTTGCGGAGAAAAGAATCTCGATTGTGAAATACACGGGGGATTTTCCAGTGACATGATGAGCAATGTTATTGCTAAAGGCTCTGAAGGTGAAATCTGGATAACTTTCCAAACTCATGTAAACGTCGTGGCTATAGCTCTTATGAAAAAAATGGCAGCTGTTGTTTTAGTTCAAAACAGAACTTTAATTCCCAGAGCTCTTGAAAAAGCTCAGGCAGAGGGTATTCCCGTGCTGTCAACCTCTCTCAGCGCTTTCGAACTGGGTGGAATGATTTATAAACTGGGGATAAGGGGATATTGAGAACTTATAGAGCCGATCTCCACATACATAGTAGTCTGTCTCCCTGCGGAGATTACGGTATGTATCCATCGGCTATCGTGGAAAGAGCAGTTGAAAGAGAGCTCGATATTATTGCCATCTGCGATCATAACAGCAGCGGGAATGTCAAAGCCGTTATGGCCGCAGGGAAAAAAGCGGGAGTTGTTGTGCTGGGAGGCATGGAGATCTGCAGTGAAGAAGAGGTTCATCTTCTAACCATTTTTGATAATCTTGCGGATTTGCGAAAAATGGATGAAGAGATCTCAAAATCGATCAATGGAATGAATGACTCGGATGTTTTCGGAGAGCAGATTCTCTTTGATGCAAATGACAATATACTGGGACTGGAGGATCGATTATTAATCGGAGCCTCAGGTTATACAATAGAGGA
>JADGDJ010000236.1 GCA_016744925.1 Spirochaetaceae bacterium
GGATAGAGTTGTTGAACTCTACGATGCCAGAAACAAAGCACTCCAGGAATTGGAGGATCTGCGCCGTCAGAGAAATGAAAATGCGAAAAAGATGAAGGGTAAACTGGATCAATCTGAACGCCAGACTCTTATCGAAGAGGGAAAATCCCTTAAAGAGCAGATCGCATCGAAAGAATCATCATCAGAAGAGATTTTTTCCTCACTCAAATCTGAAGCATCTCTCATTCCCAATATGGCACATCCCGACGCTCCCATTGGTAAAGAGGACAAAGACAATACAGAAATAAAAAGAAGTGGATCTGTTCCGCAATTTTCCTATAAAGCAAAAGATCATGTCGAGCTGGGTGAAACTCTTAAACTCATAGACTTTGAAACTGCGACGAGAGTTTCTGGATCAAAATTTTACTACCTGATGAATGAAGCCGTTATCCTCGAACTGGCTCTCACCAGATACGCCCTGGATATTCTTCAAAAACACGGATTTACAATTTCTCTCACTCCCGATATTGCACGTGAGGAAATTGTTGAGGGGATCGGTTTTAACCCCCGTGGTGAAGAATCAAATATCTACAACATTGAGGGAACAGGTACATGCCTTGTCGGTACTGCAGAGATCACTCTTGGTGGATATTATGCTGATCAGATTATCGACATGTCCAATGGCCCTATTCTGATGGCAGGTGTAAGTCACTGTTTCAGGAGAGAAGCCGGTTCTGCCGGTCAGTACTCCAAAGGCCTCTACAGAGTGCATCAGTTCTCTAAAATAGAGATGTTTGTCTACTGCAAACCGGGTGAGTCCGATGAACTTCATGAAAAATTGAGATCCATAGAAGAGGAAATTTTCTCATCTCTCGATATTCCATTCAGAGTTGTAGACACCTGTACAGGAGACCTCGGAGGTCCCGCATACAGAAAATACGACCTTGAAGCCTGGATGCCGGGAAGAGGAGAAAAGGGAGATTGGGGAGAGATCACCAGCACTTCCAACTGTACGGACTATCAATCGAGAAGATTGGGGATCCGATACAAAGATGAAGACGGAAAAAACATCAATGTCCACACATTAAACGGAACAGCCATTGCCATCTCCAGAGCGATCATTTCCATCATGGAAAACTTCCAGCAGGAAGACGGGTCGATAAAGATGCCAGAGGCTCTCATCCCATACACAGGATTCAAAGAGATCCGTAGATAAATCGTTTATACAGACGCTTCCCTCTGGAGGCGTCTTTTTTTTGTATTCCCAGCTCCTTTCTCCCTCCTCCCTCCCCTTTTCCATGCCGATAAATAATAAATGAACAGACAGGTTTTCATTATTGCCGAGATCGGTACAGCCCATCAGGGCGATCTGAAAAAAGCAGAAAAGCTCATTCGAGCCGTTGCTGAGTCCGGTGCCGATTGCGCTAAATTTCAGGTTGTTTTTGCTGATGAAATTATCCATCCTCTAACAGGAACCGTTCCTCTTCCCGGGGGAGATATCCCTTTATATGATGTTTTTAAAGGTCTTGAAAAAGATTTAGATTTTTACAAAGAGCTCAAGCGGATAAGTGAATCCTGTGGTTTGGAATTTCTAGCCTCTCCATTCGGGTTGAAAAGCGCATCAATTCTACGTGATATCGGGTCTCTGAGATTCAAAATAGCCTCACCGGAACTGAACCACTACCCCCTTCTACGAGAAGTTTCCTCTTATAAAAAAGAGATGATATTATCGACAGGCGTTTCTACCTTGGGAGATATCGAAGAGGCGCTAAAAATAACAGGTCGTAAAGGAATATCCCTGCTTCACTGCATCACGGCATACCCCGCTCCACCGGAACAGTACAATCTACGTCTCATCTCACTCTATAAAGAACTATTCGGAGTTAAAACAGGGATATCCGATCACTCGACAGATCCGCTCCTGATTCCCCTCTTATCAACAGCAATGGGAGCTGAAATTATTGAGAAGCATTTTACTCTGTCCAATAATACTGACGGACTGGATGATCCCATAGCTCTCAACAAGGAGAATTTTGCCCTTATGGTAAAAAATGTCCGAAATTCCGAGAGAAAAGCCCCCGAAGAGATCATTCACCGCTTGAAAGGAGAACATTCCTCAGAATTGATCGATAAAATAATTGGAAAGGGAATCAAAGAACTGGCGCCGTCTGAATCAGACAACTATAAGAGAACCAACCGTTCAGTCCATGCCCTCCATGCCTTGAAAACAGGGACAATTCTGACAGAGGAAAACAGTGCCCTTCTCCGCACTGAAAAAATACTGAAACCGGGGATCTCGCCTCTCTATTACAATGAAGTACTCGGAACAAGAATTAAAAAAGATATTGCCGATGGCGAAGGTATTCAGTGGCGAGATCTTCTCTGATCTTTTACAATTTAAGTTATGTCTGAATTGTTAAAATTTGCTAATGAAAAAGTAGAGAACTCTAAAGAAGCTCATCAATCAAGAGTCTGGAAAGTACTGGTTGTTGACGATGAGACAGATATTCACAGCTTAACAGAAATGGTAATGGCGGATTTTGTTTTTCAGGAAAGAGTGATCACTTTTTTCAATGCCTATTCAGCGAAAGAAGCCAGGAAAATTTTACGGGAGAACAGTGATATCGCCGTAATTCTTCTCGATGTTGTCATGGAAACCGAGACCGCTGGTTTGGATCTGGTCAAATATATCCGCGAGGATCTGGACAATAAACTCACAAGAATTGTTTTGAGAACGGGGCAACCGGGAAGCGCTCCGGAAAAAAAGGTGATTATCAATTACGATATCAATGACTATAAACACAAAACAGAGTTAACAAAGGCCAAACTGGACACTGCAATCGTCGCTTCGATCAGAGCTTACAGTAAGCTGCTTTCACTCAACAAAAACCAGAATGGACTTTCAAAGATAATTGAAGCCACAAATAATATGTTTCAGTTGAATTTTATGGATAGGTTTATAGAGGGGATACTGAAACAATTGACCAGTCTTTTGGACCTGGAAGAGAATACAAAAACCCTCAACGCTTCGGCAATAGCCCTTGCAGAAGAAAATGATATCCTCACAATACTCGCCGGAACAGGAAAGTATGCCTTTCTCCGGAAAATGACAATTGAAGAAGCAGTACCCCCAGAAATAGTGAAACTGGTTCTTAAGTCCCATAAAACGAAAGAATCATTTTTTACAGATAATTATTATGTGGGCTATTACCAAATCGGCCCGAAGAGAGAAAATATAATACTCCTTGAGGGTTTAGTACAGATTAGCGATGATGACAAATACCTTATAGAATTATTCTCCCGAAACATCAGTATAGCTTTTGAAAACAACGACAGATTTAGAGAATCTATCGATACAAGAGACGAGATACTTTTCACTTTAGGTGAAGTTACTGAAAAACATAAACCGAGCAGGACACATCACGTAAAAAGAGTGGGAGAGATCGCATTCCGTCTGGCGGAACTGAAGGGGCTGAACCACAAAGAGGCCGAGAAAACAAAAATTGCCGCAGCTTTACATGATGTGGGGAAGATTCTGCTTACAGATAAGATTTTAGACAAGGAGACGGCTCTTACAGAAAATGAAATAGAAGTTATGCATTCCCATACCGAATCAGGAGAGGAGATTTTGAGAGCTAAACGCCTCTCATTTCTGGAAAATGCCGCTTTAGTTGCTGCTCAACACCATGAACGGTGGGACGGGGCCGGTTATCCGAGACAATTGAAAGGTAAGGATATTTCAATTCATGCCAGAATTGCTGCTATATCTCTCATATACGATGCCCTTATGCACGATCAACCCTATCGTAAAGCCTGGAGTGAAGAGCGCACTTTTGAATATCTTAAAAACAATTCCGGTAAAATATTTGATCCTTCACTAGTAAAAATTTTCTTTGAGAATTACCCACTGATAAAAGCGATTAACAAGATGTACCCTGAATAAATTTTCTGTTAGAATCTGCCTATGGCAAAAATATACGATAAACAGACAGATTTTTTTATTGCAGATACAGACATCAAACCTTTTATAGAATCAAAACCGCAACTACAAGACATACAGGCGGCTTTAAAGCCTATGATTCTCTCAGCCTCAGGATGGAGAAAAGTTTTCGCCGAAAACGGTGATGAAGAAAGTCAGGAAGAATCCATAAGCAGTGCGGACAAAGTGCTTTCCGCTGCCATGGCCTATGTCTTTGCAATATTCCTAAAAACACAAAGCGGAAAAGACACCCCGACAGTGACTATAGCTATGGACAGCCGCCACACGGGACCTGCTATAGGGGACCTCATGTGTCGGATTTTTTATTCCATGAATATCTCCGTTCAGTATCAGTTTATATGTGCCGCTCCTGAAATTATGAGTTGGGCCGGAACAAGCGGTGAGACTGACGGTTTTGCCTATATCTCTGCGAGCCATAACCCGATCGGACACAACGGTGTTAAATTCGGTCTCACAACCGGCGGAGTTATCGATGGGAAACAGGCCAACTACCTTATAGAACAATTTAAAGCAATTCTCTCTACTGAAGAAAATATAAATATACTGATGGATCTGGCTGACAGTACAGATAAAACATCTCTGGAAAAAATCTACAGTGAAATATCTCTCTGGAAAGAGAAGAGTTACAACAATTATCTGAACTTTTCCAAAGAGGTCATCAGCGGAACTAAAGATAAAAAAGGACAGGAGAAAATCCTTCAGAAAATCCGCAAAGCGGCAAACACAACGCCTGTAGGCATTATTGCCGAACATAACGGAAGTGCAAGGGCTCTCTCTATCGACAGAGAATTCCTGGAAAGTATCAATATCAAGATAATAACGATCAATGACAAACCGAGAGAAATAACACACAGAATCGTTCCTGAAGGGCATTCTCTCGATTTGTGTAGAGAGGAACTGCAGCGATCCCATCGATCTGATTCGGCATTTCAGCTGGGTTATGTTCCCGATTGTGATGGAGACAGAGGAAATTTAGTCTATATGGATGGCGATAAAGCTAAAATCCTCGAAGCACAGGAAGTCTTCGCACTCTCTGTGCTGGGTGAACTGGCCTTTCTCCAATGGAACGGATCCACACCGGGCAAAATGGCCGTTGCTGTAAACGGTCCCACGTCCATGAGAATAGAAACAATCGCCGAAGCATTTGGTGCTGAAGTATTCAGAGCAGAAGTGGGAGAAGCCAATGTGGTGAACCTTGCATCGGAACTGAGAGAAAAAGGATACACAGTCCGAATTCTCGGAGAAGGATCAAATGGGGGGAATATCACCCACCCTGCCGCTGTGAGAGACCCTCTAAACACAGCGGGAGCCATACTGAAACTGCTATCCTTGAGATCCGAAGATACCACACCCGGATTATTTGAAATATGGTGTGACAAAAGTAAACAGAAAGATCATTATAAAGAGGATTTTACTCTTTCCGACATAATCGGAACCTTACCTGTGTTTAGGACAACCTCCGCCTTCGAAGAAAATGCCATCATGCGAATCACGACAGAATCTCAGAGTATTCTGAAGAAAAGATACGAAGAAAATTTTCCGGCTCAATGGCAAAAGGAAAAAGAGAAACTTCACAGCCTGCTGGGAATAACGTCCTGGAGAGAGATCAACAATGAGGGAACTCAAACGAAAGAGGGAATGGGATCCGATTTCAGGAGTGGATCAGAAAAAGGGGGCCTTAAAATACTCTTCAGTGATGGAGAGGATAATGATGTGGCCTATATATGGATGCGAGGTAGTGGCACAGAACCAGTATTTCGCGTTTTGGCTGATGTCCGGGGCAAAAATCGTGAAGCAGAACAGTATCTCCTGTCCTGGCAGCGCAGAATGATTGAAGTTGCTGATAGATAGGAGAGAAGGGAGAAAGGAAATAAGAAGAGGCTCCTCCCTTCTCCCTTATTTTACACCCACAGCGACACGCAATTTTTCCAGTTTTTTGTCAGCCAGAACTCTAGCTCTCTGTGCCCCATCAGCAAGCACCTTATCAATATAGGGTTTATCTTCCATCAAAGCATTGTATTTTTCTCTCATAGGCCTGATATACTCATTGAGAACATTAAACAATTCCCCTTTGGCATATCCCCATCCCATACCACCGGCACGATAAGTTGCCGCAAGGGCAGTCTGTTGTTCATCCGTTGCAAAGAGTTTGTAGAGTGTGAACACATTACAAGTATCGGGATCTTTAGCTTCTTCGATCTCCTGAGAATTGGTCACAATCTTGTTGCAGAATTTTTTAAGTTTCTTTTCGGTACAGAACAGAGGAATGTGGTTATCGTAACTCTTGCTCATTTTCCGTCCGTCCAGCCCGTTGATGACCATTGTTGATTCATCGATAAAAGGTTCCGGTCTAGTAAGAAGCGGAGCTTTATAGTTTCTATTAACCGCTTCGGCAATATCAGCAGCCATTTCAATATGCTGTTTCTGATCTTTACCAACGGGAACCAATTCAGCATCGAAGAGGAGAATATCCGCAGCCATTAAAATAGGGTATGTGTACAGCCCCATATTGATATTGTGATCATCCGGTTTTTTCTTTTCCCTGTTCACGTCAACCTGCGCCTTATAGGCATGAGCCCTATTCATCAGTCCTTTAGAAGTAAAAGCATTAATTATTGTGGTTAATTCAAAAGTTTCCGGAACGGCAGACTGCTTGTATATAAGGGCTTTTTCAGGATCCAGACCGCAGGCAAGCCAGACGGCGGCTACTTCATATATATAGTCTCTTAAAGTATTTGCGTCTTTTACAGTATTAAGAGAATGATAATCGGCAATAAAATATCTCGCTTCATAAGATTCGGCCAATTTGAGTGCAGGTTTTATAGCACCGAGAAAATTTCCCAGATGAGGCATTCCTGTCGGTTTTATACCTGTCAATACAATTTTTTTTTCCATAATCACTCCCGTTGGGTTTAATGTGTATAATTCGATAGGAGAATAT
>JADGDJ010000237.1 GCA_016744925.1 Spirochaetaceae bacterium
TCCAAATCCTATAGATTTTTTTGAGTCAGGAATTCTACCGACACCCTGGTGCGGGCGTTGATGATTATGATAATCTTCCGGATCTGTTTCTCTGAAAATAGTAAGAAATGATCCAGAGCTTCACGTCTGATTGTCCCATTTACTCTCTCAGTAAATGCATTTATGTTTGGAGCTGAGGTACAAATGTTAACTCCCTTGATACCGAACCAACTGTAATCTATATCTCATTTTCCTTCTTGAGCAGAAGCAGGATGAAGATTACATCCTTCCGTTTATTCAATGCAACAAAAAATAATGCTATTAAAAAGCTTCACAATGAAATTTAACATAATGCTATTAACGGAATGTGAAAAATTTTCTTCATTTTAAGCTCCGATGGAAAAAAGCTACGGCACGGGTTTAATAGCATATAAAGATTAGAGAAATTAATGACTTTCTCTTGATATAAAGTTCGTATCCATTATTTCGTAGGGATCAGACGAATTATTCTCAACCATATCAACAATAAGTGTCATAGCTTTTTTCCCAAGTTCAAACCGTGGGACATTAATTGTTGATAGAGGTGGGGATATCATTTCTCCCATAGTAATTCCATCAAATCCGATTATTCCCACATCATCTGGAATCACAATGCCTTTTTGCTGTAGTTTTCTAATAATCCCTATTGCCATGATATCGTTAAAGCAGAAGATTACATCTGTGTCTGGTATAAAAGATATAATCTGATTAATAATTGAATCACTCACTTCCAGGGATACTGATTCTGAATGTATTGTTTGAATCTTATCTACAGCTGGTTTCAATGACTTGATGGCGTCCAACAAACAATTGATTCTTTTTATACTTGTAGGTCTGGATTCTGGACCTGAAACAACAAGAAATCTCTTCTTGCCAATGGCATAAAGATTCTGAACGGCTACAAGATAACCTGCGGTGTCATTTATATTAATGTTCCCTCCATGACGTGAAGATTTTTCTCCCACATAAATAATCCTGTGGTTGTTTGCCAAAGAGTCTCTTTCCTCTCCCGATAGATTTGTTCCACAGACTATAACTCCATCAACCATGGAACTTTTAAGCGCAGAAAAAGATTTTTTTTCAAGGTTAGAAGAAGCCTGGCCGAGGGAGCAACGCGGTACGAAAATGCCTACTGTACACAGCCCATTTGTACTCCATCTCGTTCATCTCTCCTTACGGGATTGTACCCATATGCTACAGGATGTCAGGAGAATAATCTCCATCTGGATAAAGATGTACCAACTCTACCGGAAATGTTACCACCCGGTGAATGGAAGACTGCATATTTTGGGAAATGGCATCTTGGTGATGAGGTTTTTGCTCAAAGGGGATTTCAGCATTGGATTTCCACATAAGATCAGTACTGGAAACATTATAGCCAAAAAAGAAATATTGATACTTATTCAACTTATCACGATTGGTTGACAAATAATCAGGGAATATTTCCAAATAGTTGGGATCGTTTTTCACGAACAGAAACTGCGAATTTACCAAAAGAATTTACCCAAATAGATTATCTTGCAGAACAAGCTGAACGTTTCATTCAAGAAAGTCCCGAAGAACCATTTATATTGTATATCGGATTTTTAGAACCTCACCCCCCCTATACTGGACCGTTCAACGATTTCAGATCAGAAATCCAAGTCCCTCTTCCTGCCAATTTTAATGATCTCTGTGGCTCCGAAAGACATCCAAAAAATAGATTACAGGCAGAATATTATCGCTATTTTGGTGGTGAAGCGGCTGAGGATTTTGATCTCAACACAACAAAGGGATGGGAAGATCTGATAAGGCGTTATCATGGCATGTGTCACCATGTAGACCAGGGTGTGGGACGTATAATTGCAGCGTTGCATAAAGCGGGAATCTACGATAATACAACAATTGTTTATACTTCGGATCATGGAGATCAGATGGGAAGTCATGGAATTCTCGAGAAAGGAGTGATGTTTGAAGAATCTATAAAGATTCCCTTAATAGTAAAAGCTCCGGGTCAGAATAAGGGTAGTGTGATTACTCAACCAGTAAGTCAGATTGATCTTGTACCAACCCTTATGGAACATCTCGGAAAACCTGTACCAGACAATTTACATGGAAAGATCCTCCCCCATACTAACGATGGCATTGATTCCGAATCGGTTGTAATTGAGTGGAATCAACAGACAGGTCTTGAAACAGATCCATGGGTAACCCGTTGTGTTGAAGCTATTAATCCCATGGCAGATGCAGATCGGGTCCGGGAGGTCTGGTCCGATCGAATAAGGACAATTATTCAACCCGATGGATGGAAATATTCCTGGAGTGAAAAGGGTTGGGATGAGTTGTTTAATCTGAAACAAGATCCTAATGAATTTCACAATCTAGCTTCTGATGAACAACACTCTGAACTGATCCTCAATTCTAAAAAGATTATTAAAGAATGGCAGAAGGAAACGTCTGATCCAGATGCAGCGAAGTTTAAACTGATTAAGACCTGAAGAGGGGGAGAGAAGAGATAAAATGAAAAATTATGCTGATCTAAATAAAGTTGAGCCCGGATTTGGTGACGGGCATTACAGTTATGATCTTTTAGATGAACAAAATGGTTGCACTGCCGGCTGTAAAACCGGGGTCAGTCTTTACACTTGTGTAGACTATCAGCAACCGGGAAATCATGATGACCAGGAAGGATTTTTTGTTCTGGATGGAAAGGGTTCTGCAAAAATAGGTGATAATGAGATTGAATTGTACCCTGGTATTTCCTTTATTGTCCCTGCAGGAGTAAAACATTCCATAAAAAGCAGTTCAGATGAAATCGGTATAAAAGTCTTCTGGTTTCATGCCTCTATAAAATAGGATAATTTTGTTAATGGAGAGCTTAGATGCAGATACATCTCAGAAATAAATATCTTTCAGTAATGATAAGTGGCAAAGGTGCTGAGTTAAAGAGTATCAAATCCGTTTCAGATAATCTTGAATACTTATGGCAGGGTAGTGAACATTCATGGAAAAGAAGTTCTCCTATCCTCTTTCCTATTATAGGCGGGCTTAACCTGAATCAATACGTCTTTGAGGGAAAGAACTACGCAATGAATTCACATGGTTTTGCCCGGGATGAGAATTTTAATATTCTTAAACAAAGTGAAAATGAAGTTCTTTTATCCATTGGAGAAACAGAAGACAGTCTTAAAATATTCCCTTTTTCCTTTCAGCTAAAAATAGGGTACAAACTCGAGAGGAAACGACTATCAGTCTCTTATGCTGTTAT
Organism: Spirochaetaceae bacterium; assembly: GCA_016744925.1. Lineage (GTDB taxonomy): Bacteria > Spirochaetota > Spirochaetia > DSM-2461 > DSM-2461 > Spirochaeta_F. The sequence goes on from JADGDJ010000237.1 coordinate 3,266, forward strand.
AAATGAAAACGGTAAATCAATGCTTTTCTCCATCGGTGCACATCCCGGATTCAATTGTCCTCTAGAAGATGGCTTATCCTTCTCTGATTATAAATTAGTCCTTGATAAAAAGGAGTATTCAGATAGGCGGCTAAAAGAAGGAGCAGTATTATCTGGTGAGCGCAGTTCCTTTTTTAACGGTGATAGGGAAATTAACCTCAATCATGAACTCTTTCACGAGGGAGCTCTTATATTTGATGATCTGGTATCTGATACTATCTGCTTGATAAGTGAAAAAAGCGACCGTCGCATATTGATGAATTTTGCAGGTTTTCCCTATTTCGGTATCTGGACTTGGGGTGGATCTCCCGAAAATTTCATCTGCCTTGAACCATGGTTCGGAATAGATTCTACAAAAGGTGATCCGCCGGAATGGGAAAAGAAAGAGGGACTGATACACCTGGAAGCCGGTAAGACGTTTGATGCTTCTTATTTTTTAGAATTTGAATAGTTTAACAAGTGAAAGATGTGTACTGCAGAATGTGGTGTGACCATTTCTGTGACCACATACCTGATGCCTTATTACGTCTTCTGTGTCTAAAATTGCCCGAAGCCTCGTAATTCCGCACTTTCTGACGTCTTATTACGTAACATGTGTGAAGGTGATAATAGAGGCTACGAGACAAAGTGCTCGAATGTATGATTGATGTATATGTCTATCGTGTAGGTAGTTCCCTTTTGGTTGCATAGCTGTGACCAAAAGAGAACTACTAATACATAATATAACCAGTAATTTCCAGCATCAGCTGTAGTCTAGCCCCAATTCCTGAGCCACGGCTCTGAGAAAAAGTCCCACATCGCTGACTATGCCCACTGCCTGGCCTGTTCCTCTGTCGGACAATTTGGTCACTACAGCGGGATTTATGTCCACACAGATCGTCTTGACCCATGAGGGGGTCATATTGCCCGCACCGATGGAGTGGAGCATGGTGGAAAGCATAATGAGCATATCCGTTCCATTGATGATCTGACCGTATTGTTTCTGCGCTTCAATCATGTCCATAACTGTTTCCGGCAGCGGACCGTCATCTCTGATTGATCCTGCCAGACAGTAGGGAATTTCAGATTGCAAAACTTCATACATCAAACCTTTTGAGAGAACACCATCGTCTATGGCACCTCTAATTGAACCGTGTGAGTTGATTTTGTTGATGGCTCTCATATGGTGGAAATGTCCACCGTGAGTCGGTTTTCCCGTTTTCATATCGACACCGAGGGACGTTCCATAAAATTGGGATTCCAGGTCGTGAACAGCAATAGCGTTACCACCGAGTAATCCATGAACATAACCCTCTTTTATGAGTGCTGCCAACGCACCGGCACCACCAGTATGAATGACAACGGGTCCGGCAACAACAACAGCTTTTTTACCGGTTTTTTTTATTGATCGGAGAGAATCGGCAACTTTTTTAACAGCTATATGGTCGCTTCTTTCAGATGAGACATCGTTTGTCATAAATCCGAACCCCTCTGACTGTCTCTCTGCGTCGGGGGGGAAGACTCTAACCGATTCACTTCCACAGAGAATGGTATCTCCCTTCTTTACATCGCGAAGTTTTATACATTGAGGACCGCCGTCTTTCATAACGATCATAGCATCCATTCTCTGCCTGGATACTTTTTCCCAATGGCCTTTCCTATAAATTTCTGTTCTGTGATTCGATGTTGAGTAGAATTCCCCGGGAACACAGCCGTCTTTATCAGTTTCAATAAAAACAGATTCGCTGGCCCCTTTTTCCCATGCACCGAGCATTACCAGTTTTTCAGTGACAACATTAAGTTTTTCTTCTGAAGTGCAAATGAGCTGTAGTTCTAGGTCGGACATCTCATCCTGTTTTTTTCCAATTGTGAATTGTATGATATTGTAATCAGCTTTCTCATCTATTATGAGATTTAAAATGGCGGACATTATCCCTGAGTCAATCAAGTGACCTTTCGATATTATATTTCGTGTATACATATCTTAATTGGTACTTAATAATAAGAGATTAGTAAAGGATAAATCTATGAGTTTAAACGAGTTGAATCTTTAAGATATCGAATTACATGAAATAGGACAGGTGGGTGATATATGGCGAAACAGGAAATTGTTGTTGATGAACAGGGGAGATTGATCTTCCCTCCAGATCTTATAAAGAAATACGGCATTACCCCCGGTGATAATCTTTTTCTGGAAGAGGGGAGAGATAGAATGCTGCTGAACAGTTCTGTTTCCCGACTGGCCAGGATTTATGTGGAGCCCACAAGCCGCTGCAATCTGGAATGCGCTACCTGCATCAGAAATGCATGGGATGAGCCTTTAGGGAATATGGAGCTGTCCCTCTATGATAAGATTCTTCATACCTTAGACATTTCAGATCCTGTACCGGAAGTTTTTTTTGGTGGCTTCGGAGAGCCTCTCTCCCATCCGCATATAATTCATATGATCAAAGAAGCCAAAAATCGGGGTGCTCATGTGGAATTGATAACAAACGGTATCCTTCTCGACCAAAAAATGGCAAAAACTCTCATCGAACTTAAACTTGACAGAATCTGGGTATCTATTGATGGAGCGACACCAGAGAGTTATTCAGATGTGAGAATGGGAAATGAATTTGCGCGGATTAAACAGAACCTTTTGAATCTGAAACATCTAAAAACCGGTTATCAGCACAATTCTCCTAGCCTGGGAATCACATTTGTTGCCATGAAGAGAAATATTCAGGACCTTCCGGAAATCGCCCGATTACTGAATCAGTTGGGAGCCGATACTCTGCATGTTTCTAATGTTCTGCCCCATACGAAGGAGATGAAGGAGGAAATCCTCTACGAAAAAAGTATAACCAAATGGGCAAACGGAGGAGAGAGTATAATTTTTCCGAGAATGGATCTCAATGATGAAATGTGGACTGAAATCAAAGACTTATTCCTGAAATTCGATATGCAGGATCTTGCCGGTGACGAATTTTTAAAACCGCGGGATACATGTGCATTTATTGAAAAAGGCAGTCTCAGTATCCGATTTGATGGTAAAATCAGTCCCTGCCTACCTCTACTGCATTCCAATACTAATTATCTCAAAGATAATCTCCGTACAACTAAAGCTTCTTTTTTTGGTGACTTGAAAGATTCAGACTTGCTTCATATCTGGAATGATCGGGAATATAAAGATTTTCGTACAAGAGTTATGAAGTTTGATTTTTCTCCCTGTACCAGCTGTTCAAGCTGTGAGATGTCTGAAAGTAATGAAGAAGATTGTTTTGGCAGTGCCCCTTTTTCCTGCGGTGGATGTCTTTGGGCTCAGGGATATATTCAATGTCCATAAAGTGATTGACAGGTGGTGTATCTCTTCTTATTGTAATGAACATGGCAGAAACAGAAAATTCACAGAATACCAATCTTGAAATTCTCCGAGAAAAAACTATTAAACAGCTAGAATATAACTATTCGCATAGTTATATGACTCTTGAAGAGTTTGAAAAACGATTGGAAACAGCAGTACATGCGGTAGATACAGATTTTATAATCAATTTGTGCTCAGATTTAAAGAATATTCCTCAAAATGATGACCCTGATAAGAGTTTTGTAAATTCAGGAACTTTTCG
>JADGDJ010000238.1 GCA_016744925.1 Spirochaetaceae bacterium
GCCAGCGGTGGGATTGAGGGGCTTTACTCCCTGGTTTTTGCTTATTTTACGGCTGATCCGGCAGGTACCACTGCCGCTGTGATTATATGGCGATTTTCGACATATTACCTGCATATAATCTTTCAGATTATATTTAATATTTTCTATAACAGGAGGTCTATTCATGAAAATAGCCATGCTGACGTCATTCTTTTTTCCTCATAGAGGAGGAACTGAAAAATATGTACTGGATTTATCTCAAGCTCAGTTGAATCTGGGGCATGAGATTACCATTTTTACCCATACAAGAGGGGAAGAGAAGGATTACAATGGGATAAAGGTCGTAAGACTACCGTCAATATGGATTCCCTATCAGCCATTGTTTGCCAGAAAATTGAAAAAGGAGCTTGAGGAATTTGATATTATTCATTCTCATGCGCCTCCTTATTTTTTCAATGACACAGCAGTAATTCCTCAGGGTATACCTCATATCACGACCTATCACTGTGATGTGTTTATTCCCGGGGAAATCAGGGGAATAAAAATTCCGGGAATTCTAAGAAAATCTCTCGATTCCTATTATCGAAAAAAGGCCGTTAAATTACTAAAGCGAAGCTCTCATATTATAGCCACATCACGGGATTACGCTAATAGCTCCTCTATTCTAAAAGATCTCCCGTATAGTGAAGTTCCCATAGGTATTCATATGGAAGATTACCGGATTTCATCATTTCCCGGGAGAATGGATGAGTTTGATTTTCTCTTTGTAGGGCGCCTGGCGGCCAGCAAGGGGATCGATATTCTGCTGAAAGCATCGGCTGAACTGGCTTCTGATAAGATTCCCTTCTCTGTGAGAATAATCGGTGATGGAGAGGAGGTGAAAGGGCTGAAAAAAATGGCTTCAGAACTGAATATTGATGATAAGATCCGTTTTGATGGAAAAGTTTCCCAGGAAGAGTTAATTAAATCACTTTCTGCCGCCGGGTCTCTGATTCTCCCTTCTGTGAGCCGTCTTGAGGCTTTCGGTATTGTCCAGCTTGAAGCGTTCAGCTGCAGGACTCCCGTTATCGCTTCCGATCTTCCCGGTGTGCGGGGCCTTGTCAGTAATTCGGGAGGTGGATGGATTGTTAAACCGGGAGACCATCACAGTCTTGCTGATGCAATGAGAACGGTTATTTCCGATCAGGCAGAAGCCCGGAATAGAGGAGGGAAGGGATTTAACCATATATGTGAACACAATTGCTGGGAGAAAATAGCCCGACAGATCGAGGAGATCTATTTGGGTGAGATGTTTCATAGTGTTGATGATCATGTGAAAGAAACTCTCTGTCATTATGAACATAACACTAATGGTTCTGAAATTCTTCAGTCCCAATAAGGATACAAAATGGAATATATTAAAGAAGTAAAAGAGAACTGCTATTCTGAGCATCTTGACCAAATTGAGAAATATTTGAGGAGAGTCGGTGGTGATCCGTCTGCACCGGTCAATATCAGTTTTTTCGTTGATGAAGCCCACAATTACTTCGGTGGAAAATGCGTTCACAGCAGGAAGAAAATAGCCATGTTCGGGATATATATACCCGAAGTTCTCATTCATGCCCTTGACGCACAACCGGTCTGGATATTGGGGGGAAGCCGGATAATCGGTGACAGTGTCGATGATTATCTGCCCCGGGATGTTGACCCTGTCGTTCGCTCCTCTGTTGGCTATATTAATATGAAAACGATGGAAAATATTCAGGATTGTTCACTGTTCATAGTTCCTATGGTTTCGGACAGTATTAAAAAGTCTCTGCCGCTCTTTCCCCGAAATCTTAATATTCATCCTTTCGATGTATGCTCTCTGCTTTTTGAGAGTAAAACATCTCAATGGGTAACTGAGGTTAAAAAGACAATTGTAAAACTTGAAGAAGCTACGGAGAAAGAACTGACAGTAGAAAAACTACAGAAATCCATGGCACTTATTAATAGGGCAAATTTAATTCTAATGAGATTAAAGGAGTTTTATGAAAGGGGAATGATCAGCAACAAAGTCTATTTTTTCCTCAGACAAAGTTATTACATGACTCAATCCTTGTCTCTTTGGGTGAAGGAAACGCAGAGGGCAGTAGACTATTATGAGTCAGTAGAAGCACAGGAGAATAATCTGAAATCAATAGCTCTTGTGGGATCATCCATTTTTCCTCCCAATGACAAAATTCCGGAGCTTCTTGATAATCTGGGAATAGTCATAAAGCATATGGATGTCGGACTGCCGATAGCCCCTCTTTATCGTGATTATGAGTCAATAGACAGTGTCGATGATCTGGTTGGTTATATTGAAGATATCCACTATCGAAAGACTCATGGAGCCAATCATGTCACATCCTCCGCTCCTGCAATTCCTACTGATAAAATTGATGGAATAGTCTTTCACCTGCTGAAGGGTCAGGTAAATTATGCCTTTATGTCTGAACAGTATGAAAGATTCGCAGCGGCTGAGGATATTTCGTTGATCACAATCGAAACAGATTACGGCACTGCCGATCTGGAACAGATAAAAATTCGTATGGAAGCATTTTCAGAAATGCTGAAACAAAACAAATGAGAGGATTAGAATATGTCTGAAAATTATGGAAAAGAAATACTGAAAATAAAACGACTGATTAAAAATCATAAAAAGGCCGTCGTTGCCGTAGCAATAGGATTGATTCTGGGAATTTCTGGAATCTCTCTCCTGGATAGAGGTTTTGAAGGGGGAAATGAAGGATTCAGAGGCAGTGAAATGAACAGGGAGTTCGATGGAGGCGGCTTCGGTCATGGTGATGATCAGGCTGTGTTTAATCCCCAAACTGCTTTCATCAATTTACTCATAGTTTCAGGAAGTGCGGCGGTGGCGGGTTTGGGTGTTTTTGCCTTCATTCACTTGAAAAAGAAACCCGTCGAACCACTACCTGTTCTATATAATCCCCGGAAAGATGGAGAAGGCTGAAATGATGAAAAGAAAAGGAATTACTATTTTTAGATGGGCAGCCCTTATGGTGAGTTTTATCTTCCTGCTCTATGGGGCAAATTTTATGGGTTCAAAGATCAACTGGGTGAAATTACCCGTTTTCTCCTGCGCTTTATCTCCATCGGGAGGGGTGGACAGCATCTGTAAGACAATAGTCGATGTTGAAGAATGGTTTCTCGGGATAAATATGATCCCCTCATTGATTGGAATAGGTGTTTTTCTACTTTTGATAATTTTATTCGGCAGACTTTTCTGCGGATATGTGTGCCCATTTGGATTTGTGCAGGAACTGCTTTCATCGGTGAGAAAAAAGCTGAGACTTCCATCATTTAAGATCCCCTTGAAAGTGAAACCCTATTTCACCACGGTAAAGTGGATCATGGTCATAGGATTCCTGTTGGGGATTGGATACTGTGATTTATGTCCGGTCAGATATGTCATGCTTCCCCTGGCCGGAATGGTCAGTGGATCGGATTTTATCGGTATTTTTCTGGCGGCGCTGATTCTGGGACTGGCATTTTTTAATGAGCGGATTTTCTGCAGGATTTGTCCAATCGGAGCATTAGCCGGAATTTTCAACAGCCGTTCTCTTGCCAGGATAAAAAAGAAGGGTGTTGCCTGTACACATTGCAGAGCCTGCCTGGAAGTGTGTCCCATGGAAATAAAAGAGATATATGAGGAACGGGAAAAGACTGACCTGACTAAGCAGGAATGTATCTATTGCATGAAGTGTATCGAGATCTGTCCGGAAGAAACAGCGCTTTCCTTTGAGCTGTGTAAAAAAAATATTCTCGTATCTAAAAGACATAGGAGGTAGATTTATGAGTGAAATATATGAGGAACGTCAAAGAGAAAGATATAAAAGAAATGTGGTTAAAATGGCCGGATCATCCCTTTCCCAGATCGATGAGACAGCTGTCTCTCCTGTGGACATCAGTTATTTTATCGGCAGGCTGGAAAGCATTTTTGTAGGATTGGAAGATAAGGAAAATAATGCGAAAATCGGAATGTACTGCGCAATGGCTCCTGAAGAATTTGTCTACGCACTTGGCTTTACGCCACTTAAACTATGCGGGAATCATCCGACGGCCACCCTTGCAGGAGAGGACCATGCCCCGAGGGATTCATGCCCTGTCGTAAAGGCATCTGTCGGATTTCAGTCCATGAATATCATACCTATGTTTGATAATCTGAAAGCGGTAATAATTCCCGGATCCTGTGACGGAAAGAAGAAAGCGGCTGAGATTCTCTCCCAATATGTTCCCATTATTCCCATACCTATCTATATGTCAAAAGACGATGATGGTTTTGAACTCCTTGTGGAGACATATTACGGTCTGATTGCCACTCTGGAACATATTACTGGGCGAAAAATGACCGCTTCGCGTTTGAAGAAAGCCTGTGTTGAAATATCCAGAGCTTCTAAAGAAGCCTACAAACTATATGAGTACTTAAAAAGTGATAAAGCCGTAATCAGCGGCACTCAGGTTATGTCAGTCATGAGTTCTTATGCCTATGATGATCCGGGGAGATGGGCAACGGAGGTGAAAAAACTCAATAAAGCACTGGCAAAGGTACAGCCCAATAGCAGTAAGAGAAAAAGAAAGAAACCAAGAATTATAATTGCCGGTTCGCCAATAGGTTTTCCCCATTTCAAAATTCCCTATCTGCTTGAGACCCTGGGAGCACAGATAGTCACCGATGAGAGCTGTCTGGCCGGAAGACTCCTCTATGACCCGGTACTTCCGGACAACTACAGCCTGGATGGAATGGTTCGCGCATTGGCGGCAAGATATGTGGCACCCTGTACCTGCCCGACCTTTATTGAGATGGAAGACCGGTTCTGCAGACTTGAACAGGAAAAAGATATTACCAATGCCGATGGAATTATCTATCACGTGCTGAGGGGATGCATCCCCTATGATTTTGAGCTTCTTTATATCGAAAAATGGGCTGAAAAACATGGTATTCCGGTCCTGAGAGTCGAAACGGATTTCAGTACGGAAGATTATGAACCATTGAAAATAAGACTGGAAGCATTCATTGAAATGCTTGAAAGGAGATAAATATGAGTGAAAAATACTATGTAGGATTTGACGCAGGTTCAACCTATGTCAAATCTGCCCTTATTAAAAATAATGAAGTTGTCGCTACCGGAGTGATGGCAACCGGTATAGACAACGTAAAGACTTCAGAGCTGCTGCTGGAGAGTCTGATTGAACAGGCCAGTATTACAAGAGAAGATATTGCCTATATCAATGCCACAGGTTACAGCCGTCGTTCTCTCGATCTTGCCGATGATACCATTTCCGAGATTACAGCTCATGCCTATGGAATAAGATTAACAGCTCCAAAGGAGGCCAGCAACATCGGTCTTATCATTGATATAGGAGGGCAAGACAGCAAAATCATCTGTCTGGATGAAAACTATCAGGTGAAAAACTTCACTATGAATGACAAATGTGCAGCCGGTACGGGAAAGTTCATTGAGGTTATTGCCCAGATTCTCGAAACAACGATTGATAAGGTGGGGGAGTTATCACTTTGCAGTACAGCCCCCTGTCCCATAAACAGTCTTTGTGTTGTCTTTGCCCAGACAGAGGTGGTCTCTCTTGTTGCCCAGAAAAAGGATAGAAATGATATTTTAGCAGGGATGCATATATCCATGGCGAAAAGAGTCTCAAAGATGGCGAGAAAATACAAGACAAAGGGCAGTATAGTCATGACAGGTGGAGGAGCTCTGAATGAAGGTCTCAGAGTCTCTTTTGAAGATGAGTTGATGACCGATGTCTATAGAGCCTGTCATCCGCAGTTTAACGGTGCGATCGGAGCAGCAATTATCGGTCAGCTGCAGTACAACAAGGAGCTATAGATGGACAGTTCTCTGGCTCTTGGAGCTGCATTACTCACAGCCATAGTCATGGGGCTGGGCTGTGGGGCCGGATGCGGTTCTCTATCCACCCCCTTTATGATCACAAAAATACTGGGAGATCAGAAAGATGTGAAACAGTCTTTTCTTTCCCTCCTGAGTTTCACATTCGGGAAAGTTTTGACGATGATAATTCTCGGTGTACTGACTTCAATGATCGGCAGAGAGGTCATAAGTCTCGTTGCCCGGATTCTTCCCTTTGATATGAATCTTTTCTTCGGCGCAGCATGTATCATCTTCGGATTTTCTCTGATACTTAAAAAACTGAAGAGAAATAGATGCGGCAGCTGCAGGAATCACAATAAGAGATCCGCTCTGTGGTATGAGCCGTCATATTTTCTTTCCGGAGCCCTGCTGGCCATCATCCCCTGTGTCCCTCTGGTCTCTGTACTGGTCTATGCGTCGGCCATAAATACATTTTCAGCGGCACTACTTCTGGCTGTATTCGGATTAGCCAATTCTCTGACACCGCTTTTCCTCTATGCTCCTTTAACGGGCTTTGCCCTATCGAGGATGAAAAAGGAAATACCGGAACACCTGGGGAAACTGCAGTACATAGCGGCAATACTATTGATTATACTGGGAGGGGGGATGTTTTTTTCATAAAAAACTTCAGAAAATCTTAAGTATTTGATCATATTTTATTAAGCTGTAAAAGTTAAAATCTCTCTAATTGACTGTTGGAGAGATTTAATGACGAAACTGGTAAAGATAAATCACAAACCTATATTTAGGTTTACCAAATTTTTTGTATATATGATTATTCTGATTATTATCCTTGAGTTTTTCTGGTTCTTTCTTACCATAAGATTTGTAAAAGCAGAGAATCTTATTTCTAAATCATTTCAGATTATAGCTCATCGAGGTGATTCTCTGAATGAAATCGAAAATTCTCCGGCTGCTGTAGAAAGTGCAATGAAAATAGGAGCAAGCGGTATTGAGTTGGACCTTCAGTAT
>JADGDJ010000022.1:0-30694 GCA_016744925.1 Spirochaetaceae bacterium
ATGCTCGACTTCATCGAGACTCTCTTCCATACCGGCGGTAAACTGTAGATCCATAATATTGGTAAAGTTGCTAATGAGAATATCATTGACTGCCATTCCCAGCTCTGTGGCGTGGAATGACCTCTTTTCAAGACGGACATATCCCCTATCGCGTATGGTTTTAATAATGGGAGCATAAGTAGACGGTCTACCGATACCTTCTTTTTCCATAGCTTTTACAAGACTGGCTTCAGAATAACGCGGTGGTGGTTTGGTAAAGTGCTGTGTTTCTTCCAGTTTATCCAACTCAACGGGACTGTCCTTATCAACTTTGGGCAGTTTCTGATATTTATCTTCCTCTTTCCCTTTCTGTAGGACTTTATTCTCACTGACAAGAACAGTGTATCCGTCAAAGACCTCAACACGTCCTTTGGCTTCGAATATCCCCTCGTCGGCGGAAATTGTAATTGTTGTTATATCGTATTCTGCGGGATTCATCTGTGAAGCGACAAATCTCTGCCATATTATCTCATAGAGTCTGAACTGATCTTTTGCCAGAAAGGGTTTTACACTTTCTGGAGTATTGGCTACAGAAGAGGGACGAATAGCCTCATGAGCTTCCTGCGCATTCTTCTTGGAGCTATAGACATTTTCCTTTTCCGGAAGATATTTATCACCATATGTATCAGTTATAAAAGTTCTGACCTCTTCTATGGCCTCCGGGGCGATATTGGTCGAGTCAGTTCTCATATAGGTGATTAGACCGGTCAATCCACTCTCAAGTTCGATTCCCTCGTAGAGCTTCTGAGCAACCGACATTGTTTTAGATGTTCCAAAACTGAGTTTAGTACTGGCTGCCTGCTGCAGTGTAGATGTGATGAAAGGAGCACCGGGTTTCCCTTTGGAGCGCTTCTTATCAACTTTTTCTACTTTATAGTCAGATTTTCTCAGAATCTCTGCTATCTCTTTTACAGAATCGCCTTTTTCAGCGAAATCCGTACCGAGAGCAAATTTCTGGCCTTTCCATTTTTTGAGAGACGCTTCAAAAACCTCTTTCTTTTTACCGACAGGATTGATGGTCGCATTGATTCTCCAGAATTCTTCGGGAATAAAAGCGCCTATCTCTCTTTCCCGATCGACAACCATGCGGACAGCAACAGACTGGACTCTACCGGCACTGAGGTTTTTAGCGACCTTTTTCCATAAGAAAGGAGAAAGACTAAATCCAACCAATCTATCGAGAATACGTCTTCCCTGTTGTGCATGAACCCTGTCCATATCAATTTCACCGGGATTGTCGATGGCATCCTGTACAGCTTTCTTCGTTACAGCTGAATAGGTAACACGTCTGATAGGTTTATCCGTTTTCCCGATAATCTCCTGCAAATGCCAGGCAATAGCTTCCCCTTCTCTATCCGGGTCGGGAGCAAGATATATTTCATCTACTTTATCAGCAGCGTCCTTCAGCTCTTTAACGGTTTTTTCTTTACCTTTAATAATCCCGTAATCCGGTTCGTAATCATTTTCTACATCGATTCCAAAGGCGTTTTTACCTTTACCTCGACCGCTCTTCAAGTCGCGAATATGACCTACTGAAGCTTTGACAGTAAAATCTCTTCCAAGAATCTTTTTTATAGTTTTCGCCTTAGCGGGACTTTCCACTATGAGAAGTTTTTTTAATTTTTTAGTGGCTGTTTTTTTTGGTGCTGTTTTTTTGGCTACCGTTTTTTTAGCAGCAGCTTTTTTGGGTGCTGCTTTTTTAGCTACCGTTTTTATTGCAGCGGCTTTTTTGGGCGCTGATTTTTTGGCTGCTGTTTTTTTTGCAGCTGTTTTTTTAGTTTCCGAAGCAGTTTCAGACACTTGCTCCTCCCCGATATGATAGGAACCCATGAGGGTTCATTTAGAAATGAATTGTTAAACAAGCTTTGAAATGTTGTCAAGCTTATTTTCGATAATTCACTCAAATTGCTTGTTTTGACATTCTTTTCGGGGTAATCTCCCCAATATGGGATACAGAGAAATAACAATTAAACTTCCGACTGACTACGATGATGCCTCTTTAAACAGTGCAATAAAAAAAAATCTGCAAATAGGAAATTTTTCAAAAATTATCGAAAAAAAGAGTCTCGATGCCAGAAAAAAGGAAAATATTCACTGGCTTTTGAAAGTAGCTGTATCATCAGACGAATTAAAAGGCGGTGAATCTCCCGTCGCTGAATCTTTATCAATCCCCTTTAGACAAAGAGAGAAAACAGCACTGGTTATTGGAACAGGACCAGCCGGTTTCTTTGCCGCTTATACCCTTCAGAAAGCAGGCTTCAAAACTAAACTCCTTGAACGGGGCAAAGATGTAAAAAATAGAAAAAATGATATCGACCTTTTTGAGAGAACAGGACACTTTGTAAAGAATAGTAATTACGCCTTCGGTGAGGGTGGAGCCGGAACATTTTCCGATGGAAAACTAACAAGCCGTACCAAAAAAATATCAAAAGAAAAATCCTTTATACTCAATACCTATATCCAGGCCGGCGCACCGGAAGAGATCGCCTATATGACCCATCCCCATCTTGGCAGTGATAACCTCCTCATTATAACTGAAAATCTGCGGAAGCAATTCATTTACCTCGGTGGCTCTGTACTATTCGATTGCTCAGTTACCGGCATAAATACAAAGAACGGATCAGTTCTCTCAGTAGAAACCACAGAGGGGAAGATTGAAGGAGATGTCTTTCTCTTCGCCACTGGACACTCATCTTACGAAACCTACCGCTTCCTTATAAAGGGAGGTGTCCAATACAGAAATAAGAATTTCGCTATAGGCACCAGAGTGGAACACCATCAGGAATTAATTAATGAAGCCCAATGGGGCTGTACATCCTTACAAGGTGTAAAAGCGGCGGAATACCGGTTAACCAGCTCAATGAACAAGGAACTTCCTGTTTACAGTTTCTGCATGTGTCCCGGAGGGAAGATCGTTCCGGCAGCCCCCTACAGCAATGTCAACATTGTCAATGGAATGAGCCTCTACAACAGAGATTCCCCCTATGCCAACTCCGCCATCGTAGCGGGAATCAATCTGGAAAAAATATACAATAGAAACTTTGACCCTATCGAATCGATAGAGTGGTTGGAAAATCTGGAACAATCCTTTAAAATCGACGACTTTAAAGCTCCTGCAATGGGAATTGATGATTTTATCAGGGGAACAAAGCAAGGATCGTTAAAAGAGTCCAGCTATCCTATGGGCCTGATAGAGGGAGATTTCAAAGAGATCCTGCCCCCTTTTGTCTCTTTGGCTCTACAAAGAGGTCTGAGAGATTTCTCAGGCAAGCTAAAGGGATTTGAAAAAGGAACTATGATCGGCCTGGAGAGTAAAACATCAGCACTAATCCAGGTGTTGCGCGATCGTGAAGGATTGGCTGATGGATTTGCCAATCTCTATATAAATGGAGAGGGCAGCGGTTATTCCGGAGGCATTATAAGTTCCGCCGCAGATGGGATAAAAGGAGCCATGGCTATTGTCGGGAAATTTTAGGCATCATAGCCTTCTGCACAAAATAGGCTCCGGCTCCAATACAAATCGCTCCGGGGATTAAACCCCAATGCATGGACTCATTAAACACCATAGCGATGAGCAAAGTAGACACAATGGGTATGAAATAGGAAGCCGAGGCGATTAAACTGACTGAACCGGCTTTGATTCCCAGTTCCCACAGATAGTAGGCTATCCCCACCGGCCCCACACCTCCTGCTATGACCCAGAAAATCGATTCACCTGTCAGTTCCGGAATAGATAAAAACTCACCTGAAATTACGGCGAAAAGAAATGAGGCAACCGCACAAACGGTAAAATGAAATGCCGTGCCTGACTGTTCACGGGGAATATTCCATTTCCTGATGAGGATCGAGTAAAATGCCCAGAATAATCCTCCGCTTAAGGCCATTAAATGGGGAATAAAATTTCCTGTATCCAGCGAAAAGGAGGCTGGACGGGCTGCTAAAACAAGCCCGGAAAAGCCCAAAATAAGACCAATCGACAAGGAGACAATAGCGGGCTTTTTCCGAAAGAAAATGATTTCGAGCAAAACCATCCAAACCGGCCAGAAATAGTTTATTAGATTGATCAGACCGATCTCATCCCGATCGACCATGGCAAAAGCCGATAAAAGGAAAAGGGTATAAACGGTGATACCGAAAAAACCGGCAGCAATCACTTTAAGGGGCAACTTAAATAAGAGCAGAATGGATTTTTTCTGCAAAAACTGTATGCTGATTGCTGTTAAAACCCCGATTCCTGTAATCAGACCGAGATAGGTCATAGGCTGAAGCAGTTCAGAACCTTTACGCATACAAATTCCGCTAAAGCACCAGAGCATAATTGAACAGAGAGCTAAAATATTTCCTTTTTTCACAGAGGAATTCATTTAAACACAACCTTCATAGCTCTGGAGATTTATTTCACAGCTCTTATGATAGAAAACTTCTTATTGGATTTGATAATCTGAGCCTTGGAGAATATTTTTGCCAGCTGATTCTCATAACCCAGATGCCTATTAGAGACGACAAAAAACTCACCGCCCTCTTTCAAAACCGCTTTACTCTCCCGAAACATCTGCATAGCTGTAGCAGTGGAGAGGCTGTGGTTGTCGTGGAAGGGAGGATTACAGAGGATAAGGTCGACAGAGTTCTCTTCAACACCTTCAAGGATATCGCAGACTCTAAACTCCACAGTGTTGGAAAATCCACTCTTTACAAAAGATTCCCTGGCGGATTTTATAGCCAGATAGGACTCATCAACACAGAGGAAAGTGGCTTCAGGCCATTTAGATGCTGCTTTCAGTGCAAAAATACCATCTCCGCAGGCAAGGTCTACCACTTTCTCCTTTGCTGCAACATAAGGAAAATTATCCACTAAAAATGCCGTTCCCGGGTCGAGTCTTCCATGAGCGAAAAGATTAGGGTAATTGGTAAGTTCAAAAGTCTCGGCAAGAGGTTTATAGTGCACGGGAAACTTATTGATAAAGGGAACAGAGCCATTGGTCTCCCCTTGTATCAATCGCGATTTCTTCCAGGCAAGTGATGTTTTCACATCTTTCAGATAATGCTCAAACAATTCCACGGTTGAACTGTGGATGTTTTTATTCATATCCGCAGCGAGTACAGGGATTTCATTCCCGTATTCTGTTGAAATCAATTGCAGCTGATATTCCAGATAATTGAGGCTTTTGGGATTTTTCAAGATGATCATACTGATGGCTTCGGGAAGAGTTTCATCAGGATTGATAAAATGGATTGCATCAGTATTCAGACTATTGGCTGAAAGATTCATTTTACAGGCTTTTTGAGAACAGTGAGAATCACTGAGAGTAAAAATCTCATATTTTTCGGACAGTGAGATAGTTAAAGCCCCGAAACTGTCATTGAGTATGAGAATTTTACTATTTTCAGCTAATTTATAGTCTGAGAGAGTCTTCAATATGTATTCATCGGCACTATTCCATGCCTGAAGAGAGTGGTTGAGTTCTACAGTTCCGCGGGAAACCGTGTAGCTTCCGTATTCTGTTTCCATTGTTATATTCATATTTATCCTTTGAACCGAAGTTCAGCTATTACCAGAATCTCCTGAAAGCCTTCTTTCAGTGGAGAGAAATATTCCGGCTCTTTTTCTATGAGATCTTCTATCTCCCGTGCTGTCTCTGCAAATAACAGCTGATACTTCTTAAAGGCGAATTTCCTGACGACCTGAAGCAGTCGCTTTTGGTATTTACTCTGTTTCTTCTTATTATCAGCAGTTCTGATAAGATCTATTAATACATGAGCTTCTTCTCTATTATCCGAACAGAGAACATTTTCCAGTGATACAAAAAGAGCACTTAAGGTCTCATCTGAAATTGATTCGGGAATAACAGGCATTTCATTAAAAATATAATAGTCCGTAGTTTTTAATACTATGGGATTCTGCTTATGGGAAAAAATCTCTACAGAATCATCAGCACAGGCAAATTTTTCTTTCAGTTTTTCAGGATTGAAAGGTCTTCTCAGCAGAGTGATCAACTTTCTTTCCAGTAAAAATCTCTGCACTCTTTTCCTATCTGTCCTTATCGGTTTCTTTTTCCTATCTAAAAGCAGAAGCAATTCCATATTGTAATTCTGTCGGCCAAGACTCTGCTTTCCTCCGCGATAGAGAATATAATCCCGGCAGAAGAGTTCCGTTTTCCCATGAGATTCCATAATGTCGTATAGCTGCCCAAAAGGGATGATCCCCTCGGTGTTGTAACTGAGCAGAATATAATCGGAATCGATAGAATCGAGGAGACCGGAAAATGCTCCCGGCGCATCCTTTTTATAACAGAAGGGGCTTCTGGTGTTCACCCAGTCTTTTCTGATTCCCGCTTTCTCCTGAAATCGTCCGTCTTCTTTTCTTTCAAAAGAAACAGGCGGTTTATCCCATAGGGCAACCGTATTGAGCATAAAATAATTGCTGCCGTACTGATGTCCATTATAGGGGGGGTCGAGATAACAGATATGAGAGTTATGCCTGGAAACAAAATCTGTTGCATCCAGATTTTCAATGATAAAAGAACCGTCCGAGTCTATCAATTGAGGTATTTCCATCTCCATGGGAGCCATTATCCTTGAAAGAGCGTCTTTCCCATGCCCCCCGAAACCTTTATGACAGGCTTTGAAGACTCCCGAAGTATTGGCGTGGGTAGACACTTCATATAGCAGACTCGATAAGAGTAGTGTCTTCTCCTTAGTAGCCTGTTCATCGAGATCCCAACGGGGATAGAGTTCTTCTATGTATGTTCTCGCTCTGTCGATGAAGAGAGCATTTTCTCTCGTATAAAACAGCCTCTCAGTCATATAATCTGCATTTTCCGTATTTTCCGGGGCGTAGTTGAGACTGATATAGGGATCGGAAACAGTGCCATCGAGATTGTTGATCTCACGGAAGACTTTTTCCACTCCCCCTTTCCCGGTAAAGAGAGATTTCAATTCCCTCTTATTGATACCGATATGGCAGCTGTTGACTATTTTTGAATAAGGCTCCCAGTCATTGGCCTTCACGTTGTAATTGAGACTTTTTGCGAGCCTGGCAACAGCGCCACTACCTGCAAAAGGATCGGCAAATTCAGTTGTACCGGATTTATTCTCCAAATCTTTGAAAACTGTTCCGAGAAAACCGAGAAGAGATCGTTTATTGCCTATATAGGCTATGAGTTGTTTGGTAAGAAAAGGATTGTTATCCTTTTCCTCAATTACGGGTATACGATGCCACATGCTTTTCTGTTTCAAATACTTCCACCAAAGACAATTCGGCGGGTTTTATATCGAGTAGTTTCTCCAATTCCAGATATATATATTCAGCTATCCTCTCTGCACTGGGGTTACCATCGGAGAAAAAGGGAAGATCGTTGAGATTGTGGTGATCCAGATCTTTGAACACCTCTTTCAAGACACTCTTCATAATCCCAAAATCGCAAAGCATTCCACCAGCATCGAGCTGAGAACCCTTAACGGTAACTCGAACTTTATAATTGTGTCCGTGAAGATTTTCACATTTCCCGTGAAAGTTTTTTAGAAAATGGGCAGCGGCAAACCACTCTTCGACGCGGGCTGTGTACATTCATGTCCTCACTTGCAGAAAATTTATACTATTGATACCATATGCAAATGAAAAATAAAAGATTATCAGACCTTTTAACCGGTATAAAAGCAATAAAAACGACCGGTTCCCTTAATAGTGAAATATCATCCCTGATCTACGATTCGAGAGAAGTGGTAAAAGGGTCTCTCTTTTTTGCACTTAAAGGGATTCACACAGACGGTCATAAATACATTGAGAAAGCTGTGAAATCGGGGGCTGTTGCCATAGTCCATTCTGATGATCTCGATTATTACGACAATTCCATCGATTATGTTCAGGTTAAAGACTGTCGCCAGACTATGTCTCCCCTGTCTTCAGCTTATTATGATTTCCCCTCGGAGAAATTGAAAGTTATAGGTGTTACAGGAACCGATGGGAAGAGCAGTACGGTCTCCATGATCCATCAGCTTCTCGAACTGTGCGGAAAAAAGGCCGGATTTATATCAACAGTCAACTATAAAACAGGCGATATTATTGCTAAAGGGGCTGTACGCCAGTCGACCCCCGAATCCCCGACGATACACAAACTGCTCAGAGAGATGCTTGATAACGGCAAGGAATTTGCTGTTGTAGAATCGACCTCTCACGGATTGTCACATAAAACCAGCCGACTGAAAGATGTGGATTTCAACGGAGCGGTGCTGACCAATGTAACCCATGAGCATCTGGAATTCCATGGATCTATTGAAAAGTACCGCGATGACAAAGCCAATCTGTTCAGGATGGCCCGGGATTTCGCCGTAATCAATTCCGATGATGAAAACTACACACTCTTTGAAAAGGCTTCCGGTGCTATAGATAAGATCTTTTACAGCACAATAAAGGAAAAGACGAATCTCCATGCTTCTCAAACTGAATCGGATGCGAAAGGAACAGATTTCCAACTGAATTTCTCAGGAGAAATCTTTCCTGTACGACTCAATGTTCCCGGGTTGGTCAACATTGAAAATATTATGGCCGCCATGGGAGCTGTATATCAAATCTCGGGAATATCAATGGATGAAATAGTAAAATCTGTCCCGCAGGTAACAAGTGTCAAAGGACGAATGGCACTCATTGAAGGCCGTCAGCCATTCGATGTTTATGTTGACTACGCCCATACGCCCGGCTCCTATAAAAAAGTGTTTCCCTTGTTTAGGAAAGCGGCAGAGAACAGACTGATAACGCTGTTTGGATCAGCCGGAGAGAGAGATATTGAAAAGAGATCCGTTCAGGGTGAGATCGCCGATGGATTCAGCGATGTGATTATTCTAACTGATGAAGATCCCCGCCTTGAAGACAGTATGACTATACTCAAAGATATTCAAAAAGGGATAACAAAGAAAATCGTCGGTAGAGACCTCTTTCTTATAAGTGATAGAAGAGAAGCCATAAGAAAAGCTCTGGAGATAGCCCAACCGGGAGATATGGTGATTACTTTGGGCAAAGGTCACGAATCGAGCATTGAATACGCAGACGGACATCACCCCTGGGATGAGATTTCCGTAGTTGAATCCCTCCTGGAAGAGTTGTACTATAGAGAGGAATCTACTTGATTAGCTTAATTATCAGATAATTATATTTTTCCTTGACCAATTTCAAATCGGGTCTATAATCATAATTAGTTGGTTTTAAAACCAACTGATTGTTGTGTAGCTCAAATATAGTCTAAAAACCTCAATCAGTAGGAAATCCACAGAAAAAGTATAAGATAGATATGGCAGTAAAAATTACAAAAGTTATAAACACATCAAATGTTCTCAAAACGATCTGGAATCATCAGGGCATCAGCAGAATTGATATAGCGAAAAAGCTGAAGCTGGATAAATCCACAGTGACCGTTATAGTCAATAATCTCATAGATAAAAAATACGTTATTGAGATAGAAGAAGGGGAAGCCGGGCCGAAAGGCGGGCGAAAACCTGTAAAACTCAAAATAAATAAACTCTTCGGCTCTGTAGCCGGAATAGAGATGCATCCCAATTTTTATCATGCTGTTCTAATCGATCTCGAGGGAGATGTCATTACTTCCGTCTATCGAAAAGTCTCGATTAATCAGGAGAATTTTTTTGAGCACTATAAACAGATCATAAGTGATTTGTGCAAATCGGAAGAGGAGATCCCTCCGCTTCTCGGTGTGGGTATAGGCACAACAGGTATTGTCGATTCCTCAAGCGGTACAATTCTACAATCCATCCCCTTGAAAGTTGATAACTTTCCCGTTCAATCCATCATTGAAGAAAGAGAAAAAATTCCAGTCAGTGTTGAAAATGATGCCAACGCCTGCTGTTGGGGTGAAATGGTATTCCACAGAGGACACTCTCTTAAAAATTTCCTCTTTGTTCTTGTTGAATTCCACGGCAGTGGTGCAATTAGCGGAGATCTCTCACATGGAATCGCTGTTGGTATCGGTTTTGTATTCAACGGAAAGTTGCATTACGGACAGAGTCATTCTGCTGGTGAGTTCCGAAGTATCGGCGGTAACAATAAAAATCTCAGTCAGTTTTCCATAAAGGACGAAGACACCTTTCGTGTTGAGGAAGATGAAAAGATTTTTGATCAGTTTGCTCTTGAGTTATCAGATCACCTTGCCTTTTTAGTTAATACGCTAAACTTGAATCACATTTTTCTCGGTGGTGATATTGAGAAACACAGAGATCGATTCACTCCGGTTTTAAAAGACAGTATTCAGCGGAACTGGCCCTATAAGGATGTGGACAAGTGTACAATCCACTATTCCTCTTTTGGAAAATCTGCTGTGGCATATGGTGCAGCGGGATTGATGCTGAGCCGGCTATTTGTCAATAGGGAACTGATACACAAACTCTACAAGTAATCATCGAATTCCCCAAAAATAACCGATGATAATACCGACGATTGTCCCTACAAAGACCTGGGGATAAGTGTGTCCTAAAAGCGTTTTCAATGCCTTTTCATTTTTCCCTTCTACAATGAGATGAGATAATTCACTAACGAGATTATTAAGAATTTCAGCATGCTTCCCCGCAGCTCTCCGCACTCCCGTAGCGTCATGGATGACAATTGATCCAAATATGATACATATAGCAAAATAGGGACTATTCATTCCGTACATCATACCGCAGGTGGTTGTTATGGCGGCAACAGTTGCCGAATGACTCGAAGGCATCCCCCCGGTTTCCTTGATTCTCTGGAAGTCCCATCTTCTTTCGAAAATCACGATAATAACAACCTTAAGGACCTGTGCAATGACCATGCCCCAGAAGGCAGACCAAATCATTTTATTGGCAAAAAATTCCATAGAGCAAATCATAACAGATAGAGTAGTAAAGTGAAAGGAAAGCTTTCCCTTATTGTTTTTTTATGATAATAATTAATTCATATGAAAAAAGAACTTATTCTGCTTTTCGGCGGAAGAAGCGGTGAACATCTCGTTTCGCTTCGATCTGCTGCATCTGTGTATAATCACCTCGATAGAGAGATCTATAATATTACATTAATCGGCATTGCCCAGTCGGGAATATGGTACCTTCAGGACAATCCGGAGAAAGGGATCGACCTGCTCTCAATCGACTCAAACGAAGACAGACTCATAGCGATATTGCCCATGGTAGGATTTACCTGCGGGGACAGAGTGATCAAAGCGCATGTGGTGTTTCCTCTCATTCACGGTACCTTCGGTGAAGACGGCACGCTGCAGGGACTTCTGGAAATGGGTGGTTTTCCCTATGTAGGAGCCACTGTGGGGGGAAGCTATCTCGGAATGGACAAGGATATGTCCAAGACTATCTGGGAGAAAAATAATATTGATGTGATCCCCTGGATTGCTGTGGATAAAAATCAATATAAAGGTGAAGAGATTCTGAAGATCAACCAAGAGCTGATTGAATCATTTGGATTCCCCTTATTTGTGAAGCCTTCAATGGCCGGTTCCTCGGTCGGTGTCTCAAAAGTGGAGAGAGAAGATCAGTTAACCCAGGCTATCAACATGGCGATGTTATACGATACAAAAGCGCTCGTTGAGCCGGCAATCAAGGGCCGGGAAATTGAATGTTCCGTAATTGGAAATTTCAAAACCGAATCATTCCCACCGGGAGAAGTGGCACCGACCCATGAGTTTTATAATTATGAGGCTAAATACAAAGACCCCGATGGTGCCGGACTGATTATCCCCGCTAAGATAGAGAAAGAGCAGTCTGTGAGATTGAGATCAGTTGCGGAAAAGGCCTATAGAGCTCTCGGTCTGACCGGTTTTGCCAGAGTAGATTTTTTCTTGGAGGACAATAGCGGAAGTATCCTGATCAATGAGGTAAACACCATTCCGGGATTCACCAATATAAGTATGTTCTCCATGATGTGTGAAGTGGGCGGCCTCCCCTACAGCCGGATGCTTGATAAGTTGATCAAACTGGCCGAAGAGCAATACGCCGATAGAAATAACCTGAAATTTTCCTATGAATAATTAAAATTTATAATTGTAGGCCATTGCCACCCTATAAAATTTGACGAAAGTGTCTTCAAAGATGCGATTCTGATAAAATTGATTGAAGATGCTATCATCCGTATAGTCAATCTCTGATTTGAATTGAACCAGAACTGCCAGGCTGTGATGCTCATCAAATGAGAAATTTGCCAGAGGCCCGAAAGTCACAGAGATAAAATCTGATCCCCAGCCATTGTCAGGAGTTGTCGATAGATCACCATCTTCTCCAGCCATAGCTGACAGCTGCCTGTTGGGACCTATCAGCTGAGAGGTTTCCACAAGAAAACCCACAGTATCCAACACAAGAGGCATCTGGTATCCGAGGAAATAACTGCCCTTAAATTCCCAACCGTTAAGATTTTCCCCTTCATCGGCTAGCCATTGCCAGGGATTTCCCTCTTTTGCTTCTTCAGTTGAGTAATGGCTGTAGAGAAATTTAGCATTTACAAACGAGACAATATGAGTCCATTCCCCGGGTATAAAAGCCGCAAGATCGAATTGTAGTGTCACCGCGGTAAAGAGCTCTGTGACGACACCGGAAAAAGAGGATTCATCAATTTCCCCATCTATATTATTTCCCATGCCGTTGAAAAGAGAGGCATTCCAACCGGTTCCGGCCATTCCCCCCATATCAATCTTCATGAAAGCTATGGGAGTTATCGTCGCTGAGACTCTGGAATAGGCCGCAACGGGAGAGGCGTAGAGGGCAAAATTCAAACGCACATTATTATCTGTGACGAGATCATTATCTCCTTTGAGGGCTGGAAGAGTAATTTTGTGTTTTAAATAGGCCTGAAGCTCAACAGCACCCCAGCCGGAACCGAGTGCTCGAGCTTCTGTCGCAGAGTAATCATCCGCTGCGGGAGTAAACCCGGAAGAAGTGTTGACAGGGCTGTAATCGGGGGCGACAAATCCTCCTGTCTGCCCATAGCCTTCATTCTCGTCAAAATAATAGGCGAATTCCACACCGGTTGAAGTTTCGTGCTCAACACCTTCACCAGAAAGAGAAACAAATACACTAAAAATTATAAACAGCGTTAAAGTGGATCGAAAATATTTCATATAAGCCTCATTTTATTAAAAACTATCTACATGATATTCAGATTTCCCTATTTTTAAAAGAAAGAATTATATAAATGAATATATCAAATGATGGGGAGAGAGATGAAAATTGAAGTCCCTTTATTGATTTCCGAATAGGCGTAAATTTTCCCATTGTGTAATTTGACTATTTCCCGGCTAATGGCCAGTCCCAGTCCCGATCCACCATGGTTTCTATTTCTTGAACTATCTGTTCTGTAGAATCGCTCAAAAACTTTTTCCAGGTCCTCTTTATCTATACCGGATCCTGTATCTCTGATCTCAATAAGAATATTATCTTGAGAGATATCTGAGAAAATCTCGATACTTCCCCCTTGGGGCGTATGTCGAAAAGCATTGGCCAGGACATTGGCAAAGACTTGTTTCAGCTTCTGATAATCTCCCGAAACCGAGGGCAGATCTTCATCGATTGAACTGCGAAGAGTAATTTTTCCCTTAACCTCTCCCGCACGGAAAACACTTATGACATTTTCGATGAGAATATTCAGATCCAGTTCTTCCAGATTGAGAGACATTGATCCCGATTCAGCACTGGACAGTTCCTGCAGCTCTTTAATCAATCGCGATAGAACCACGGTTTCATCGTATATATTCTGAATATGCTCTCGATCGGCTTTATAAACACCATCAAGTATCATTTCCAGATTCCCCTGGATAAGACTGACGGGAGTTCGCAGTTCATGAGCTGAATCTGCGATGATTTGTTTTCTCCATTGATCGTTGTTTTCCAGAGATTGAGCCATATTGTTGAATGATTCTGATAATTGGGCCAGCTCATCATGACCTTGAACAGGAACTCTTTCAGAGTAATCGCCCTTTTGAATAGAGCTGACAGCACGGCTCAATGCACTGACCGGGTTTGCCAGTTTTCCTGCAAAAAACCAGGAAAAAATAATAGAAACAAATAATATAAAAATAGATAATGAAATAATAATAATTGTAGTTTTGTTAATATAGGACTCTTCGTTTTCAGAAAGGTGTCGATAGATCATGGTTCCCGCAAAAACGTAAGCCACGATCTTGTTATCTACGAAAATTTCCGTTCCTGAATCCAGATGTTCCCCCCGAAAATAACCCCGATCGAGTTCTGTGCCCGGAGCAGTATTTACGAGGATCCTACCTTTCTGATCAGTCAATACGATCCGGGTCATCATGGATTTCATACGGGAACTATTCATCCCCCTCATCTGACTGCCTCTTTGCTGAGGTAATCCAAGTACGCTTCCAACCCCATCCCAGCTATTGTTAAGCAAGTAATATTCTTTCAAAACTTCAGAAATATTCTCGGCAAAGTCCACATCTTTCTGCTGGATAAATTTTTCATATCCCGATCTGGTTGTAAAATTGATGAACCCCACCATAAGCAAAGTTCCCGTGAGTATAACAATGAAAAAAGCCAGCAGGATTTTAGATCTCAAACGGAGCATTTCAGGAGATCTCCTCTGAAAAACGATAACCGGTACCCCAAACAGTCTGAATGTACACTGGTTTTGATGGAATCCGCTCTACGACTTTCCGTATATTTTTAATATGTACATCAATGGTGCGCTCATAACCTTCAAAAGCGTCCTGCTGGAAAGAGTTCAGCAGTTGCATACGGGTGAATACTCGTCCTGGACTGGAGATAAGCAATGTGAAGATTTCAAACTGAACAGAAGTGAGTTCCAATCGTTCGCCATCTCTGTGAAGAGACATTTTTTCCACATTGAGAGTGAGATCACCAGCTATTATAATATCCTTAATTTTTTCATCATTTTTAGTTTGGGATACTGTCGCGGTTCTTCTCAAAACAGCCCGAATTCTGGCAGCCAGTTCTTTCAAACTGAATGGTTTAACCAGATAATCATCAGCACCGACTTCCAGTCCGATCAACTTATCAGCCTCTTCAGCTTTAGCGGTTACCATAATTATAGGCACAGGTGACTTTTCACGAATACGTCTCGTGCAGTCCAGTCCGTCGAGACCGGGCATCATAATATCGAGAACGACCAGATCGGGCTGCTCAACTACAGCTTGAGTGATTGCCTCAATTCCGTCGACAGCTATTACCGTTTCGAAACCGACAGCATCCAGATAATCGCAAATCATTTTTCTAATTTTTTCTTCGTCATCTACTACTAATATTTTTGTCATAATTTCCAACTCGATAAAAAAAGGCTGTTCCAGCATTATATAGCAGGAACAGCCTTTTTAATACATACAATTAAGAATTTCTACCCATCATTCCGCCCTGGGATCCGCCTCTGCCTCCCCGGCTTCCAGATCCACCATGGCCACCGAATCCACCCATCCTGGAACCTTTCCCGTCCATGAGGTGTTCGACGACAATCTCTTCTCCGTTTATTACAGCTTTGGTAACCATCACAGTTATTTGAGAGTCATCCCACTGGAGATTTCTCATCGGCATCTGGTAACCCTCGACAGTTACTTCCATGCCATTTTCAAGCTCAAGATCTCCGAGATCTCTCCAGGGAGCCATAAACGAGACTCTGGATCCATCACTCTCGACGTAGGGCAGTTCACCGTTTACAAGATTAAGTGAACCGGTAACCGAAATAACTTCTAGAGTCTCAAGATATTCTTCTCTTTCAGCTTCTCTCTGCTCGAACCATTCGTCCTGATCAGTTTCACTGAATCGACCACCACCGCTTCTGTCATCACGCATCATCCCCTGACCACGGCCATAAGTCTGCGTGTCTTCATCCTGCTGCCCTTCAGCCGATAATATCATAGCCGAACTGACTAACATCAATAAAACCAATAATTCTTTTTTCATTTTGTTCTCCTTATGAACCTGTTAAATAATCTATATTTAACAAGTTAAAGGATAGATGTGAACCAAATGTAAACGAACTCGGTTTCTTCTGTGAAGCTTTGTGGACATATTTTAACCTAATGAGACTTTGCGCTTATTACAGTCCGACTCCAGTAGTAATCCTACTGTAACAAGCGCGTCCTTTGACTTTATGATGCTTTGCGCTTATTACAGTCCGACTACAGTAGTAATCCTACTGTAACAAGCGCATCCTTTGACTTTATGATGCTTTGCGCTTATTACAGTCCGACTACAGTAGTAATCCTACTGTAACAAGCGCATCCTTTGACTTTATGATGCTTTGCGCTTATAAAGAATTTTTCTGATACTGTCAGATGACAGATTGAAGTGATCCGCAAGATCATCTATCTTCCAACCTGAATATTTCAGTTCTCGGATTGAGTTATTCCTGCTTTCCAGTTTTTCTCTCGTGCCGTTTTTTTCACCCCAGTGAAGTCGTTTTTCCACAACTCCGGGTATGTAAATCTGCGCACCTTGAATGTATTTCTGGATCTCTTTAATTAGTTCTTCCGGAAGATGCTCTTCCGCTTTTATGTAAGACATAAAATGTTTCCTCAATTTTCATTACAAAACCACTGCTTTGCCCTGAATGAGGAGAGGTGTAAAAGTTTATTCGGTGAGCCGGATTTCCTCGGAATTTACTCCGGGGATGAAGGCTTTGTATTCTTAGTGACTATGCCACAACTTTTCCGAACACAAATTCTACGAAGCTATGCTTCGGAGATTTTTATTTAACCCTTCCCTTTCAGGACAGGCAGATCCATACCTGCGTTGATGTAACTTTTATTCGAGTAATGATCATGTTATATAAACCTCCACCTTTGAATAGATGCTTTTCACTATAATAAACTTTTGGCTAATTGTAAAAGAGAAAGATCAATTATATTAAACTTTACCTGTAAATTTTAATTAAAAATAAACTTTCCCTTTCGGAAAGGATAGTAAGAAAGTATCTTTAATTCACCGGGATAGAAAAAATCACAGTCTGACGTGAACAAAGGAGGTATGTGATGATTGACAATATAACGAGGGCTAAGCTCTCATAGACAAATCCATGAAAATGGTAGGGAGCTGCAAAGCTCCCTTTCCCTTTTATAAACTCAAGAGGCCAAAGCGGGAAATTCGATCTCAAACCATGTCCCCTGGCCGATCTTGCTGGTGCAGTTGATTTGTCCATTAAGTGTCTGTGTAACCAGATTATAGACAATATTCATACCCAGTCCGCTACCCCCCAAACCTCTTTTGGTGGTGAAAAAAGGATCAAATATTTTATCCAGATGATCATCGGGAATTCCGCGCCCTGTATCTCCATAGATAATAAGAACACTATTTTCACTTTTTCTGATGTCAATTGTTATAGAGCCCTCATTTAGTCCTTCAAATCCGTGATGCAAGGAATTCATTATCAGATTGGTGATAATTTGGGAAAGGGCTCCAGGATAGCTGTCAACCTCAAGTTCTTCCGGACAATTCAGCTTCACGTCAAAAGGCGTTTTTCTCAACTGAGCGTGTAAACTCAAAAGAATTTCCTCTAAATATTGATGAATCTTAAATAGACGCCGTTCCTGACTAGACTGGTCAACAGCCACTTGTTTAAAACTGTTGATAAGATCAGCAGCTCTGTTCATATTGGATAAAATCATAGATGAACTTTTGGTGCAGAGTTGCAGGAAATTTTCAAAATCCGACCTGGTGACATGACCTGAATCATAAAGGATTTGAAATTCCTCGACACTATCCCCCAGGTGAGATGCGGCTGTCACTCCGATTCCCACAGGAGTATTCACTTCATGTGCCACTCCGGCAACCAGCTCTCCCAAGGCCGCCATTTTTTCCGACTCTACTAGTTTTCTCTGTGCTTCCTGCAGATGATCAAGGGATATCTGAAGTTCCATTGTCCTGTCGGCCACCAATTCCTCAAGATTATTTTTGTGTTTAACCAACTCTGTATTTGTTTCAAACAGTCTCTTTTCCACAGCCTTGAGATCTGATATATCCGTTGCGATACCCAAGACAGCCGGTACACCGAAAAGATCCTCAGGACAGGGAATTTTTACGATTTTCTGCCAGAGGATTTCCCCCGTGCTATTAGCATAATTCTCTTCGGCCTCTTCCACAGATATTCCTTTCTCCAGAACCATCTGGTCCTGCTCGAGCATTGCAGCTGCCATCTTCGGATAGGGATACACGTCCTGGAGCCGGCTTCCGATCAGTTCTTTAATATCGACGCCCATGCTCTCTGAAGTGGCTTTATTGAGTGCCAGAAAAATACCGTTGCTATCTTTGACGAAAATTGAAGACGGAACAAGATCGATAATGGTTCTCAGACGTTTCTTGCTGATGATCAGATCTTCTTTAATTCTCTTCTGCTCTGTAATGTCATAACCGAACCCAAGAAACCCTATTATATTCCCTTCATCATCCTTTCTTGAAAAACTGTTCCATACTATATTTTTCTTATTGCCATTTTTGCAGGTGAGAGTCATTTCATAATCAACCACGATTCCCTCCTGTGACTCTAGAAGCAGTTTTTTTACCTGATGAAACTCATTATCAGGATAAAAGAGTTCCCAAAAATTCTGACCGATGATTTCATCCTCTCGATACCCTGTAATTTCCTCAATTACGGGATTGATGAAAACAGCTGTACCATTACTATCGATTCCACAGATCATGCTGGGAGCATTATTGATGATCTTCTTGGCATAATTTCTTTCATTGATCAGCTGTTCCTGTACCCGATACTCTTCCGATACATTTCTGAAAACAAGAACAACTCCTGTAATGAAACCTTCCTTATCTTGAATAGGGGCCGCTGAATCGGAAATCTTAAATTCACGGCCGTCTCTCGCTATAAGCAGACTATGTCTCGGGAATCCATCGATTCTACCGCTTTCCAGTACTTTGGCAATGGGATTATCCAGAGCTAGTCTATTTTTAATATGGTAAATCTTAAAAACATCATTGATTGACTTCCCGTCAGCTTCTTCTTTACTCCAACCGGTGAGAACTTCCGCAACGGGATTCATTCTAACCACATTCTGGTTGAGATCTGTTGAAATAACGCCATCGCCAATAGAATAGAGTGTCGTTCTCAGGTTCTCTTCATGAAACCGGATCTCCCTTTCCGCGGCTAATGATTTGATATAACCAAAAAAAACACCTGCAAAGGCAAATAAAAATAAAACAAACACAGAGATCGCTAAAAGAATCTGATTCTTATAGCGAGAGAAAGAGGATTCAGTCCTGTTGATAATCAAACTTTCAGGTGGTAGTCTCCGCGGATCAATACCGAAGCGTTCCAACTGGAGATAATTGAATTTAAGTGTTGTAGGTGTATCGTACATGATGGGAACAGACTGGACAGGTTTTCCTCCCAGTATATCGAGTACCATTTTTGAGGCCGCCATGCCCTGCCTGTAACCGTCAACGAGATAGCCTCCTGTAATCCCTTCATTTAATTGGAAATCCCATGTACCGTAAACGGGTACGGCCGATGCTTCGCTAATCTGATTCGCGGCCTCATCATATTCAAAAAATTCTCCCGAGCTGTCCCTGAAGAACACTGTGAGATAAACAATATACGAGTTGTCCAAACTGCTGACTTTATCCTTCAGATTCTCCATGCTGATCGTGTGAATGACCTCCAGCCTGACCGCTTTCGAAGGATGAACTTCAATAATTCTGTTGATCTCCTCTTGGATTTTCAAACCGGTTGTTGTATCGTCTGCGATTATAAGTATGGTTTCAACATCCTTATGAATCGATTCTATCAACAGTAGATTCTTCTTTAAATCCGCTCTTTCATTGACACCGGTAGCATTGGTCAAACCGACGATATCTTCCGCCTGAATATAATTGAGACCGCAGAAAATGAGGGGGATATTTCCCAAAAGATCAATTCCGTAATCTCTGTAATAATTGAAGGCATTATTATCCGATGTGATGACTGCGTCATATTGTATAACTTCGAATTTATTTTCCAGAATATCATATAGGGCATTAAAGTAAGATGGATTAAAAATACGTTTGCTGTCGAGATATTCGATGTGCAGACTTACATCATCCCGCCTGAGACCATCCTCTGCCCCTCTGGTTATTTCGTCAGTCCATAAAAATCCTTTATGGTAGGAATTGAGCAGTAGTATATTTACTGAATCTTCAGAATAAAGGACCTGAAAAAAGAACAGGGAGATAAGTAGTGAAATAACAATTTGTAGTGAGCAGGCACTAGTCCATTTCTTCAGATTCATTCCTCCCGGCTAAATTATACTTTTTTTAAGAAATTTGTGCTTTAATATAAGAATCGGATCTTCGGGCCATAATTTTGAGTCCCGGAATGTGAAATATGCGATTTGACTTAAAATTGAATAGAGGTTTTAATGCATTATTATGCGTAGCACCGTTCTAGAAATCAATCAGACTGTTAAAAAATGGATCATATTCTCTATGATCATGTTCTGCTATCTGGCTATTACATCACTGTTTATTTTCCACAGCAGAGGATTTCTATACCCCCGCAGCTGGGTATATCAGTTTCTGGCAATTCTTACATTGAACCTGATCTCTTCTCTTCTCATCTTTATAGTCACAGTTAAAAATGCCTATATAGTCTATCTCTTAATCTTCCAGATAAGCTGCACATACATAATGACAAAACCGTTCAGCCAGATAATCTGGTTTGAGTTTTTTCTGATCATGATTATGTTTCTCGAAGGAATCCTTCTCCTATCAACGATGGAAATAACCTTCTTTACAATATTTGTGACCCTATTGACTCTTGTGACGAATCACAATGGTTTTTTCTGGGGTGTAGAGGTCGCTCAGAGAACCTGGGATCTAAAGGGATCTCTTATTTTTCTGACTCTTATCAGCTCCGGGTTGAGTATCATTATTAAATCCACCTTCGATGAAGTGCTGAGAAACAGGGAGATCATCGGAAATCAGAAGAGGATAATTCAGAAACTTTCAGAAGCAAACTACGGCCTTCAGGAGTATGCCAATCTGGCAGAGGAGAAAAGTATCATCAACGAACGCCTGAAAATAACCAGAGAGATACACGATACGGTTGGATATACAATGACAAATCTCCTTATGATGCTTGAAGCCAGTACAGACCTGATCAAAACCGATCCCGTCAAACTGGAAAAACTGCTTCATCAATCACTGGGGATCATAAAAAAAGGCCATGAAGATATCCGCCAGGATCTTCGGATCCTGAGAAACACAGAAATGAAAGAATCGGGCAGTATCAAGTCCATTCTGAATATTACAAGCTTATTCAGAGAAGCCACCGGTGTGAATATCAGCGTAGAATATGGCAATTTACCCCGTCATCTAGACAGCCACATCGATCATATTATTTATCGCTTCCTTCAGGAGGGGATGACCAATGCGCTGACTCATGGAAATGCAAAAAATATCGATATGCAATTTCGCTATGATAATAATGTAATCCATATTATTCTGGAAGATGACGGTTGCGGCAGTCTGGAAATAGAGCAGGGAATAGGATTGAACGGGATGACAGAAAGACTGGCAGAGGTATCGGGAGAGTTGACTTACGGCAATACCTACCTCGGGTTTTCTCTCAACGCCAAAATCCCCTGGGATGAACATGGATAAGACAAACATACTAATCGTAGATGATCAGCTTCTTTTTGCTGAAAGTCTTAAAATAGTTCTGGAGATGCGGGGCGAAAACCTGAATATAGTCAACATAGCTTCCAACGGAAAGGAGGCGGTGCGTATGGCGGAAATTCATCACCCTCATGTGATCCTAATGGATATCCGCATGCCCGAGATGAATGGTGTTGAAGCGGTTAAAATCATCAAGGAGAAGTCACCGGAGATCATAATAATTATGCTCACCACATTTGATGACGACCACTATATTTACAATGCCCTGAATAATGGGGCTACGGGATATCTTCTCAAAAATACCCCTCCGGAAAAACTGATAGCCTCTATTTACGCTGCTAAAAGCGGAATGGTCCTCATCTCTCCGGCAATAGTCAGTCATCTGACCCATGATGCCGCCGGTCCCGCTCTTTCCGATGAAAAGCCCCCGTGGCTGGATGAGCTGAGCAACAGGGAGAAACAGGTTCTGAAACTGATTGTTAACGGGCTCAGCAACAAAGAGATATGCGATGAGTTGTTTATTGCCGTGCAGACAGTTAAAAACCATGTGAGCCTGATTTATTCTAAAATGGGATCCCACGACCGCACGCAGACCATACGCATGGCAAAACATTTCATATAGAAAACCACTTTCGAAAAAACAGTACTGAGACCGGTACTTTAGTACCTTGCCTCCTCTCTAAATTGGACTGAAAATGACCTATATTTATTTAGAAAGTCAAAAAAAGGAGAATCAAATTGAAAAAGATTGCATTATTAATGTCAGTTTTAGTAGCCTTAACATTACTGACTGGTTGTCAGAAAAAAGAAGAAAGCAAAACAGCTGAAGTAAAGGTAGAGAAAGTAAAGCTGGTCTTTACAAGCTGGAGAACAGAAGACATTGAACGAATGAACAGGATCAATGATGAGTTCACCAAAGCCAATCCCAATATCGAAATCGATTTTCAGCCTGTAAAAGATACAGAGTACGACGCTCAGCTGAGACAATCTCTCGCAGCAGGAGTCGGTGCCGATATTATCTTTTTAAGATCCTATGATTCGGGATATCAGATTTACAAAACAGAATCTCTTATGGATTTGAACAGTGTGCTTCCTGAATTAAAAGAATTCCCCTCAGCAGCCGTTGCCGCCTGGGCAACTCCTGAAGGCGAAAGTTATGGAATTCCAGCAGCCGGTGTTGTTCATGGTATTTATTACAGAAAGAGTATTTTTGAGAAATATGGACTTGATGTACCTGCAACCTGGGATGAGTTTATCGCGGCCTGTGATACTCTGAAAGCCGGTGGTGAAACTGTTTTCGCACAGGGAACAAAAGACAACTGGATGCTCTATGAAGTAATGTACTCCGGACTGGGTGCAAACTTCTACGGTGGAGAGGAAGCCAGACAGGCTCTTATGAACAAAGAAGCCAGATTTACTGATGACAACTTCGTACTGGCTCTTGAAAAAATGAAAGAATTACAAGCGTACTTCCCCGAAAGATATGAAGGGATTGATTATGTGACAATGCAGCAGATTTTCGGTACAGGAAATGCAGCAATGTTCATGGGTGGAAGCTGGGAAATCGGAATCTTTGAAGACCTCGGCGGCCTGGAAGATGTCGGTTATTTCGCACCTCCTTTGGCAAAAGCGGGAGACACTCTTCAGTACTGTTTCCATGTTGATGCGGGAATCGCCATGAACAAAAATACAAAACATATGGAAGAAGTAAAAACATACATGAAGTGGCTTGCTTCTTCAGACTATGCCCAGCTCTATATGAATGAACTTCCGGGATTCTTCAGTTACACACCAGGTAACTACACACTTAACAACCAGCTCGCGAAAGAGATGCAGTCTTATGTCAGTGATTCTGTACCCACAGTAAGAACTGTATGGGAAAAACTCTCTGCTGATAGTCCAAGTGGTAACGAACTGGTAGGTGAAGCTATCCAGATGATGTATGCGGGAACGTTGACTCCTGCAGAAGCAGCGAAGTTTGTCGATGACGGACTGTCCTGGTACTACTGAGACCGGTAAAATAGAATAAAAAAACAGGGAGGCTGTCCCAGCGGGGACAGTCTTCTTTTTATTAAGAAAAGGAGGAGTCATGATACAGGCGACTAAAAAACATACACGCTTTCTGTTTATGTTTATTTTCCCGGCATTTATCATTTATACAGTATTTATGCTGCTGCCTATAATTAACTCTATGAAATACAGTCTGTATTCTGGTGATGGTCTGGTTCCCGGAACCTTTGTGGGATTGGATAATTTTATCAGGTTATTTACAGAAGAGAGATATTACTCGAGATTCTGGGGTGCTTTCGGTAACAATATCAAATTCTTTTTAATTGTCACTTTTATCCAGAATATTTTGGGCTTTTTCATGGCTGTTTTTATCACCAGATCTTTTAAAGGATCGGGATTCATGCGAAAACTCAGTTTTCTGCCTACAACCTTATCCGTACTTGTCGTAGGTTTCATATTTAAACTGATTCTAAATCCCTACTATGGTATTTTTGATAAAGTACTGGAAGCAGTGGGAATGGGTGATTTTATTATTCCCTGGCTGGGAGATCCCAGATCAGCTCTGGTTATTGTTTCAATAGCTGTCAGCTGGCAGTTTTTTGGAGAATCAGTCTTATTCTACTCTTCGGGAATTGATAGTATTGACGAGTCAATCATGGAAGCAGCGCGAATTGACGGAGCCAATATATGGCATGAAATTATCCACATTATACTTCCATCTGTCCTACCCATAGTGGGAATTGTCACGATTCTTATTTTTATCGGAGATTTTACCCAATTCGATATTATTTTTGCCATGACCGGAACAAGAGGAGATCCGAATTACAGTACGGACCTTTTCGGTTCCCTTTTCTACAGAACAGCTTTTTCCTCTGCTGAAAGAGGGGGATGGGGTACAGGAATGGGCGCTACAGTGGCAACCATGATGTTTATCACTGTTACTATCGGTGTCGGAGGATTTCTGGCATTCTTCAATAAAAAGAAGGAGGAACTGGGCAAATGAGTAAATCAAAAAAACCCATTGCGCGAATAGCATTATACGCACTTATGATCACCTATGCTCTATCGATTCTGGTTCCTCTGGTCATAATGATATCAACTTCATTTAAGACGAATGCCGAAATTTTCAATAATCCTTTCGGTCTCCCCGAAAGCCTGAATTTTGATGCCTATACGACTCTATTTGTTATATCCAATTACGGAAGATATTTTATGAACAGCATAGGTGTCACTATTATTTCACTAACTGTTGCCGTGACCGTTTCAGCACTGGCATCCTATGCCATTTCAAAATATCAGTTTAAATACAGCAGAGCGCTCTATGTCTTTTTTGTTGTGGGATTGATCGTTCCCATAAAGCTGGGGACAATTGATATTATGATAACCATGTTAAATCTAAAATTATTTGACACCTTATGGGCACTGATTATTGTCTATATAGCCATGGCCATTCCGCTGAGCGTTTTCATTTTGTATGATTATATTAAAATGATTCCCGATGAACTTAGCAGCGCGGCCAGAATCGATGGATGCTCGGAACAGGGGATTTTCGCTCGGATTATAGTACCATTAGTTAAACCGGGACTTGCCGCAGCGGGGATTATCAGTTTCATACCGAACTGGAATGAGTTCTGGTTTCCACTGGTACTTATAAAATCGAGAGACCAGTTCACCATCCCTCTGGCGACTGGACAACTTTTCGGTCAGTTTGATACCAAGTTAAATCTTGTATTTGCCGTTTTATCTCTAGCGTCCATACCGGTAATCATTATTTATCTATTATTATCTAATTATTTTGTTAAGGGATTGTCCGCAGGGGCGGTTAAAGGCTGATCCTATATTATCGGGGTTGTTTTAATCGAAGAAACAACCCCGTTTTTAAACAACACTTATGTTGAGAGCACACGGTTTATCAACTTGGAGAGTTCAATCCTGTCAAAGGGTTTGCTCAGAAATCCCGATAGATTCATTTCACTTAATTCGTGTAAATCTTCATGCCTGGAAAATCCGGAACAGACAATAATTTTACAGTTCTCATCAATTTCCCGCAATTTGATAAAAACTTCTCTACCGCTTAGCCCCGGCATGATCATATCCAGCAAAACCAGGTCGATGGATTTGAAATCCCTTTGGAATATTTCAACCCCGAGAAACCCATTTTCAGCGGTTTCCACATGAAACCCCATCCCTTCCAGAACTATTGACTCAGAGATTCTAATATTCTCTTCATCATCTATTATGAGTATTTTTCCAGAACCTTTTACGATTTGATCAGAATAGCTAATATTGTCAATTTCCTGGAGTTCTGAGCAGGGTATGGAAAGATTAAAACAGGAACCTCCATCCACCTGGCTATGGACCGTTATTTCTCCATGAGATCTTTTAATCATTCCATAAACAGCAGTTAGGCCTAATCCAGTTCCTTTCCCGACAGATTTTGTTGTAAAAAAGGGATCGAAGATTCTTCCTATGTGTTCTTCCGATATACCCGAACCATTATCACTGACAGAAATGAGTATGTGCTCTCCGGGATGAAGGTCAAATTGAGAAAGTTCACAATCCGATTTATTATATAAGATATTATCAGTACTTATAGTTAACACTCCACCATCAGCCATTGCATGAGATGCATTAATTCCCAAATTCATAATAACATTCTGCAATTCCGTAAAATTCCCATTGATGATGGATTTTTCTGCATCTTTGATAAGTGATATCTGAATATTTTTATTAAAAGTTTGCTCTAAAATAGCAACAGTGTCTTCTATGACTCCATGAACATCCAGGTTTATCGATTCCAGTGTATTTTTCCTGGCAAATGCAGTCAGTTTCTCAACCAGTCCTTTCGCCCTGATACCCGACTGGTATATTATATCCGTTAATCGTAAGCCCTTTGCATCCAGGTTTAACTCTGGCAGAGTTAAAATCTGAGCTGAACTAATAATTCCAGTCAGAACATTGTTAAAATCATGAGCAATACCTCCGGTTAATTCTCCGAGAGCTTCCATTTTATGACTCTGATTGAGTTGTTCCTGCAATAATTCTTTCTCTTCCTCTGCATGCTTCTGGTCTGTAATATCTTTAATCATAGCCAGATAAGGGGGATTCATATGATCCCCAGTATCAGTAGAAGTAACTGCCATTTCGACCCAGATAACAGATTTATTGTTGTTTATATACCGAAGATCCAGCGTATAACTGGATATCTCGCCCATATTCAACATCTCCAGTTTTTCATTATTCTTCTGAACATCTTCAGGATGGGTGAAAGTCATCCAGTCTGTAGAAACCAGCTCTTCTCTGTTGAGATCGACCAATTTGGAATATGCTGAATTCACTTCCAGGATATTCCCCGTAAGTGATTCAATTAAAACCATTCCGAATGGAGCCTGCTCAAACATTGACCTCATTCTATTTTCACTATCGACCAGACCTGACTCGGATCTCTTCTGCCTTATAAATGTTTCCATTAATGTTCTTGAGAATATTGAACTGGAGAAGACAATGACAGTATTTATGACAATAAAATTAACTGTTCTGATCAACCAGATTTGCGGTTCCAGAATGAAAGAATATTCATTGAAAAAAGAAGTGTATCGGATCAGAACAAACAGACTTATCTGAGTGATCACATTGATGATGAGAGACACTACTGCGCCTCTCTCACCTAGGGTCAATGCCGTGATAAGAGCAAAGGCTAAAAGCCAGAGATTTCCAGCGCCAATAGGACCTAAAAGAAAAAGCAGGAGCATCCCAAGGAAATAAAAGACTGTCGAACCTGAAACGGCCTTAATCCTGTAAGGGAGTTTTTTATTAAAGGTAATGAATATAATTATCATATAAGCAATCGTATCGATGAGAGCTATACCATAGAGATGCTCTACGATTGATAAAATGAAACTGGGAATAAAGGCTATCAGTCCCAGAAATGAAAGCGCCAGTAAAACAGTATCACAGACTTTGACACGGTAGGTTTTTACCATTTCATCGAGTGCGGGATTTTGTATTTCATGTCTATTTTTCACTGATCTGTTTCTCCCGGATGTAAAAATGAATCAATACCCATGTTATAAATTATCAGAATAAAGTAAAACTGTGAATCTTCAACTATTAGTCTAAAATGAGGATTTCAACTCGACGGTTTGCCTTATCAGATCCAAGGGGTTCCGTATTTCCGGCTCCCCGAAGAAAAAAATGTCCCGGACCAGAACGGCCATTGGGAAATAGTATATCAGCGACTGATTCGGCTCTGTCGCGGGAGAGTTGCTTCCGCCCTTCAAATGTTCCGTAATTTGCTGTATAACCCGTTATGAGAATATCTCTTTCTCCAAAGACGTTCAAACTCTCAGAAAGCTGCTGCAATCTGTAGCGCTGACTGTCTGAGACGATGGATGATTCGGGCTCGAAAAGGATGTGGTCTGTTTCAATTACCGAAAGCAGTATTCCCTCATCTGTTGACTCTACGATGACACCCGGAAGGAGATCCAATTCCGACATAAGCGATTCCACCGTTTCCCGTCTGTTGAGACTTTCGGTCAACCTGTAGGTGGTCCTTCCCTTTCCAACAAATTCCTGTGTATTTCCATTGGCCATCATCATCATAAACTCAAAGTCTTCTGTTTTCAGTTCAGGTTTACCCCCGTTTATGTCCCAGAGGATTTCCTGCCTGGACTGCCCCGAGAGCAGACGTATTGGTTCTCCACTTTGTCTGACA
Organism: Spirochaetaceae bacterium; assembly: GCA_016744925.1. Lineage (GTDB taxonomy): Bacteria > Spirochaetota > Spirochaetia > DSM-2461 > DSM-2461 > Spirochaeta_F. The sequence goes on from JADGDJ010000022.1 coordinate 28,370, forward strand.
GGAAGATAAACACTGTACTCCAGGGAGATTCGGGCAAATGTTCGGCCATTTATTAACTCATTGCCTAAATAATGGTAAAGGACCTGTACCGCACCTCGATATGGCCCGTATAAAGCACCGTTTATTCTGAGTACATGTACTTCTTCTCCCGGAAGGCTCCACGAATCACCGGGCTTTAGGGCATAATCGGGAAAGCGGGGAACATTCCTCAATACAGGTCTGGCGGCGCTTTCAGGAACAATCATATTCCCCCGTTCGTCTCTGCGAAAACGAACAGTTTCTGAACTGATCCAGTCATATAATCCCGTAAAAATACCAATCCTTTCAACGGTTCTAAAACTCGAATCTAGAATAGCTCCATTTTCACCGGTCAACTGGCGAACAGTGGTGACGGAAAACTCATCAATTTCCGCCTGGTGACTGAGATAGCCATTTATGTATATGGTCTCATCGACAAGAGAATCGGCGTGTAAAACCTGACCTTCCAAATGATTGTATTGCAGGAAAACAGCTTCATCAGCATGAACATGAATTAGAGAGAAAAGGGTGAATAGAATTATATTAATTGATCTGTTTTGCTTAACCATATCACTATCATCGGCTGTTTTTCATTTTGAGAAAACTGTACTATAATGCAATCTGTTAATTGCACGTCAAATAATACATTTGGAGACAGCCATGGATAACACAGCATCAGCCGTAAAGGTCCCTTTAGGGGAAAAATACTCTTTCTCAACAGCTCTTTTAGGGCAGACAATGGTCTACAATTTTGTGAATCTCTATCTATTGATATTTTACACAGACATTCTCGGTATCAGTGCCGCCGCTGCGGGAACGATATTTCTGGCAGCCCGACTCTGGGATGCTGTCAATGATCCTATAATGGGAATCATTGTGGATCGCACGAAAACAAAATGGGGGAAATGTCGACCATACCTGCTTTTTTTTCCACTTCCCATAATCATAATGACAGTTTTACTGTTTAATGCCCCGGCATGGAGTATGAGTGCAAAACTCATTTACGCATCAGTAACCTATATACTCTGGGGTATGTTTTACACTTCTGTGGATATTCCATTATGGACTTTAAGCAGCCGTATGACCACAAGTCCCCATCAGAGAGAATCTCTTATCGCTTCAGGGAGAATTTTCAATATTATAGGGAGCTCACTTCCTGTTATACTTGTAGTTCCTTTAAAAATGGCTCTCGGGAAAGGAGATGATGCGAGGGGATATTTCCTGGCTGTCATTTTATTCTGTGCTGTCGCTCTACCCCTCATAATGCAGGCTTTTTTCGGAACAAGGGAAAGAGCTCAATGGGATGATGAAGTGAAACCAAGCCTGAAAGAAAATATAAAAGCCATAACAGAGAATAAACCACTTCTTCTTCTGCTCACCTCAACCATATTGAACGTTCTCGTCAATCTTCCTGTAAATGCGGGAATCTTTTTTGTCATCTACAACCTCGGTGATGAGGGGCTTTTTGCCGTGATGGCCGGAACTGTTTTAGTCGCCTCCGGTGTGGGAAGCGGTCTGGCTCCTGTCCTGGCCCGGCGTTTTAAGTCACGCAATATTCTCATCTGGACATCCCTTGCTACGGCCATCCTTTTCACTGGTGCGTACTTCTCAGGTTACGACAACTTCACTGTAATTCTGTTTTACACTTTTCTGCTGGGTACTCTTCTGGGTATACCTCTGGTTCTCCGCACATCCATGCTTGCGGAAACCATTGAATACTATGAAGAGAAAAGCGGAAAGAGAAGCGAGGGGATCATTTTCTCTACGATGACTTTTTCCAGCAAGCTGAAAATGGGAGTCGCCGCTTTTACCGTAGGATGGATCCTGAAATTGGCCGGATACACCCCGGAGTCTGTACAGACTCCGGAAGCTCTGAAGGCCATTTTTATAATGCTCACATTATTACCGGCACTGGGAAGCCTTCTGACGATCATTCCCCTGCTCTTCTACAAAATGGAGAGGAAATAGAATTTCATTCCATCCCCAGAACAGATTCATTCCTTGGATATTCCACTGAATATGAAAAGGGGATTTCTATTTTTTCACGGGTTTTCAGATTCAGCCGCCATTCCAGCATATTCTCATTATTGATTTTCAGATCCTCCTTATTTTTCTCTATTTTTGGAGTCATCAGTTCAACACAGATATCCTGATGACTGGAAATGGGGATTTGATCCTGCAGGATGAGAATTTCATCACTCTTCCTTTTATTCTCAAGAATGAAGAGATATTCGTATATAAATTTCTTCTTTTTGCCTAACATACCCTCTTTCTTTTCAAACCGTTTAATAAATTTCCGCTCAACCT
>JADGDJ010000022.1:30704-34949 GCA_016744925.1 Spirochaetaceae bacterium
CTATGCCGAGGGGGGTCCAGAGCTCCTCACCGGGAGCTACTGTACCAATGGAGACATTAGAGACAAAATTATTGTCCATAAAAACATTGCACTCACCGGCCAGGAGAGGGTAATCGCTGTGATTGAGTACTTTTGCTTTCAGGTACGTATAAGGTGATAATTTCGGTACGCTGCCATATTGAAATTGTGCGGGGAAATCTTCAGTGAGGATTGTCACTTTATGAGGTGTATTATCTCCCGGAACAGTATTGAGGCAGGAAGGGACAAAAACAACCGATGACGCCTGAGTTTCTACATGGGTCTCCGGTACGGGCATGCTCATTGGCATGGAGGACTCTTTCAGCTCATCGCAGACTTCCCCGTCGAATGACATGGCCTTTTTACTTCTCATTGGGGATGCCGATCCCATTGCCATCCTCACCGGAGGTTCAGTTTCGGTGTAAAGATTGAGATGCCAGGAATCTAACTTTGGTATCGTTCCATCGATCTGCGGCCGCGCTGTTGAGAGTTTGAGTTGAACATCGTTCCAGTCTTCCGAAGTCATCTGAGTCACCATGGCGTTATATGTGATATTCATATTTTTTTCATCAGTAGAAACCCTCAAATCATAGAGGGGATACCATCGTGGTCCATATACCATATAATGCAGCTCAAAAGAGACTTCCCCCTCATTCTGTTTCTCTAAAGAGACATCAACCTGATTGCGGGTTTTGTCACTTCCTCCATCTAGCTGATACTGATCATTTTTAAGCTTTTGAAGAACTTGGTTGATTTTCCTGCACTCTTTTTCCGATTTTCTTTTCTGTTCTTCCAGATCTTCCAACTTAGTGCGGTAAAAAGTGATCATTGTTATCCAGCTTTCGGGATTCAACTCTTCTGAATTTCTGATTTTTTCGGGAGATGTTATCTTTTCCGTTATTTTATCCAGAAAATCCCTTTCCAGGTCAGCCAGCTCTATCTGCTTATACTGCAGATTCAACTCTTCATTTAGCTCATTTTGTTTATCTAAAATTTTTCTTTTCAGGTCACTTTGAGTTTCTTCAAAATAGATGGTTTTGAAATTGATGTCCCGCAGCAAAACCTCGCCGGATCCGGTTAGCCGAATGCTCTTCTGCTCTATCGATTCAGGCAGGTCATCAAAAAAAAGATGATGTTCACCTGAATCAAGAGTAATTTTTGCGGTGCGGGTTATGAGCGCTCGGTCGGTATAGACTGTAACGGCTGTTATTTCTGATTCAAGCTTTTTCATATGTTCATCCTTTTAAATTAAAAGTATAACATGGATAATTTGGCTTTTTATTGCAAAAGTTGTGGATCGTTCGAAAGTTCTAAAATTATATTCTACAATTTAAGTAGATGGACAAAATACTATTGGTTGATGATGAGCCTCATATAATTAAAGCTCTCTCAAGAGAGTTAAAAAATTGGTCTCAGACAAATCAGATTGAGATTCTCACCTGTACATCGCCAACGGAAGCGCTGGAAATTATTGGCCGTGACATGGATATTTTTCTAGTCATATCTGATATGATGATGCCCCAGATAAACGGCGCTCAATTATCTGAAAAAGCAAAATCCATCAATCCATCAATCTCAATTTTTATCATGACCGGTTATGCGCAATTGGAATTAGTTATCAATGCCATCAACACAGGGATCCAAGCACTGATCATCAAACCGTGGAATCTGGAATATCTCATTAAAAACCTTGATGCGGCCGTGGAGAATCATACCATCAGAGTCAATGAAGCTCTGTACAAAAAACGTATAGAAGAAGAATTAAAGTGGGGAGGAGAATTACAAAAACAATTATTAATCCGTCCCTTGCCTGAAAGCGAAAAGATAAAATTTTCTGTGAACTATGAACCCTTACCATCTCTGCATTGCGGAGGAGACTATTACGACATTATAGCTTTGGATGACGATAAATTTTTTTTATTGTGTGCTGATGTTGCCGGGCACGGAATTAAGGCGGCGTTTATTACAACGATTCTCAAATCTATAATTTTCAGCAGATATATCAGCAACAGGAGAAGTGGTTTTCTCCCTTCTGATTTTTTAAGCTGGCTCAATAGTGCCCTGCTGAAAGAACTGGTCAACTGTCCGGGTATAATCATTACCGCCTCCGTTGCCATATTTGATCTAAAGAAATGCGAAATGACATTCTCCAATGGGGGACACACACCTTTGTTTGTCTTTCGGGAAAAAAAGATGCACATTCTGTCATCCCATGGAACAGCTTTAAATTTTACAGAAATTGCCGAATTCAAGGACCAGCGAATAAAATTGGAGAAAGGGGACCGGATTTACAGCATTACTGATGGTCTTATAGAGATTGGAGATAACTACAACCCCCTAGAAAATGATGAAATTAGCGGAATTCTCCTTAAAAGCTCTTTTGAAAAAGAAAATAGCCAAGCCTTATGTCAGCGTTTTAGGGATAAAGCCTTTATGGGGAAATTCAAAGATGATATTACAGCCATAATCACGGAGATATAATATGAGCGAAAAAATCGAACTCGAAGGGATCTCAATAAAAGTAACCGATATTACTGAATTGCGGGAGTTAAAAGTTTACCTTGAAGGCTTCATCGATTCTATGAATTCTCCCCCTATTTTGTCTTTGTTTTCAAAAATTATTATAGAAAATAAAGGCCTTAAAAATATCACTCTGAATTTTTTGAAACTCACGTATATTTCTTCCACAGGTATCGGGCTTCTAACATCCCTCCTAATGGATTGCCGAAAAAGAAACATAGACTTAACGCTGACTGACGTCAATGGAAAGATTCTCGATGTTATAAATGTTCTTGGTTTCGGTGCTTTTTTTACAATAGAGAATTCCCATGACTAATTACTACAACGATTACGGGAAACTTCGAGACAGATCTAATGATATGTATATTGTCACGAGAATGGATGGGAAGATTCTGGACATTAACAAAAGTGCCAATTCAAAACTGGGATTGGGAACAGATGTCATGCTCGATGAGCTCAGTATCCAGGATTATTTCCTCAATAGAGAGGATTGGGAGAATTACACACAAAGAATTGAGAAAAACGGATATGTATCTGGACTGGATATAACCCTTTCAGCTAAAGATAATACTCAAATAACAGGAATCATCACATCGGCCATCATAGAGACTCATGGATCAGAAATTTTAGCCTTTATTATTCACGACATTACTCATTACATAGAATCGGAATTGGATGCCATGCGTTTGAATCTGGAGATAATGAAAGTCAACGATCAGTTGAAACAGGCACACAGCACATTGTCCCATCTGGCCTATATAGGCAGCAACATTAAGAGTCTAAAAAAGTATATAGATAAAATTCTCTCTTACGAATTTAAAGTGAGCGAAGAGGATTCTTCCGAATTTGCTTTTCTAAAAGAGGACCTCGATTCTATTTTCAATGAGACTTTTGAAGGACTGTCCCGTATCGAAAATATCACAAAAAGTTTAAAACGATTCTCACGAATGGGGGATGAGGAACATTCTGACTCATTCAATTTAAACAATGCCCTGAAAGATACCATCAACATTGCAAAAAGTCAGTGTCCATCTCATGTGGAGATCCAATTGGATTTATCAGAAATTCCGGAGATTCACTGTTTTGCCAACGATATCAATCAGGTTTTATTGAACATGGTTATCAACGCACTCCAGGCGATGAAGGAACCGATCCCGGGAAAGGAGCACTACTTAAAAATCAGCACTTGTGCACTTAAGAACATAGTACAGGTTCGTATAGAAGATAATGGAACAGGAGTACCGAAAGAAATAGAAAGTAGAATATACGATCCCTTTTTTACAACAAAAGAAGTAGGACAGGGCACAGGATTGGGCCTGGGAATCTGCTTTAATATCATAAATCAGAAACACAATGGTGCTCTATGGCTGGAGAATAATGGAGATCCCACTGTATTTATCATCAATCTTCCATTAAAAGAGATGAATAATGCTTACTGATATTAAAATAAATATTCTTAAAACATCAGCGCTTTCGAAAGATGCCAATGAGATAATGGCATGTCTTGAAGGCGGAGAATATCATTCATTATCACTCCTTGATGCGGATCAGTTACAAATAGAGGAATGTACTGATCCTGAGAATATCTATTTCATTTTTTCTGATCTCATTTCCGATGAAAGATACAGCAAGCTCCTTGATTATCTGATTTTTAAAAAAGGTTTTATCGTCATTACGGTACACCGGAGCAACCAGATTTCAAGTGAT
>JADGDJ010000239.1 GCA_016744925.1 Spirochaetaceae bacterium
ATTGTACTGCTTTTAGTCATTACGGGAAAAAAAGAGAAGAAAAGAAAGAGGGTTATCTGATGCTGGAACTTAAAAATCTTGGAAAAGTATTTAACGAAGGCACTGTTAACGAGAACAGAGCTATAAAAGATATAAATCTGAAAGTGGAAGAGGGGGATTTTATCACCATCATCGGAAGCAATGGTGCTGGAAAGTCGACCCTTTTTAATCTTATCTCCGGCAGTTATAATCCATGTGAAGGTTCTGTTTTGATTCAGGGTAAGGATGTTACAGATCATCCGGAGCACAAACGAGCATCAAACATCGGGAGAATTTTTCAGAATACCATGATGGGAACAGCATCCAACATGACTCTCGAAGACAATATGATGATCTGCAGTAAGAAAGGTTTTAAAGGGCTTAAAATCAGTCTGAATAAGAGTCGAAGAGAGTTCTTTCAGGAAAAATTGAAAGATCTGGATATGGGACTTGAAAATCGCCTAAAAGACAATGTCGGTCTTCTTTCCGGTGGACAGCGGCAGGCTTTGACTCTTCTTATGATGGTTTTGTCTGAACCGGATCTGGTTATGCTCGATGAACACACGGCGGCACTCGACCCCAAGAATGCCGATCTGGTACTGCAGCTCACAGTGAAATTTATAGAAGAATTTAAACTGACCACTATGATGATTACACACAATATGGAACATGCCATAAAATACGGCAACAGACTGCTGATGATGGATCGTGGAGAAATCATCCTCGACTTAGGCGGTGAAGAGAAAAAAAATCTCACCATAAAAGAACTTATTGAGAGATTTCACAATATCCGGAAGAGAGAGTTTACCAACGATGAGGCACTTCTCTCGGATTAATTAAACTTTTCTGATTTCCCCTGTCTGCAGATGGTTTAGAGATCTGTGGGCGGCGGGAGAAATGCCTGCAAATACAGTCTGTAGAATCTGGAGACTGTCCCCGTGTGAGACAAGCAGTATATTTTTATTTTGATATTCTGATTCGATCTGTTCTATGAGCGATTTTGTTCTGTCGGCTACCTGCCGGGGACTTTCCACGGAATTAAAAACATTCTTTTCATTCCTTTTGTCTTTTTCCCAGACTTCATCATATCGGCTGTTATCCAGACCCTCATATAAACCAAAGAATCTTTCTCTCAGCAGTTCTGTGTAGACAAGCACCTTAGCAGATAATTTGTCCTGAACAATTTCCGCCGTTTCTTTTGCTCTCTTAAAATCTGAGGAATAAATGATGATTTTATCTTTTATGGTAAAATATTGTGATGCTATGTTTGCCTGATTCGTACCCAATTTGCTCAAGCCGTATCGAGCAGTTCCTACATCGGGGGTACTCACTATGATTCCCTGTTGATTTGCCAGGCTATTTCCATGGCGGAGAAGAAAATAATGATTTTTTAGCTCTGTTCTATTCATGGTTCGTAGAGTACACTTTTCCATATGAATAGTATAGAAGACTTCCGTGATTTCACGGATACCACAGAGTACCTGCTTGTAACTGAAAATTTGTATGAAAAGATGTCTGATGATTTTTGCGCTTTTATTGGGAACAACTCTGTTTTTCTCATAGCTGATGAGAATACCATGACAGCTGCAGGGCATGGCTTTGTCTCCTTTTGTAAAAACAACGGGATATCTTTGGATAAACCTCTTATTTTTCCCTCAGAGCCTGAACTTACATCGGATTATGCATATATTGAAGAAATTAAAAACTCTATTTCAATTACAACATCGGTTCCCATAGCTCTGGGAAGCGGAACCATAAATGATCTGGTGAAAAGAGCCTCTCATGAATTGGGGCGACCTTACGGTGTTATAGCGACAGCCGCCTCTGTTGATGGTTATGCCTCCGATGGTGCAGCTATCGTGTACAAAGGGCTTAAACAAACGCTGCCCTGTTCTGCACCGGCTTTTATCGCTGCTGACAAAGATGTGTTAAAAAATGCTCCTTCAGAAATGACAGCTGCCGGTTATGCAGATCTGCTCGCTAAGAATCCCGCCGGAGCCGATTGGATCATGGCAGACATGGTTGGTCTGGATAAGATTAATAAACATATCTGGGCAATGATACAGGGAAACCTTGCTGACTGGACAAGCGATCCGCAAAATCTGGAGAAAGTATTTACGGGATTAAATGTTGCGGGATTTGCTATGCAGCACATGAAGAGATCCCGGCCTGTGTCCGGGGCTGAACACCTTCTGTCTCATATCTGGGAGATGAATGGTCATACTTTTGAGGGCAGTCATATCTCTCATGGTTTTAAAGTAGCCATTGGCTCTCTAGCCTCTATTGCTCTTATGGAAACGATATTCACGATGGACTTTGATAAAAAGAATATTGCTGAGGCTCTGGATGTATGGCCGGATAAAAAATCTCGACTGGAATCAGTCTCTTCTGCGTTTTCCGGGAGCAAAGCCCTGGAGGATCTCCTGAAGATAAACGATGTGAAACATTCCGATAAAAATACATTGGAAAAAAGATTGACCTATTTATCTGCTCATTGGCGGGAACTGAAGCAGAAGATGAATTCTCAACTCATCAGTTATAGACGGTATAAAGAAATGCTTTCTGAAGCACAATGCCCCGTGAGAGCTGTGGATATAGGCTTAAGCGTTGAAAAAGTGCTTATGACCTATTACCCGGCTCAAATGATGCGCAACCGTTATACTATATTGGATTTGGCATTTGAAACGGGCTTACTTGACAGAGCCGTGAAAAATATAAAATCATCTTGTTATTATTTAAAATGATGTAAGAAATACGAAAAAATAGCCTGTAGAAATATGGAAAGCATTAAATTATCAGTATATTTTGACAGTTTCCGTTTTTGGACTTATGATTCACTTAATTTTGTCTAAAAATGAAGGTGGGTTTATGGTAAAGCACAAAATCTCAAAATATCTGGGAAAGGATTCTTCTCAATTCACAAAAGCCGATATTGTGAAATATATAAGTGAAAATAATATCGGTATGGTCAATTTTCGGTATGTCGGCGGTGATGGAAAGCTGAAAATACTGAATTTTGTTCTAAACGATATGGATTATCTCGACGAACTTCTAACGACAGGTGAACGGGTGGATGGGTCGAGCCTTTTTTCCCATGTCGATGCAGAGTCCAGTGATCTTTATGTTATACCCCGCTATAGAACTGCTTTTGTAAATCCCTTTTCCAAAGAGCCTACGGTCGATCTTCTCTGTTCCTTTTATACGGAAGAGGGTAAACCGCTACCCGGTGCTCCTGAGCATGTAGTGCGCAATGGTCAGAAGGCTCTTCAGAGAGAGACCGGTATGACCCTGGAAGCCCTCGGAGAGCTGGAATTCTATCTTTTTTCTGAAATAGATGATATTTACAGCATCACTCCTCAGAAGGGCTACCACGAATCTCATCCCTTTTCAAAATGGGAAGTGATCAGGCTTGAATGTATGGATACCATAAGCAGCATCGGTGGAAAAATTAAGTACGGTCATGCAGAGGTGGGAAATATAATAGAGGGAAACCTGGAAATGGTTCAGCACGAAATTGAATTTCTACCTGTGCCCATCGAAGAAACAGCTGACCAAATTGTGATGGCCAAGTGGGTCATCCGCGAAGTCGCCTACCAATATGGACTTCACGTCAGCTTTGCACCCAAAATTGTTGTCGGTGCCGCCGGAAGCGGTATGCATATTCATATGAGACTGGTGAAAGATGGAAAAAATATGCTTGTCGATGATGATAAACTCAGTGATACAGCTAAAAAAATGATCGGCGGTTTATTGAAAAATGCCAGGTCACTCTGTGCCTTTGGCAATACTGTTCCCACGTCTTTCCTAAGACTTGTTCCGCATCAGGAAGCACCTACTAGCATTTGCTGGGGAGAGAGGAACAGAGCCACTCTGGTCCGTGTCCCTCTGGGATGGCTGGGAATAGAGAATATGCTCAATGATGCCAATCCTGATGAACCTGATGCTAAAAACAAATGGATCAGTAAGCAGACTGTTGAATTGAGAAGCCCCGACGGTTCGGCGCATATCTACAATCTACTCGCCGGAATTGCCGCAGCGGTGAAATTCGGTCTCAAGTGGGATGGCTGCCTTGAATACGTCGAAAAGCAATACCTGAAAGCCAATAGTAGCGACCGCGAGTCCTTCGAACAACTACCCGAATCCTGCTTTGACTGTGCAGAAGCCCTGTTGGAAGATCGGGCTGTGTATGAATCTGATGGAATCTTCACCCCCTTTGTACTGGAGGGAATAGCCGAGGATCTTAAAAACTTCGGTGATCAGAACCTGGGCGAACGATTGTCCGGATCGGGAGAAATGGTGAAGCGGCTGGTAGAGGATTACATCCATTGCGGGTGAGGATACTCTGATGGTAAAGACGCTGCTAACGGCGTCTTTACCTCATTACTCAAAAACTAAAGATGAATTCAGTTCAGCAATCTTGATTACGGTGTTGTAGATCGAGCAGTACTTTTCAGAAAGTTTCAGGGATTTTTCAAAACGGGCGACGATTTTTTCATTGTCTTTTTCAGCTCCGCTTATGGTGAAAACAATGTCTGCTTTTTTTAGAAAAGAGGGGACGTCATCAATTTTTTCACCATCTACGGAGATCGTAATTTTGTCATAATCCAGTTTTTTCTTGTTGATCACATCGAGGAACGTTGAGTACATACATGAAGCCAGGGCTGTAAAGAGCAGTTCATAGGGTTTCCACTGGTCGGGAGACACATGTAATTCCTGTCCGTTCTCATTTGTGGCTACTCCGTTGAATCCATTTTGAAATTCTATATTTATTGTATTTGCCAATTGAATATCTCCTGCGATTTCTGTTTTTCGGTCATTGACAATATAAGCATAGAAACAGAAAATATGAAGCGTAAATAAGATTTACAGGAGAAAATATGGATTACACTATTGAAGAATTAATATCAGCAGAATCTCTGGCTTCCAAAGTAAAAGAGATAGGTACTCAAATAGAAAAAGATTACAGCAATACAGACGAGATTATTCTTATCGGTTTACTCAGGGGATCCACTGTGTTTCTGGCAGACCTGGCTAGAGAAATTACACTCGATGCTAAAATTGATTTTATGGTTGTTTCCAGTTATGGCAATTCTATGAATTCTTCAAGAGAAGTGAAAATTAAAAAAGATCTCGAAGAGGATATCAGTGGAAAACACATTATCATTGTGGAAGATATCATCGATACGGGATACACACTTGAAAAAGTGAGAGAATATCTCCTTTTGAGAGAGCCAGCATCTCTTAAAATCTGTACACTCCTCGATAAACCGGAGAGAAGGGAAGTGGAAGTTCCCGTGGACTACACCGGTTATACCATCCCCGATGTTTTTGTTATAGGATACGGGATTGATTATGCTCAGAGGCATAGAAATCTGCCTTATATCGGTAAAGTCATTATGAAAGAGTCAAAGTCATAAATTGGGAATAGGAGATTATCAGCAAATAATCTCCTATATAATGGTGTCTTACTTCACCCTGTTTTTACTATCATAAGTGTTTTTTAATTTAAAAGAATTCATTGGTTAATGAAGTCAATTTGAACTATCTTTGGAAAATAGTATAATTGAAATAGGGGAATATATGAAAAAAAGAATGAGGTTCATTTTTTTAATATTGGCTTTATTTCTTCCGGGGATTTCTTCTTGTAGAAGTGATAAGAAGATTGAAAAACCCAGCCATCCTGAAGTTTTTGAACAAGCACAATCAAATAAATGAAAATCGCTTGCCCTGTATTATCCCTATGTAAAATATTTTTTTGTAAATAAACAGAATACCGAACTGGCTGATAGGATTGAACAGGGTTTAATAATGATTGAAGAAAATGGCTCATTCAGAAAACTATTTGAGCAGCATCACCGTTCTATCATAAAACAGGCGGAGCTTGGGAAGAGAACACTTTTTATTTTAGACAATCCGACTATGCCCGATAATACTGCTGAGATTGATACAAGCTGGTGGCTTGAATTAGAAGAATAGAATTCTTTCAAAGAAATTATCACTCAACCCATGGTCACAAGTACGGTAAAAGTCATATCTGAAGATTCAGAATCTGCAATAATTACACTGCCCGAGAGCTCTTTTCCATCCACAGTTATAGATTTTATTCCCTTTGATATATGATCAGGATTTTTCACCTCGATTTTATAAGTATTATTCCGGAATTTCCGCTGAGCCTGAAACCCGTCCCATTCCTTGGGTATACAGGGGTTGATCTCCAGTCCCTCTAGAGCCGGTTTTATTCCCAGTATATATTTTGTCCCCGCCTGGTACATCCACGAAGCCGTACCGGAAAGCCAACTGTTGCGTCCCAAACCGAATTGCGGATGTTCATCACCTAATATATTCTGAGCATAACAGTAGGGCTCTATCTCATATTCCTCGATAATATCATTCTTAACGGCGGGATTGATCTGATTGTAATATTCAAAAGCTCTGCCGCCGTTACCGTTTATCGTTTCAGCTATGACAACCCAGGGATTGGAGTGAAGGAAGATCCCCCCGTTCTCTTTGGCTCCCGGCCGATAACTTGTGACACCTCCCACTTCAGGATCATAGCTGTCATATCCGGGGGTACTCAGTTTGATCCCCTTGGATGTATTGAGGTGCTTGTACACTGATTCAAGGGCCTGGTCGCGTTTTTCTCCCTCTGCAAAACCACTCATAACAGGCCATGACTGACCATTGGTGAAAATGCTACCCTTCTCATTGACACTTGACCCGAGGGGATTACCCATGTGGTCATAATACCTTTTATACCATTGACCGTCCCAACCTTCGCTGTCTACTGTTTTTTTCATCTCTTCATACCAGTGTTCATATGTC
>JADGDJ010000023.1:0-12505 GCA_016744925.1 Spirochaetaceae bacterium
ATAAATAAAAAAATATGGATTTAAACTTCATTTTATGAGCTCCTGTAATGTATAATAATATAGTATAAGCATATAGAAATATGGTTCAACGGAGTTTTCATGAACAAAATACCACAAACCAACATTATTGACGGTATGATTTTCGAATCACCTGTCTATCTTGATAAAAATTATATACTTCTCACTCCTGAAATTCCAGTATCAGAAGAATTGAAAAAAAATCTGATCAAATGGGATTATAGAGAGCTTATGACAGATGGTCCTATTGTCGGTAAAGAATCATTAACAGCAGGTGACAGTTCCATAACTTCAGCTTACCTGGACCACGATGCAAAAGAGAGAGAGGGAATCAAGTTAGCCAGACAATTTTATGTTCAGATTCTCGACGAAGTGGAGAAGATGTACCAGCGCTACTCCCGAGATAAACACCTTGATCTGAATAATATTACTGAACAGATTAAAAAAATGATCAGCATGATTAAAGATCATCACGATTATATTCTAAGACTCCCCGATCTTGATAGTTTCAATAAAGATTATCTCATAACCCATTCAGTAAAATCAGCACTGCTTGCACTGACAATTGGTGAGAGTATGAAAATGCCGAATTTTAAATTAATCGAATTGGGTATTTCAGCATTACTCCATGAAATAGGCATGCTGAAACTTCCGGACAACCTTTACAATTTCCAGCGACAGCTCAGTGAATCGGAAAAAAAAGCTCTCACGACCCATACTATTTTAGGATACCGTTTACTCAAAGAGTTTCCCCTCTCACAGGATGTTCTTATGGGTGTACTGCAGCACCATGAAAAAAATGATGGTACCGGTTATCCCCAACAGCTGACAGTCGGGAAAATTTCAGATTATGCTAAAATTATAAGTGTTGTTTGCGCCTACGATGCTCAGATATCTAATAGACCACACAGTCAGTCCCGCGATGGTTATCACACATTGATGGAAATGCTTAAAGGAGTTGGGCATATATATGATGAAACAGCTCTAAGAACCCTAGTCTATTCTATATCTTTATTCCCTCTCGGAAGTTATGTCATTTTGGAAAATGGTTCAATTGGCGTTGTTGTTCATGCCAATAAAAAGAATCCCAAATACCCAATGGTCAAACTACTTGTAGACCGGGAGCAAAATCCTCTGAGAGATCAGCCTGTGATAGAAACCCGTGATGAGGACGGCTTTAAGATTCTCAATATTCTCGATAAAGATGAAAAAATAAAACTAGAGAAGAATGGTATAATTAACAACAATTCAACGTCATAACAATTATTAGTATCTCCCATATTTTTGAACTACAATTTAAATAAACCAGTTTGTCTGACTGACTGGTTGTAGATCAGGTCTACTGCTCGCCTATGCAACCGAAGGCTGGTCGTAAGCTTCGCTTACTGCTCGCCTATGCAACCGAAGGAGAATATGATGCAGATAATTAAAATTGAAATTCCCCATTTTAAAACAGTTGAATATGAATGCGGAGTCGATATAAGAACAATTCTGGAAGATCAGAAATTAAATGATAGCAACGACCCATTTGTAGCTGTAAAAATTAACAATAAAATAAGTTCCATTGCTTCCACAGTCAACTATAATTGTGCTCTTGAACCGATACTGCTCGAAAGTACAGAAGGATTGAGGATATACAGAAGAAGCCTTTCATTTCTCCTGGAAATGGCCTCAAAAGAGATCCTTCCCGACCAACGTTTGAAAATCAGCCACTCTATTGGCAGTAGCTATTACTATTATTTTGACGATTATAATGATGTAAAAGAATCTGATCTACAAAAACTCAATCGTAAGATGCGTGATCTGGTTGAAAAAGCATGCCCTATTGATATTGTAGAATATGCCTATGAAGAAGCCCTTGAATTATTCAGAGGATTTAATCAGCCGGAAACCCTACTTCTTCTAGAGGGGATGAATAGCGCTTCTATTAAATTGAATAAATGCAGCGGATTTCTCTCTCTGTCCTACACTCCTCTAGTAGAAAACACATCTGTTCTGAAATATTTCGAAATATTGAAGTATCACAATGGTTTTCTTCTTCGCTATCCTGGGTCTAAAGATCCGCACCAAATGGCTCCGTTTGCAGACAGACCGCTTCTCTACTCCATTTATGAGGAATATTCGGGATGGGGTAAGATTCTAAATGTAAACTGCATAGGACAAATGAATAAACTGACTACTCAAAAAAAGGAAATCCAGCATTTCATCAGAGTGTCAGAGTCACTTCACAACAAAAAAATTGCTCAGATTGCCGATGATATCCTTCAGAGAAAGGGCGATGTTAAAGTCGTATTAATTGCGGGTCCCTCCTCTTCAGGTAAAACCACATTTACAAAAAAGCTGGCTATAGATCTTCAAGTAGTTGGATTTAATCCCATAATAGTTTCTCTTGATGACTATTACCTGCCCCACGATCAGGTTCCATTGGACGAGTTTGGAAAACTGGATCTGGAAGCTCTCGGAGCTCTTGATGTACCTCTATTAAACAAGAATCTCAATCAGCTTTTTAATGAAGGAGAAGCGGAATTCCCTGTGTATGATTTTAAAATCGGCGGGCGTCGGGAAGTGGGAAAAACTCTCAAATTGGAGGATAGGACAATTCTCCTGATGGAGGGGATACACGGACTTAATGACGGTTTGACACCGGATATTTCTGCTAAAAGAAAGTATAAAATTTATCTCTCGGCATTAACTCAGTTAAATATTGATGATCACAATCGAATAGCCACGACAGACAACCGGATAATAAGAAGAATGGTGAGAGATCATCACTTCCGAAGTTACGATGCTCTCAATACTTTTAAAATCTGGCCATCAGTTCGTAGAGGCGAAGAGAAAAATATTTTCCCCTATCAGGATTCTGCTGATTCTGCCTTCAATTCAGCGCTCGATTATGAAATTTTTGTTTTAAAAGTTTTCGTCGAACCTCTTTTGAGATCTGTAAAACCGGGGAACAAAGAATATGCAGAAGCGGCAAGATTGCTCGATTTCCTCTCCAACTTTTCTTCTATTCCAAGCTATATGGTACCTGAAGATTCAATTTTGAGAGAATTCATCGGGAATAGCAGTTTTAAATATTAATCTCTGGCTTCTTCCAGTTCCCGCTTGCACCTATCAACGCAGGCGGAACGGCTCTCATCTCCTGAATATGTGCTGGAGCCCATATGAAACTCAAGAGAAATTTCTCCAACATCATAATTATACTTCTCCCTTGAGAATCTCATATTTATCTTATGTCGTACTGATTGAAGACTTTCCCGATCTGTTTCAGGGAGAAGAATCATAAAAAGAAAAGGTTTCCAGACAGCAATTGTATCCTGGCCCTTTAATTCGGTTTCCAGTAATTTCCCAATAAATTTCTGAAGCTTTTCACCAGCCCCCTCTCCCCACTGAGTATCCACCTTTCGATATTCTTCAAAAGAGATAAGGAGGATAGAAAAACTTCTGGGATCTTTTTTCCATGAATTAATAGATTTCTGAATCAAATCCTCAATCTCTTTTCTATTGGGTAATCCCGTAACGGGATCTGTTTTGGATAATACCATTTCCCTCTTGAGATCATGACTGAGCCGATCGGCAATTCGAGAGTTCTTTTTATAGAGAAGGAAAAAGATGAGTATCATAACAGCCAGGAGGGCAATCATAAGAGCCCCGAGAAGTATCAATCTATTCTGACTCTCGATTAGAACCTGCTGCTGATCAATTTCGCGCTCTTTCTCGAATGTTCCGTAATACGCTTTAATTTTATCCAGGTTTCCCGTATTTTTATCTTGCTCCAGCAGTTCCTTCTGTTTGAAATAGAGTTGAAGGTTTATATATGCCCGTTCAAAATCATCCATATGCTGATAAGTGAAGGCTAGAGAATCATATGCATCAAGGCGACCTTCATCTTCACCATTTTTAACAGAGAGAAGAAGAGCGTCTTGCGCATTAGCAAGAGCCATGTGATAGTCACCTAGTAGAGCGTAACATTTTCCCATAAAACTATGCGCTGAGGCTCTGATGAGCTGATGTTCGCCGGTTACTGACGTTCGAGCTATAATATCACTGAAGAGATTATTGGCTGTTCTTATATTTCCCGCTTGAAATTCGATTTCTCCCAGTAGGTGAGATAGTTCGATGATAGAGTTCTCATCTTCTAGGTTTCCCGCCATTAAAAGAGCATTTTCTGCTCTAGATATCGCCAGTTCGAACATTCTCTCATATTGATAAACGATTGCCAATTCCCGGAGAACATATATATGTTTCAAATCATTTTCATCGAGTATCAACTGGTCTGCATTTTCAAAAAAGGATATGGATTTTTCACTATCACCCAAAAAATTATGCACTAATCCCAGCATGTAGAAAGATTGCCATGAACCATCGATGTAATTAATTCCCTCTGCCATAAGAAGGCTCTGATTGAGTGATTGTAGGCTCTTCTCTATTTCCTGTAATTGAAAATAGGCGATACCCATAAGGGTTTGAGAATCTACCTGAAGTTGCAGAAAACTCTCAGTGACTGAAATTTCATAGGCATCCATTGCCAACTGAAGCTTTTCTGCAGGATTTTCGTCTCCAAGCTCTCTGGCTTCTTCTAAGAGAGATAAGACTTCTTCTTCCATAGAAGAGAAATAAAAATCCTCCGACCTATCTGCCTGGCTGAATAAATGTGATGTAAAAAAACAAAAGAATAAAACCGGGATATATCTTTTCATGATTGATTTAATTCTAAATGATAACATAATTTTTTAAAAGAGGCCGTCACAGTGTACCCCGACTGAACTCTAGAGACCCAATTCCCGAAACCTGCACTGTCTCACTGGAAACAGTGCCGCTGTAAACGACGCTAGCCGCGCCATTAACCTGTCCAGTCAATTCACCTCCCGTCATGTTGAGCTCGACATCGGCTGCACCATTGATATCGAGATAACAGTTTTGAATATTTATATGTGAAAATTTCACACTGGCAGCTCCTGCTATTATCAGATTTAACTTCTCAATTGACACATTTTCGGCTTCGATGTTGCTGGCTCCGGAATTTATGATATGGATGTCATCCAGGTTAAAATCTTTTATCAATACATTGCCCATACCGGTAAATTCGATTAATTCTAAAATGGGCATAGTTATTTCCACCTGATAATTATATTCTCTACCGGATCCGCCATTTGAAAACCTTTTATCTGAAAAATGCAAAGTTTTGCCTCTTTGATCGATTTTCAATTCATCAAAGAAAGCACTATCTGCTGAAATTTTGATCTGAGACTTTTCACCTTCAAGTACGACCACATCCCAGACACTTTCAAAATATAGGGAATCAAAATTATCATAATCAAGATTTCGCGTTTCAATAACTCCTGTCGGCTCCACAGATAAGTTCCCAATATTTTCAAATTGTATAAACCTGTCTGACGATATTCTGAAAAAAATAATCAGTGATAAAATTGATATAAAAATTGCGATCAGGGCTCCCAATAGCAGGATGTTACTTCTCTTCATTTAATTTGCCTCCAGATATATTCTGTAATAATCACTGAGTTCTTCAGGAGTCACACCGAGTAAACTTCCTGTTCTAAAAACATCGGGAAGATCTGTTTCAATGAAATTTTCTTTTTTTATCAATTGAACTTTTTTCACAGATCCCTCAGAGATAAAATAACCTATTCCTCTCTGATTGTGCAGGACATCTTCACTCTGCAAATGAGTGTATGATCTCATAACGGTATTGGGATTAACTTGCAATTTCATCGACATCTCCCGTACTGATAATATCCTCTCACCTTCACTCCATTTTTCCAGCAGTATATTTTCATTAATATAATCTGCTATCTGGAGATATATAGGGCGATTCTTATTAAATTCCATCACGAACCTCTTTTTCTGATAATTTGAAATAACTCAGAATGTAAAAGAAGGGAGCCAATATATACCAGAATAGGGATTTCCCTACAATAGTGGCAATTTTACCAAAATTGTTTATTGATTCCGAAGAAGAACTGGATATATTGAAAAAATCAGTTCCGGTAAAACTCAGGTTCTGCATCGAATTGAAATAACTACCGAACATAACTCTCAAAAGAAGCACAGCAATAATAGAAAAAACAATCTGAAAAAGAGCCAGAGAAAGTAGGGTTTTTGCAAAAGGATGTTTTCTAAATGTAGCAGCTCCGGCAAAGAAGAGTGATTGAGTTACCAGATAATAGGGAATCATTTTCAATACATCGATGGAAAAAGGATTAAAGACAGTGTGTTTCATACCAAAGACTGCCAGATTGAAGAGTTCAGAGACTAAAGAAAGGATCGGGTAGATCAGAGTTAGTAAAATTACATAAAAAACCGATGAAATCAACAGACGGGAAAATAATTTCTCAAATGTAGATCCGGGCAATGTAAGCCAGTAAATACTTCTGGATTTATCGTGGACATCTTTAAACATGGACGATGTAAGGATGTAACCACCGGGGAAGAGCAATATGGTATAAATGACTGTATGAAATCCCGATCCTGTATCAACAGAGACCCCTTGTTGTTTTCCCAGTAGAATACTCAATGCACTGACTACAATCATAACCCCGGCAGCAGTGCACAGCCAGATAATCAGGTTCTTGTATTCTGACAGCATATCTTTTCTAATCAGTTTCAACGTTCTGTTTAAGGAAAATATATTATTCATTTGAAGACTCCTCATTGAATAGATTCGTTAACTTATCTCCAGAGGAGACCACTGTGTTGAATAGGATTTCCAAATCGATCTCTCCTTCCTCTCCCGTTTGATTTTTCAACACAGAGGTAAATCCGCTCAAATTTTCTTCTGAATAGAGAGCTTCAGGAATGACTGTTGAACTTGTTGTTACTGAGAGATTTTTATTAATCATCTCCATATTTTCATTGAACAGGATTTTCCCATCCTCCAATATAATGACGGGATCAATAAGATTCTCCACATCTTTGACCTGGTGTGTTGAGATGATAATGGTCCGCTGATCACTCATAGCCATGGATACAAGTCTCCTGAACTGCCTTTTTGATGGAATATCCAATCCATTAGTTGGTTCATCCAGTAAGAGAAGAGACGTTCCCGAAGCCAGACCGAAGGCCAGAAGATATTTCTTTTTCTGCCCCAGTGAAAACTTGGACAATCTTTTATCAGATTTCGGATCAATATCAAATTCCTTCAAATATTCTCTGAATTTATCTTTGCTGAAATTGGGATAGAAATCACCGTATATAACTTCATATTCAGAGGATTTTAAAGAAGGGAGGTAAAACTCTTCCGGAAGATAATAAAGGTCTTCAAGAAATTCCGGAAGTCTTTTAAAAGAGGATATATTCTTTACAGAACAGGATCCCTGCTCCACATACAACATTCCTGATATTATTTTTAATAGTGTTGATTTCCCGGCACCATTTTTGCCGAGCAGACCGTATATATTTCCTGAATCGACCTTCAGTTGCAGATTTTTGAATAGTTCATTTCTTCCGTATTTAAAATGCAGATTATCAATGTGTATCATCGTAACTCCTTGATAGTGTATTATCAATCTAATACACTATCAAACTAATACCATAAATGATATTTGTCAAGAGTTACTTAAAACAAAAAACCGCTTCTCCTGTTGAAATCCAACAAAAAAAGCGGTCAAATAATCTCAAATTAAGGTTATTGGGGTTTATTCATCTGATACGCTTGATTAAATCCGATTATCTGGATTTCATCCTCCAGATGGGGAAGTATAAGATCATATGTTTCCTGGATCCATAGATCATCAAAAGTGATGTAGATCATATCAGTCATAAGTAAAACCAGGAGAGTTTTGGCATCTTCCTGAGGATAAGCACCCAGTAAACTTCGGAATATCAGGATCAGTGATGAGAAGTCTGTTTTTTCAAGTTGATTCAGTGCATCGGACAGAAAAATATTGTCTTTTTGATTCAGGTTGAGGCTGTCCACTTCCCGACGGAAAGTCTCATCTCTGCCAAGGGCCAGAAGTGAAAGCAATTTCAAAAGACGGATTTCCGGAGGATAGACTCCTAGAGAAGTTACCATTAGATCAGTATACTGAAGTGTCCGCATCCATTCCTGTTGTAGAAAAATAGATAGAGCGGTCATTTTCATGGCTTCTGTTTTCTGAACCGATGTAGATGAGAGTTTTTCCGATAGATCCAGATAAATTCTTTCTGAAGTTTTGTAATTCAAACCAAAAAAATAACTCTTTCCCATATTGAACAATGCCAGAGTGGATGCATCACCAAAACTGGTCTCCGCTGCTTTTCTAAAATATTCTGCCGCTTCAATATATTCTCTTGCATTTAGAGACAATTCCCCCTGCCTGAAGAGAATCTCATCTTTTCGGGGAAAATCGGCATCTTTATCCAGAAGAATCCGGAAAGCATGGTCGGCTCTCTCCAGATCTCCCATGCTGTAAAGCAGGATCGCCTTATCTACGAGGATATTGGTTTTTTCCTCTTCGCTTACTCCGTTGCGGAGAGCTGTATCGAGGAGATTTATAGCCTCATCGTTTTTTTCGTATATAATGTATATTTTTGCTTTTCTGTGAATGGCGGTACTGAGATAATCAGAATCGGGAAAATCATTGATTATTCTACCATATGAGAGTTCCGCTTCTTCGTAATTCCCCTGACCTTCATCAAGGTCTCCCTTTAGAAGCAGGAATCGATCCTGATATTTGCCCTGTCGATTTAATTGACTTCCCACAAAAAGGGTCAATCTGTGAGTATCACCAGTCTGAACAAGGTATTCGGAAAGAGTCAGAGACGCATCATCTGATGTGTCCCCATCGGGAAACCTATTGATCAGTTCGAACAGATATGCGGCGCCTTCATCTTTGAGATCATTATCCATTAGCAATTGACCTAGATAAAAGAGACTCATTTCCTGCATATCCTCATCGGGCCCTTTCAAAGATTCTTTTAGCAGTACCACCGCCTCGAGAGGATTATTGGAATCTATCTTTATTTGAGCTAATTCAAAATAGTAATTTTGTTTTTCTATATCATCATCGGTGAGATCTATAATTTCTTCGAAGACAGAGGCCGCCTTATCCAGCTCTTTAATTGAACGGTATGTTGTTCCGAGAACTCTCAGTCCATCCAGATAATATTCACCTTGAGGATAATCACTTTTCAGCAACTGTAGATATTTTACAGCTTCATCAGATATCTGTAGAGACTGATAAATATCTCCGAGTCTAAAGACTGCGGCTTCTCTGAACTTGTCATTGCTATTCATAAAGAGATAGAACTGCAGCTTAGAAGCTGCATCTCGCAATTCCCCCATATGATAGAGTGATTCTCCGAAATAATACTGAGAATCAGAGACCAGTGACGAGTCGATCGATGTGTT
The DNA here is from genome assembly GCA_016744925.1 of Spirochaetaceae bacterium. Lineage (GTDB taxonomy): Bacteria > Spirochaetota > Spirochaetia > DSM-2461 > DSM-2461 > Spirochaeta_F. The sequence goes on from JADGDJ010000023.1 coordinate 9,368, forward strand.
AATAATTTCAGAAAATTGATCCCTGGCTCCTGGATAATTCCCTGAATTAAAGAAGAGGATCCCCAGCTTCAGACGATTCATTGATGTTATTTTTTCTTCGCCACCTGAGTGGACACCAGAGAGATATGCATCTTCCGCCTTATCGGGACGGGATAATTTCTCGTATGATTCTCCCAGATAGAGGTAGCTGCGGCTGACAAAGAAGCTTTCGTTGGTGTATTCAGTTTGCTTCTGAAAATACTCTGCAGCATCATTGAAATTTTTCAATGCATAACTGCAAAGTCCCAACCAATAGGAAACCCTGCTATTGTAAGCAGAATCACTGTAATCTGTTTTGAATAGTTTAAATGAGTCTATTGAATCGATGTATTGCTTCTTATAAAAATAAGAAACTGACCTCATATAATTAACTCCATCGGCTCTTGAATCTTCAGGATAAAGCGCCAGAAAATCATCGAAATGTACGATGGCCGAAACGTATGATTTTGAGGAAAAAGCCTCTCGTCCTTTGGAGAACAAATCATCACTTTCACTCTGTGCAAAAAGAATAATTCCGTTCAGCAGAAATGCAAGTATGAATATTTGACGTATGACTCTATTCCTTTTTGAGAATGATTTCATCTTTCACCTTTTTCTTTCTAAATATAATTTTACCTTTTCTAATTTCAGCAGAAATTGAATTACCTGACTCAAATCTCCCTTTAAGGATCTCTATAGACAATGGATCTTCAATTTCCTGCTGTATGGTTCTCCTTAATTGTCGGGCTCCATAAGAAATATCATAACCAATATCTATAATATGCTCCTTCACTTTTCTTGAAATATCCAGCTGATACTCCTGAGAGCTGATTCTCAGCTTAAGATCGGAGATGAGAATATCGAGAATTTCCTTGATATCTTCCCCTTGTAGGCTGTGGAAAACGACTATTTCATCAATTCTGTTTAGAAATTCAGGTCTGAATAATCTCTTTAATTCATTCATTGCAGAAGATTTTATCTCGTTGTAGGGCATAATTCCCGGTTCTGCCTGAAATCCCAGCCCGCCACCGCGAACTATATCGCGCGCACCGGCATTTGAAGTCATAATAACCACCGTATTGCGGAAGGAAACACTGTGACCGAAACTATCTTGAAGCTCCCCTTCCTCGAGGACCTGAAGAAGCAAATTAAAAACATCAGTATGAGCTTTTTCAATCTCATCAAGAAGTACGACACTATAGGGTTTTCTTCTTATTTTCTCAGTGAGTAATCCCCCTTCTTCATAACCCACATATCCAGGAGGGGCTCCTACAAGGCGGGAGACATTATGCTTTTCCATATAATCTGACATATCTATGCGTATTAAAGAATTTTCATTACCGAAAAGGAATTCAGCAAGAGTTTTGGCCAAAAGAGTTTTTCCCACACCTGTCGGACCGAGAAATATAAAGGAACCGAGAGGTCTACCGGGAGAACTAAGTCCCGTCCTGGACCGACGGATAGCCGATGCGACGGCGGAAATAGCCGGAACCTGACCGATTACAGATTTGTGCAGCTCTTCCTCAATCTTCAAAAGTTTCTGAGATTCATTCTGGACAATTCTCGATAGAGGAATCCCTGTGACTTCTGAAATGATGTCCTGAATATCTTCGACATCGACAATGGATGTCTCTTTTTCCTGTGATTCTTTCCATTGAATCTTCAAGTCTTCAATCTCTTTTTTAAGAGTGCGAACATCATCGCGCACGGCAGCTGCTTTTTCATAATCCTGGGAATTGACAAAAGAATTTTTCATTTCCGAAAGATCTGTAATCCGACCCTCCAGTTTTTGAAGCTCTGTAGGCTGCACAGAGTTTTTAATTCGCTTATGCGAACCGGCTTCATCCATAAGATCAATGGCTTTATCCGGTAGACAGCGGTCGGAAATATAACGACTGGAAAGCTTGGCGGCCGCATCGAGTGCTTCATCTGTAAAATGCACTTCATGATGCTTTTCATAGCGCTCTTTTATCCCTTTAAGGATTTCAAGAGTTTCATCAATAGTTGGTTCTTCAATAATAACATGCTGAAAACGCCTTTCAAGAGCGGCATCTTTCTCAATGTATTTCTTGTACTCATTCATTGTGGTAGCTCCGATGCACTGGAGCTCTCCCCGGGAAAGAGCCGGTTTAAGCATATTGGAAGCGTCTATGGCTCCTTCTGCCCCACCGGCACCTATAATAGTGTGAAGTTCATCGATGAAAAGAATAATATTTCCTGCTTTTTCTATCTCTTTAAGAACTTTTTTGAGTCTTTCCTCAAACTCTCCTCTGTATTTTGTACCGGCGACAAGCGAAGCCAGGTCGAGAGAGACGAGTCTCTTTCCCTTAAAAAAAGAAGGGGCTGTTCCATCGACGATCTGCATTGCCAAACCTTCGATTACAGCTGTTTTCCCGACTCCCGGTTCACCGATCAGTACAGGATTGTTTTTAGTTCTTCTCGCAAGGATTCTCAGAACCCTTCCAATCTCTTTCTCCCTGCCAATTACAGGATCGAGGATTCCCTGTCCTACAGCTTTAGTAAGATCCCTCGAAAACTCATCGAGAAGAGTTGTCCCGCCGACTTCTTTATTTATTCCAAGCCGTTTACGAATTGCCGATCGCTCTGTACTACCATCGGAAATCCTCTTCCCTCCGCTCAAGTCGAAAATGATGCCCCTGAAGACCTCTAGATTAATTTTGAATAGGGAAAGAAATTTTTGTGATACACTTCCCGATTCTCCTACAGCGGCCAGAAGAAAATGTTCCGTTCCTATGTAATCGTGATTGAGATTCCGGGCTTCATTTGCGGAATTCTCCAGAATTAGTTTAGCCCTGTGCGAAGGGGGAACATCTCCCAGATTAAAACTTCTCTTGCGCACGGGGATATTTTTTTCGAGCTCTTTAAGCATCTCAACAGTATTAACTCCAAGCCTCTGTAATGCTACATATCCGATGCCGTCCTTTTCTTTGAGGATGGCTATAATAATGTGCTCGGGAAGAAGCTGATCCGAGTGAAACCTCTTAGCTTCCTCCTGTGCGGATATTGTTAGAATTCTCTGTGCTCTTTGCGTTAGTCCCTTAAACATGTTCTACTCCTGTTCACGACTCCAGATTGAGTGTTTTTTTTTTTTTTTTTTAT
>JADGDJ010000023.1:12515-34517 GCA_016744925.1 Spirochaetaceae bacterium
GCTCTCAATCTCATTATATCAGTTTCATCGGGGTTACTCTCATACGCATAGGATCTGATAAAACCATTCCCTATAGATCCCAATACATAAGAGATATCCTCTATTGTCAGATTTTCAATCCATTTCAGAGAAATGCCAAGGCGTACCATAGAAAGCGCTGATATGGCTTCCAGCTCAGTGATCTGCCGACAGTACTTCAATATACCGTAGGAGCGGAAAATCCGGTCTTCCAGACCAGGATATCTGCCGTTGAGCAGATCGTCCCGCACTTCCCTTTCCCCTTCTATAAATATTCTGGCTGTTTTATTCAATAATTCTGCCAGTTGAAACTCATCGGGGAAATATCCGTTTTTATTGGATATGATATACAGTCCTCCAAGAGAATGGGCTCCTCCTCCGGAAAACCCTGTGACTTCAAGCATTGTTTCAATTGTATTTATGATGTAATGATCCATTAATTCCGACGCGCTCAAAGCCGGTAGATGAAGGTAAATTGACCCTTTCATCGCTGTACCGGAATCGGAAACATTAACTGTGAGGTATCCCTCTTCAATGGAAGAGGCAAAATCAAAACGATTGGCTAGCTCTTTTTCGATCTCAAGAGCCCTCTCGAGAGTCTCATCTATATTCAAGCCATCCATAACAGCGGAGATTCTTAAATGATCAAGGTCTCCGGTTACTATGGAAGCCTGCTGGCTATTGTCAGTGATGACAAGTCCCGAACCATCGCGGTAATAACGCTGGCTGATGATCTTCCTCTCTTTAAGAACCATTCGGTCCAATTCATCGAGTTCACCGATTCTATATTTTAAATAACCTTCAAAATAGGGATTGTTACTGATCTCTTCAGAGATAAGAGACTCAAGTTCTTCCCTATCGGATGGTTTAATCGAAGGGATAAATTTATATCCTCTGATATTCCTGGCAAGTCTAATTCGGGAAGATAGGACGATGTCTTTTTCATTGTTCGATAAATTCATTATATCGATCTCTCAAAGGATCAGAATATTGAATAGATTCATCGCTTAAATAATTTTTAACCAGGAAAAATCTATCAATCTCTTTTCTGAAAACAGAATAACAGTGGGGACAACCTGTTTGACCAGTGGATAAAAGGTGACCTAAATCTGTATTACAATAGGAACAGTGGAGCTCATAATCAACAGAGAACTGCTGCATCTCCACATCAGATGAGCGATGATCACAATCACTCACAAAATGAGTCGAAATGCCCATGGAATCGGAACATATTTCACAAAGAGATACGCTATTCTGTCGATTTTTTCTGAGATAACATATATTGATGTCAGCATCATTAGTTTTACACTTATCGCATTTCACCTGAATCTGCCCCTGTATAAATACAACTATAAGGGAACTTTCTACAGCTTAAAAGCAATAAAAAAATAGGTGCTGTTTTTTTTTAAAATTTTCTTAAAACTTCCAATGGTTTGATTCTACCAGCCCTGAGTGCAGGGATCGTAGACGATAAGGCCGTAAGGATAATCGTCATCCCTAAAATAACCACCAACTCCATGGGTCTGACAGAAACGGGAATTATTTCGAGATAATATGAAGTATTCAGAACCTGAAAGGAATCTCCTGAAAAATCAATGAAAGGTGACAGAATCAACTGAAAAAATGAAATGATTCCGTTAAGAAGGGTTTCCGCTCCTTTTATTACGCCATTAATATGGACTGAAATTAACAGGCCTGCTCCTAATCCGGAAATACCTCCTGTGATTCCCGTAAAAAGTCCTGTAAGAATATAGGAAAACGTAATATCCGATGGTGAAGCGCCCAGACATTTAAGTATGGCCAGCTCTTCACTTTTTTCTATAACAAGCATAACCAGTGATGAAGAGATATTGAAAACGGCGACACAGACTATGAGTGCCATAATAAAAATGAGTAGTGCTCTGGTGGTCCGATAGTTTTCCTGCTGAGCCCTATTGAGATTTTCCCAGGTATACATTCCCCATCTCAGGGGAAGACTGTCCCGCACTGCCAGCATATCTTCTTTCAATGTCTCATAAGGCTTATCAATTTTAATTCCAATTATTGTCGATGAGGATTTATCAGCAAGAATTTTTTCACCTGTAGAGAGAGGAACAAAGACCCACATCCTGTCCAGCTCATCGTAACCTGTGGAAAATACACCTTTCACAATGAATTTGCTGACCTTGGGAAGAAATCGTCCATTTGAGAAAAACTTTCCCGTAAGTATTTTTAGTTCATCTCCTGGTTCAAGCTCCATTTTCCTGGCTATATCGCGACCAACCATAATTGAATTCTCATCTGATATATCAAATTCACCACTTTCCATCTCCAGATATTTCTGAACACCCGCATCGGAGCTGTAAAAATCCGGTTCTACGGCTCTTATGGTCACTCCGCTTTTTCCCGAAGGGGAATAAGCCAGACCAAACCCTTTTCTCTCGACTGTAGTGTTTCGAACAAAACCGAGATCATCGATCGTTGCAGCATGCTCCTTCATCTCTTCAAGGGGAAGTTCAGAATAGGGATAGGTTTGCAGATGATAGGTAAATGTTTCAAGAAACCTATCGGTTATCCCCTGAATCATACCATCGGAGATCTGCATTACCACAACCAGAGGAATAAGACTCAAAGTTATTCCTAGAATGGAACCGAGAAGCGGCCGAGTGAGCTTTTCACCCTTTCTGCCGAATGAGAAAATCCTAAATGATAGAAAAAGAAGCGTTTTTAATCTGTTCATTTCTCTTTAAGCACTCCACAGGTCAAATGAAAGGACAAGTCTACCCTTTCAGTCAGAATGAGATTGTGAGTGACAAGAAGGAGAGATTTTTTGTAATCTTCAACAAGAGAAAATAATATGTCCTCAACAATGCGTGAGTTTTTCTCATCGAGGTTTCCCGTCGGTTCGTCTGCCAGAATCAGGTCGGGATCATTTACTAGAGACCTTGCAAGGGCAATCCTCTGCCTCTCTCCACCGGACATCTGTGAGGGATAATGTTCTCTTCTGTCTCCCAAACCGACCTTGTTTATAAGCTCTCCGGCTCTCTCTATTGCTGTTTTTTTATCTGTTCCCGCAATACGCGCGGGTATTGCAACATTTTCCAGAGCGGTAAAATCTTTCAATAAATAATGAGACTGAAAAACAAGTCCTATGGATTTTCTCCGATAATCAGTCAGCTGTTTTTCAGACAGGTCATGAATAGGAAATCCACAGGAATATAGTTTTCCCCCGTTGATCCTATCGAGACCACCTATGAGGTTGAGCAGAGTACTTTTCCCACTCCCCGATTCTCCAGTGATAACAGCACTCCGTCCCTCTTCGATTTGAAGCGAAAGATTATCGAGAATTTTCAATTCTTCAGAACCTGTATTGTATATTTTCTGTAAATCCTGAATATCCAGAATTGCCATAGTATTTCTCCTGTTTGTACCTATTCGTATCGAAGTATTTCCGCAGGCTTTATGGTTGATACACCCCTCGATGCATACCAGGCTGCTGCCAATGCGGAAAAAAGAGCCATGCCAGTTATATAGAGAACATCTCCCGTCATTATTTCTACTGGAATTTCCTGAAGAAAATAAGAACTTCCCGAATATATATTGACTTCGTTTAAAGGACCGGGCACTCCTGAAATCCTGCTGAAAAAAGAAGCGATGCTATTGATTGTATATTCCACAAATCCAAAAATGTTATTTATGTTAAAGGAGATGAGATACCCTAAAGCAGCGCCCAGGGAACTTCCGATAATCCCGATTATCAAACCTTCAAAAATAAAAATGGATTGTACAGAAACTGGTGTTGCTCCCACAGCTTTCATCAGTGCTATTTCCGTAATTCTCTCTACAACTGACCGCTTCATTGAATGAAATATATTAACAGCTACAACGATAAAGATAAGACTGATCAATAACATCATCATAACTTTTTCCATCATCAGGGCGCTGAAGAAAGAATAATTATATTCCCTCCAACTCTCCATATACATCCCCTCGATGGAAGAGAGTTTTTTAAGTTTAGCCAATGCCTCACGGTCCCGGTAGTGATTATCCAGTTTTACACCAAATACAAAATCACTTTCCGGAACAAATAAAGAGGCATCTTTTAGAGAGATAAACGCCATTGTACTGTTTATCTCATTGTAGCCGGTCTGAAATATACCTATGACATTAAACTCCAGATTGACAGGTGACAGTTTTTCATATCCCTTACCTGCCAGAGAGAGAAGATTGACTCTGTCTCCCGGACGAACCCCCAGAGTTCTGGCCAATTCTGAGCCAAGAACTATAGCTCTCTCTCCGGAGAGATCAAAAGTTCCTCTTGTTATAATCAATTTCTCAGCCATCCCATGGTCAGTCTGAAGAATATGATCATTTACAGCCCGCAGAGCCGCACCTCTCTGATCGTCGAACATACCCCGTATGATAGTTTGCACATCGGCAAATTGTGAAACGGCATTGACTCCCTTTACCGAAAGAATCTCTTCTTTCATCTTTTCAGTCAACGCCTCTCCACTTTCAATCCTGATGTGATAAGACCTTATCTCGTTGATATTGGTAATGAATCCCTGCTGGAAACCGTTCATCACAGCAATCACAGCTATGAGAGTCATTACTCCTACGGCTATTCCTAGTATAGAAAGAAGAGAAGCGGCATGTCCTTTCTCTTTCCTCTTGGTCATAATATATCTTTTTGCTACATAAAGTACCCAGCTGATTTTATCCATCAATCTCCCAGTTCTCTGATTCTTATAATTTTTCCATTTAAAATATACTCTTCTCTGATTTTCACATCCTCAGAGTAAATCAGATTCATAAAAAGCTTACCCCGGTCGTACAGTTCTACGATATAAGAATCTGTCACGGCATCAGTTATTGTTTTTTTCTGTTCGAGAGCACCCTCTCTGTAATAATCTTCTCCGATATTCTTATCATCCTTATAAAAGTAGATCCATTTTTCCTCAATTCCGGAACCAGTCTTTTCTGTTTGTGTAAGAGTGGCCCCTATATAAGTATTACTTATGATATAGATTAACCTTGAATCTTTATAATATTCCTCTGTAAGGATCCGTCCCGATTCATCCATTGATTCTACATATTTCTTAGCCGTTTCGGGAAAAACCTTTTCGATGACCTTCACAGTACCATCGGAATTATAACTACGGAACTCTTCATAAATCAGCAAATCCTCTGCATACTGGGAAATTGTACTGATATTATTGTTCTCATCAAAAAAAACAACCTCTCTCGACGAGTCGAAAAGCCGCTCTTCCATAAAAAGATTCCCTTTATAACTATTCCACGACTCTCGATGACCCGGTTTATCATCAGATTCATCAAATTGTGAAATCATGCGGAGAGAGCCATTCTCTCGGAGAGAAAACTCCCTAAGGGACGTAATTTCTTCATTAGAACTGTTTAATCGGATGCTGAGGAGTTTTCCATCGGAGCTGTATTCATAATTCTCTTTTTCAGTCATGTCTCCCTGATTATCATAGGAAGTGATTTCAGAAATCTGACCATCATTTCTATAACTGATCTCTTCCCGAAGCAAGCCTTCGACATACTCTGAGTACAGAACAGATGTCCTTACAATCCGTTTTTGTGCTTCACCGAAATTGTACAAAACCGCTTCAGTCCTGCTCCCGGTAGTTTTCTTTTCCAGGATCCACTCGGTGTCACTCTTTTCAATATCATCGATTTCAAGAATTATAGACAATTCCATAGCCAAACTGTTTGAATAAAAATACTGCTGCGCAAACAGAGGGAGATTCAAAAGAATGAATAAGGGAATCAGATTTTTCATCAGTTGCTGAACAGATCTTCCAGGTACTGACCGGGATTAAATTTCTCCAGATCAGTCAGCTGTTCACCTTTCCCGATAAAAGCAAAGGGTATTCCCAGCTTCCTGCTTATGGAAATGATGTTGCCGCCTCTGGCTGTTGAATCGTATTTAGTTAGTATGATGGCATCCAGATCCACTGCTTCATTGAATATCTCCGCCTGCTGTAGGCCATTCTGCCCCGTAGTAGCATCGATAACCAAAATTTTCTTATACACATCGGAGGGATCCAGTTTTTTCCGGATAACACCGTCTATTTTCTCAAGTTCTTTAACGAGGTTGATCCTATTGTGCATACGCCCTGCTGTATCGGCGAGGATGAGTTTTTCCCCTTTTGACTTAGCAGATGTGATCGTATCAAAAATAACAGCAGCGGGATCGGACCCATGGCTCTGATGAACAACTCGAAAACCTGTCCGCTCACCATGTATCTTCAACTGATCGATGGCGGCGGCTCTGAATGTATCACCGGCACTGAGAACAATATCCGTCATTCCCTTATCGCCATAATAGCGGGCCATTTTCGCAATAGATGTTGTTTTTCCTACGCCGTTGACCCCCAGGATGAGATATATATTGAGATTTTCCATATCAGGGGTCAGATCGACTGATTCAATCTGCTCTGCGAGAATAATCTTCAACTCTTCAATAAGCTGATCATTTTCTGTGAGTTTTTTTGATTTAGTATTGGCCCTCAGCTCATCAACGATCTCCATTGTGACTGTGCCACCAAGATCGGATTCAATGAGTAAGTCTTCGAGATCTTCGAAAAGGGAATCATCAATTTTATGATTATTGAAGAGCTCCATAAGCTTTCTTCCAAGATTTTTTTTCTCTTTGGGCTTTGCAGTATTCTCTTTTTTTTTCCAGTTAAACATCAATTGTCCTCTATATCCTTTAAAAACCTATTCGGCCAGGGCTTCAGCAGCTTTAATATACCGGGAAAGTTTAACAAAAACATCTGCCAGCAGTCCACTACTAAGCCCGATAGTTCCCCAGAATATACCATAGCTGATATTATAATTTCTCTCCATATCCACTGCGAGATCGTGATAGGTCATATCGGAAGTACGGGCGTACTCATAGGCATAAGAATTGTATTTGCTGCCATAATTACTGAAGATACCACCAGTCACAACAGGTCCAACCAGAGAAAAAGTGAACCTTCCCAGTGATTTATAGAAATCATTTTTCCTTAAATCAAATATCTCCCGCTCGGATAACTCTTCTACTACCAGTTCAAAAAACATCGTCTCCGGGCTCTCCATGGAAACTTCAAAGGATTTATCGTAATATCCATCGGATTTGACTGTTACCCAGATATTTCTCTCATGATACCGGGGAAGATTCAATGGTGTCTTTCCCGCCCATCTGGCTCCGATATACACATCAGATCCGGAGGGGTTGGAATCAAGTGTGAGGAACTCCATCTCTACAGGGGATAACATTCCTGAATAGTCATTGATAACAAGAGCGGTGAGATCCGCTTCTCTGGACCAATAGGAGTTATCTTCACCAATAGCTTCAAGTAGTACACTACCGGGCTCAGCGGTTTTTAATTCTGCACTCCCGATTCCAATCAGTTCTCCATCACTGTAGATGAGAGCATCGGGATCATCTGTTTCGACAGTAAGAATAGCCCAGGCTCTTCCTAAAATAATGGATCTGAGTTCATTGGCTATTTGAATAGCCATTGATTCAATTTCATCGATGGATCCCGTTCCGGAATAGATTGTCAACAATCCTTCTGAAGATGGGAGGAAACCATAGATATCGATGAGATAGAACCCCTCTATTTCGCGGACTTCCCCTGAAATAAGAAAATCTAAATCATACTGTTCCACCGTTACGGAAGGTCTGAATCTGTCGGGAGTGATATACTCATCATCATCATTAACTTTAATCCAGTTAACATTTAGCATATCAGCTGTCTTGATGAGAGATTTATCTGTAAATGCGAGCTTGAGCCTTTCCTCGTCTAACGCGGTAATCGTCTCATCAATAGAATCGAGCGATGCTTTTGTGCTATCGGTATTGAAGAGAAGCTGATCTCTACTGCTGTAGTTCTGTGAAAGTTGAGCAATCAGTTCCTTATCGGCTTCCTCCACCATAGAAATTTTATAGCGAGCCACTTCATCGGACGAGAGAACATGAATTTCAGAAGAGCTCAGTTCCTGCTTCAGAAGATAGGGTATACTTTTCTTTAAATAATCCTGTTCAGAAGAAAGAGATCCTGAGAGACCTTCCAAACCGATATTCCAGCTCTCCCGATCAAATTTCAGATTGACAAAACTCTCTTCAGAAAAAAGGAATGCAGGTAATATATAAAAAAAGACAACCAGTCCCGCTCTATTCATCAATAGCCAGTGCTTTATTTACTGCGGAAATCATCCGCGACTTTTTAAAGGGTTTTACCACAAAATCCGAAGCGCCCAGCTGAATGGCTCTGATAATATTGTCCTGATCACTCATGGAGGAGCACATAACAATGATGCTCTCCGGATCAATCTTTTTGATCTTATCGAGAGCCTCCAGTCCATCCATTACCGGCATGGTAATATCGAGAATGATAATATCCGGTTTAAGAGATTTAAATTTATTGACAGCATCAAGGCCATCGACAGCTTCACCGATAACGGTAAAACCGGAAGCTTTGAGCATATCTCCAATGACAGATCTCATAAATGAGAGATCATCGACAATAAGTACCTTCATCAGTTGTTATCAGCCCATAGATAATGTAGATAAGCTTCAATAAACGGGTCAAGATCTCCATCCATTACAGCCTGAATATTCCCGGTTTCATGTCGCGTCCTGACATCTTTTACCATTGTATAAGGGTGAAAGACATAAGAACGGATCTGAGACCCCCAACCTATATCTTTTTTTACAGCAGCTGTTTTAGCCAGCTCTTCTTCCTGTTTCTGCCTATAGTATTCATAAAGTCTGGATTTCAGAACCTTCATAGCCAGAGCTTTATTCTTCAACTGGCTTCGTTCGTTCTGACATTGTACAACGATACCCGATTCATAGTGGGTCAATCGTATGGCACTGCTGGTTTTGTTGACGTGCTGCCCACCGGCTCCTGAAGCTCTATAGGTATCGACCCTTATATCTTCGGGTTTTATATTAACCTCAATGGTATCATCGATAACAGGAGATACATATACAGATGCAAAAGAAGTATGTCTTCTTGCTGCTGAATCAAAAGGTGAAATCCGCACAAGTCGATGGATTCCCCCTTCTCCTTTGAGAAAACCATGAACCATATCACCGTCAACCTGAAATGAGATAGATTTTATCCCCCCCTCAGATTCGACAAGATCCATAACACTCATTTTGTAACCCTTGCGCTCGATCCAACGGCTGTACATTCTGTAGAGCATAGCTGTCCAGTCACAAGCCTCTGTACCACCGGCGCCTGAGTGTATCGTCACAAAGGCCGAAAGTGGATCCGTCTCCTCACTGAGTAACTCGATCGTATTGAGTGAGGCGAATTTATTTTCTATGGCCACAAGATTTGATAAAATCTCCTCTTCGAAAGACTCATCATCCTCTTCAATGGCAAGACCTTGAAGTTCCTGTAAATCTTCAACATCCTGAACCAGGGCTTCCCATGGTTCGAATTTATTTTTAACTCTTTTAAGTTCTAGTAATTTTTTTTCCGCTTTATCTTTGTCGTTCCAGAAATTGGGATCGCCCGTTTCCAGTTCCAGCTCCTTTGCCCTCTGCTTCAATTCAGCCGGGTCAAAGTCGCCTCCATGTATCCAGGACTTCTTTACCAATCCCTTTTATTCTGCTGTTCAGATCACTGAGCATATATTATTTCTCCTTAACGACTAATCGTCTCCATCTTTTTTCAACCAGAGTAGTGATGACAAGAGTTTCCTCAACGGGATACTGATAAAATCGAACAGTATCGTAAAAGTCCGTAGCCCGGTCCACATCCAGTTTAAGCCTCGAAAGATATTTATCCCCGATTGAGGTGGATTCAAAAGTGTTTTTCTGAACCTGTTTAAACCCATACCGGAATAAGAGAGACTGAACTGATTTTTCACTATCTTCGTTTCCAAGATCAAGTACTATTGATACAAACATATTATTCGCCTGCCGTAAAATTCTTTGTTCGCCTACTGCATCCATTATGAACACAGATATCATTATAACTTATTTTGATTTCCCCACGATGTCAATCTGTATATGAAATAGTATAATCGTAAAGAGTGTGATGCCTATTTACCTGGAAACCGATTATCGAAGATATTCCTGCACAAAATCCATATGTAGCTCCAAAACTTTCGATTGCTATTATAGCTGCTCCTATAGGTACGTTGATAGTACTCGATAAGAGACCTGAAAATCCAGCAACTAGGAGAAAATAATAAGCGGGATCTCCAGGATTATATCCCAGAATCATAGCCGAAACAGCTCCTGTAAGCAGTCCAATAACTATAGTCGGACTGGTCAAACCGACGCTTATACCAGAAGCGATGGAAACAGTAGAAGATGTGGCAATGATAAGAATGAATAAAATATAAAGAACAACAATAGGCAATGAACCGAACAGAGGTAAAACCTCAATAACTTCACCTTCGATTATCGCTTCTATAAGTCCTGTAATATTTCCAGCCAATGCGGGGCTGAAGAAAAAAACCGCAGATGATGCAATTGTGGCGCCCAAAAATAATTTCAACATGCTTTTTTGCCTGTTTCCTTTTCGAAACAATGATGAGATATAATCAAAATAAAATGTATATAGGCGGCCCATAAAAGCAGCCGCAAGCGATGTGATAAGTATGGGCAGCATTAATGATTCATTAAATACACCATCGGGTAAATTGAAATGCAATGGATTGACTATTGGAAAAAACTTGTACACATAAACAGCAACAGAACTGGATAATATTGCAGGAAACAGATCGGCATATCTCATATTGGCTCTCTGAAGAACTTCGACAGCAAAGATTCCCCCTCCAACGGGAGAATGAAATATGGCACCTATTGCGGCCGACATCCCGCAGATTGCTGCAATTCTCCTATTGTCACTGACCAGGTTCATCTTTCTGAGTAAATTGACAACCTGAGAATTTATGCCCGCAGAAACTCTTCCGGCAGGTCCCAGCATCCCTCCGCTGCTCAAAGTGGTTAGAGCCGTCAAAGTGGCACCCATTTTTGCCAATGTATCAACGAATGAATAAGAGCCGTTCCTATCGAGAACACCATTGATGTATGACGGGATCCCGTCTCCTGAAGAATTCGGTGAGAAACTGTAAAAAACGAATCCACAGAAAAGCGCCCCCCCCACTGTCCAAAAGGGAAAGGGAATAGAACTTGATAAAATGAAGTGACTGCTTTTGGTTAGAGCCAGAAAAAAGAATGCAACAATCAACGCACCGCTTATACCTGCCGTAACTGAGATAATCATCCAGTTGATGAGATAATTGATAGATTTTTTCATAATCTATAAATCGGAAATATTATCCGGAGTTCCGCTTTTTTTCTTCTTGTCAAATGATGTCGTAAAATCGCTCCAGGCTTCATTCTGTTCCTCTTGAGTATAGCGCCTCTTTTTCACTGGTGGTTCATCTGTTTTGCGGGATGATCTTCTCTTATGTATTTTCTGATCGTTAATCAAACTCTGACGCTTTCTGTATTCTCTTCTTCGATCCTCTCTCGACATAGCAGAAAAATCCGGTTCATTATTTCTCACAGAGGGGGTTTGAATTGTATTGCCCTCAGATTTAACAGCCGTAGGGCGACTCATTCCCGTAAAAGATCTGCGATAACTGTCATAACGACCAAGTATTCTTACAAAGAGCTGTTTCCAGATGGGAATCCTCAAGAAAGCTTGTTGAAAAATATCCAGCACATTAAGTTTAAATAGAACTTCCAGCGGTTTGAATTTCAATTTCCCAGGTTCAAAATAATTTTCCAGCATAGATTTAATTCTATTAACATCTTTGACCTTCATTTTTTTCTTGGCCACATGGATCACTGATTCAGATATGATGGCAGGTCTTTCGAGGAAAACGACCATCATGGGGTCCCAACTGTTCAGTTTTTCACGAATACTATTTCTAAAATTTTCATTGCTGAAAAAGACGGAAACATTGGATTTGTTGTTCGTTTTAATGAGAGACTCCATCAATTTCTGATATTCGATCTGTAAATCAGCAGAAAACTGAGCCAGGTTAGTAACAAAATAAGTGTAAATATTATCTCTATGAATGTATTTGGAACCTATGTATACAATTTGTGGTAGTTGAGTCTTTTTCTTGGCTTTTACAAAATTCTCGTAAAACTTATCTTTGAAATCAGGCCATTTATGAACTGATTTTTCAAGCTTTTTATTTAAACTTGACTGATCCACAAAGAATGAGTCCTCGTGGGCAATTTCATGAGCAAGAGTTTTCATTTCATCGAACATTTCGAGATCTTCAGCTCTTCTCTTCTCCATTTCCTTTATTTCGTTTTCCGAAAAAAAGCGAATCAATTCACAAGCTGAAAAGAAATCTTTATTCACAGTGCGGCTCTTCTGCAAAATTTCCTCTTTTGCATCGAGAATTGTGACTGCCAGCTTCCGCCAGATATTGGGATCGGTTGTCGTCATATCCCGCTTCAGTTCCATAATCGCCGAAGACTGAAGTTTAGCGATGTAGGAGAGAACATTCGAATTTTTTAATCCGTCTCGAATTCTCTTTATACACATGGTTATCAGAGGAGCCAGTGATCCCGAAGTAGCAATAAAATAATCATCTTCACTTGTGGGGATTTTAAAAATTCGTCCTTCATTTTTGCATTCTTTAAAAAATGCCTTACTTATGTTCCTAGGAGTAAGAACGTCAATAAAAGGTTCCGGAATTGTAATTCCCTGCTCTCTCATGGTGGCAGTGGTAAGCATAGGGTGAACAGAAGAGAGCATTGAAATCTCTATCTCATCTTCTACAAGATGATAATAGAATGACTTATCCCCCATATCGGTAAGAATGATGGTGTTTCTCTTGAGATCTCCCTTAATACATTTGTGCTTTAACATACCGCACTTAGCGGTTTTAAGGCGGGAGAGCAGATTTAGAAGATCTTTCTCTGCAAATCTTATGCTGGAATTCTGAGTCACAAAACGGATGTAATTAATTCCCGGCTGCCAGTTTTCGCAAAGAGATTGAAAAATTTTCCTATGCTCAGAAGCGAAATTCCCTATCTGAGAGAGAAATTCTTCCCTCCTCATAGAGTCGACACTAACATATTCAGGGACGTGCTGCAGATGTATCGCCACTTGTGGCTTATTCTCGTTGATTTTCGCCATACCTACCTTAAACTACCTCTCTTTTTTATCTTCCCGCCATTTCCTGAACTTAGGGACTATATCGAGCAGGCTTTTTAATATGAGACAGATTCCGGTCACCAATAATACGGATGCTATAATATTCATTTTTTAATAATACACCTTTATTTTAAACTGATTATCCAACTTTTATGTATTCTTTTGTTTCTCTTGAAATCCTCAGAAATTGTCGATTCACTGATTTCCTCTATATTCAGTTTATCGAGTGCTTCCAGATCAATCTTGAATTTTCTGAAATTATTGGAAAAAATAAGGATTCCATCCCTCTCTAATTTTGCTGCGGCCAGTTTTATAAGACTCACATGATCTCTTTGAATATCGAAAGTAGATCTGGTGCTCTTAGTATTGGAAAAGGTCGGCGGATCTAGAAATATTAGATCAAATCTGTCTCGGCAGCTCTTGAGAAAAGTAAAACAGTCCTCTTTAACATATTTATGCTTCCTTTCTCCAAAGCCATTGAGTGCCATATTATCTCTGGCCCAATCGGTATAGGTTTTCGAAGAATCGACCGAAACGGTGCTCTTGGCACCTCCTGTTGCAGCGTGAACCGTTGCTGTTCCTGTATAACAAAAAAGATTGAGAAATTTCTTATTATGCGCTTTTTCCTTTATCATGGATCGGACAATGCGGTGATCGAGAAAGATCCCCGTATCGAGGTAATCAGTAAAGTTGACCCAGAATTTACTGCCCCCCTCGTGCATTACCTCTCTTTTTCCCTCTTTGGAAAATTTATCGTATTGTGACTTTCCCGATTGTTTGCGTCTGGTTTTCAAAAAGATATGAGAACGATGCAACTGCAGAACTTCCGGTAGAACGGTCATTATATCCTTGACTCTTTTATCCGCCACATCCGGATCAATCTCCTTCGGAGGAGCGTATTCCTGGACTAAAACCCACTGATCCTCATATAAATCAACTGCGACATTATAATCGGGGAGATCGGCATCGTAGAGACGATAAGAACTGATACCCGAACGTTTAGCCCATTTAGCAAGATGTTTTTTTCTCTTACTAATTCTGTTTACAAAAGAGATTGTCCCCGCATCAAAGCGCTCCTCGAGAGGCCTGACATCGATATGTTCAATATGTTTAACGCGACTTCCTTCGGAAGCCAGTGAAAATCGTGCCAGTATACATTTAATAGGTCCGTTGTATATGGTGTTAGTTTTATCAGCACGGAGACCGGTGCTCTTTGATAATTCGGGGCTGCTGGTAATCATTGTAACTTTCCACGAGGGAAAGCGTTCCTTAAAGATATCACCCATAGAGCGATACAAAGATCTCAGGTTTTCAATCTCTCCAAGCCTCTCCCCATAAGGAGGATTCACTGTTATAAGTCCCGGAACAGTCCAGGTATCAATTTTCCGCAGATCCGAGAGTTCTCTCTTTTCGACATGAACAATTCCCGACAAACCGGCTCTTTTGATATTCTCGAAGGCTCTGGCGATAACCCGTCCATCCTGATCGTATCCGGTTATAGGGGGAATGGTTTTCATTCCTGCGACTTTACGCTCTTCCGCTTCATCCCATAATTTTCCCCATAGATCAACATCGTGCTTTTTCCATCCATAAAATCCAAAATATGTCCGATAAAGTCCCGGAGCGATATCACCGGCTATAAGTGCTGCTTCGATAGGAAGAGTGGCTCCTCCGCACATGGGATCGATAAAAGCTCCTCCCGATTGGGCAATTTCTTTCCAGTTCGAACGATAGAGCAATGCCGCTGCGGTATTTTCTTTGAGTGACGCCGAACTACCATCGAGACGATAACCTCTTCTGTGAAGACTTTCACCGGTAAGATCCAGTGAAATTGTAGCCATATCATTATGGATATGAATGTTGAGCTGAACTTTCGGTCTATTTTTTTCAACATCCGGTCTTTTCCCGGTGAGATCTCTGAAATAATCAACTAAGGCATCTTTGACGACGAGAGCCGCAAAGCGCTCATTGGCAATGAGCGACTTGGAAATTTTAGATGAAATGGCAAATGAGTCTTCCGGAGAGATGATATTTTCCCATTGAATCAATTTGATGCTGTTGTACAGCTCTTCTTTTGATTCTGCTAAAAATTCTTTGATGGGAAGGAGAACCCTGTTGGCAGTTCTCGACCAGAGACATACGCGGTAGATGGTTTCCAGTGTACCGGAAAAATGCACACCCGCTTTGATCTGTTTTATGTTTGTAGCTCCCAGACTTTCCAGTTCAGAAGCAAGTAAATCCTCTAGATTGAGAGGTGTATTGGCAAATAATTTAAATTCTGTAGACATAACATTAAATCATACAGGATTTATTATATCTATTCCACAGTCTCTCTACTTTCTTCTCCAGAAATAAGGGGTGAAAAGAATCAAAACGGTATAGATCTCAAGCCTTCCGGCCATCATGGCAAAACTGAGAAACCACTTCACATAATCTGGAAAAAAAGAATAGTTCATTGTCGGGCCCACTAGTGAAAATCCGGGACCGATATTTCCTACAGTAGCCAAAGCCGTTGAAAAACAGGAGATGAGGTTGTAATTCCCCGGAGCGGAGGCAACAACTCCCGTCGTAACCAGCAGAAGCAATATATACAATGAGACAAACCCGAGTATGGTATAGACAAAATCCTTGCGCATGGCGATACCATTTATTCTTGTTCTAAAAACACCCCTGGGATTAGCCAGATGTTTCATTTCGGTCACAGCCTGTTTCAACAAAGTGACAATTCTGACAACCTTAATTCCTCCGCCTGTAGACCCGGAACATCCGCCTACAAACATCAATGCAAACAATATGTATTTGGACAATGACGGCCAGAGATCAAAATCTGCCGTGGCGTATCCCGTAGTGGTTATAATACTGGCTACCTGGAATGCAGAATATCTCAGACTCTCTCCGAAATTCCCATAGACATTCCCCACGAGCGGTAGAGCGGCAATAATTGTCGTAACAACAAAAATCAGCAGATAAGCTTTCAGCTCTGTATTTTTCCACAACTCTCCCATATTTCCTGTAAGAACTCTAAAATACAAACCGAAATTCAATCCGGCTAAAATCATAAATACTGTAATGACGATGTCTATGTACGCTGAATTATAATGGCCCACACTGGCATTTTTAGGAGAGAATCCCCCTGTCGCAAGTGTACCGAATGTATGAGTGAGTGAATCGAAGAGATCCATTCCACCGAAAAGCAAAAGCACGGTCTGAAGAATTGTCATACCGATATAGATAAACCATAACAATTTTGCCATATGAGTAATTTTCGGAGTAATCTTATCCATTGTCGGCCCGGGAGATTCGGCACTGACCATTTTTACGCCACCGATACCCAACAAAGGCATGATGGCAACGGTCAGTACAACAAATCCCATTCCCCCAAGCCAGTGAGTCAATGATCGCCAAAAGAGTATAGCTCTGGGCAAACTCTGGATTTCTGGAAGGATCGATGCTCCGGTTGTTGTAAATCCCGACATCGTTTCAAAATAAGCATCAACAAAGGAGGGAATAATCCCTGATAGAAAAAAGGGCATAGCTCCGACAACTGAAGCAATAATCCAGCTGATCGTAACCATGAGAAAACCATCTTTTGCAGAAAACTGCTGCCCCCTGCGCTTCCGGGTGAATAGATTGAGCAGAACGCCCCCTGCCATTACGATGATTATCGTCTGAAGAAAAGCCTGCGCACTGGAGATTTCTCCAGAGTAAAAAGCGATCCCCAGAGGGAAGATCATAAAACCACCGATGACCATAATCAAGACTGAGATAATATAAAAAACCATTGCAAAATGCATTATTCTACCCCGAAAATCGATTCAAGACGTTTTACAGCATCTTTTCTGGCTATAAGTACTATCTGGTCATGAGGCTCCAAAGCCATGGATCCGTTGGGGATCATATTGGCATCGCCTCTGGTTACATGAATAATCAGAGTCTCCTTAGGCAGCTTGAGATTTTTGATCTGCTGATAACTCAGTGAAGATGTCTGACTGAGTTCAAATTCGATTATTTCATAGGGGCTTCCGGAAATATTGTGAATGCTTTTAATATTTCCTTTGCGGATAACTTTTAATATAGTACTGACCAGTACATTATTGATGCTTACAGAGACATCAATTCCGAGACTCTCTGCAATTTGCTTGTATGCTCTGGTGCGTACAAGAGAGATAGACTTTTGAACTCCGACTTTTTTGGAGTACATACTGGTTATGAGATTGAGTTCCTGATTTCCCGTGGATGTAATAACCAGGTCATACCCCCGGAGTAGTTCCTCTTCCCAAATCTCTTCATTGGTGATATCCGCATGGGTTACCTGCGCATGGGGAAATCTATCGCTGAGGTATTTGCATTGCTCATAATCAGAATCGATCAAATGGAGATTTTTAGCTCTGCTTTTTGTAAACTTATGAAATAATTTCCCGAGTAGACCAGTATCTTCACCGGAGTAGCCGAGATAATCAGCCACATAACATCCAAGGTTTCCACAGCCTACAATAGCCACTTTGTTGATTGCGACTTTCGGCTTATCAAATGATCTGAATATTGTATCAAAATCCTTTTCGGCAGCAATGATATATACCAGGTCATTTTCTTCAAACTCTGTGTTTCCATCGGGAATCAAATACTCGCTATCGCGCATGAAAATAGGAGCGAGAAAAACAGCATCTATCGCCTGATTAATCTGGAGCAGGGTCTTGCCAACCATATTGGAGTCTTTCGGAACAGTGAGATTGAGCATCTGCAGGTCCGTATTACTGAATTGAATAACGCTGCTCATCGCACCGTGTTCGACAGATTTGGCAATTTCTCTTGCGGCTTCAATCTCGGGATTGATAATAAGATCAATACCCATCAAAGAGCGGGAGCTCATAGCACTATGGCTGTAGTCGAGATTTCTAACTCTGGCAATGGTAAAAATTTTATTTGAACTGGAAGCGGCCAGCCCACAGGCTATCATATTGAGTTCATCCGACTCGGTAACACTTATAAAATAATCGGCCTTTTCCAATCCGGCTTGTTTCAGGACTTCGAGATTATTCCCTTCATCGTTGATAATAATGCAGTCTAACTGATTGCTCACCTGTTTTGCCCGATGAGAATCCCTCTCGATTATGGTTACCTGTTTGTCTTCAAGAATAAGCTGCCTGGCAAGGTGGAAACCCACTTTGCCGGCGCCAAGTATTATAATATTCACGATGGAACACTAAACCACAATCAATCTTGTGTCAATAAATTCACTTTTTCAGGACTTATTCCCAATTGAATTTAAAGTCCAGGTTCCATCTGTTCCTCAACTCTACCATTTGATCCTGAAGAACAACAGGAATGGGACAGCCATGCTCGGTTCTGTACTGACGGGCTAAGAATTCCTTCTCTCCTGCAGTGTATATTCTCTCCTGTCCAGGTGCTTTTCTAGATTCCCGAAGTCCGCGCATAATGGATCCGGCTATTGTTCTAAAGACCTTCTCTCCCATGAAAAAATCTGTATTTATCGCAATGAAAAAGTGCCCCAAAGGATAGGGGATCCGATTGCCACTTTCATCAAAGCCATTTAAGTCCTTCATGAATTTTCCATCCTGCAGTGCTGCAGATAGAACCTCAACTACTGTTGAATAGCCAAACCCCTTGTATCCACCAGTACTGTCTCCCAGGCCACCTAATGGAGTCAGTGCCGCTTTTCCCTTAGTGAGATCGACAAGAACCTGACCTGTATCAGTCCTGGTTTCACCATTCTCTCCGATAACCCAACCTGGAGGAAGGTCTTTACCGGCCCGGTCGTACACTTCGATCTTTCCTCTCTGAGAAACCGAAGTGGCACAGTCAAGATTAAAATCGAATTCTTCGTCTGTAGGAAGTCCTATTGTAAGCGGATTCGTACCCAGCATATTTTCCACACCGAAAGTGGGAGATGTGGAAGGTCTGGCATTGGTACCTGTCATACCGATCATACCGGCATCACAGGCCATGGAAGTGTAATAACCTGCAATTCCGTAATGGGTGGAGTTTCTAACGGAGATCATACCCATTCCGTATTCCTTTGCTTTTTCAATAGCCATTTCCATGGCTTTTTTAGCAACCACATGACCCATACCGTTATTTCCGTCAAGTACAGCGGTGGTTACCGTTTCTTTCACAATATCAATTTTTGTTTCAGGATTCACAATTCCCAAATCAAGACGATCTATATATATAGGTTTTAACCTGCCTATACCGTGAGAATCGATCCCACGCTTATCAGATTCGATAAGTATATCCGAAATAATCGCCGCATCATTTTCAGGAATACTCACTTTTACCAGAACTTCTTTCATAAACTGTTCCAGTGTTTCAAAATCCATCCATTGGCAGTCTCTGTACTGTGTTCCGTAGTCCATATTATCTCCAGTTATTTTATATTTGATAATTTTTCTCATCGAACATATCACAACTGATCACAAACGATCAACATCAATCACCAATAATCAAATTAATTCCTGCTGAATTGAAATCCTGCACTATAGAGTCATCAGGTAATTCATTGGTGACTAGCATATCAATTTCAGATAATTCTCCAATATAATGTTGAGATAGAGCTCCCAGCTTTGATGAATCAGCCACAACAATAATCCGCCCTCTTGTCTGATCGATCATTTTCCTCGAAACAGCTGCTTCATGAGTATTATGAGATGTCAGCCCCATTTTAAAACTGATTCCATCGACCCCGATGATGGATGTTGTGGGGTGAACTTTCTGCAGACGGTTCAGCACTTCCTCACCGACCAGGCAGCTCGTCCCATGACGTAAAGTTCCCCCTGTTATTATAAGCTCGCTATCAGGTCGAATTTTCACCGCAGACAGAGCTCCTACATTATTGGTGATGATGGTCAAGCCCGGAACAGAGACTAGCTCTTTCATAACCAGAGAAGTAGTAGAACCACTATTGATGAATACAGTCTCCCCTTCTGTGAGAAAAGACACTGCTTTTCGGGCTATTGCCTGTTTCGATGGAATATTTTTCCTGTCTTTATCCAGGTAACTGGGTTCATTAATCTGTAGATTTGTACTGATAGCTCCACCGTGAGTTCTTTCTAGGAGCCCCTCCTCTTCCATAGAGCTAAGATCCCGTCGTATTGTGATGACAGAGACATTCAGAGAATTGCTTAACTCATCGACTCTCACAATCCCTTTTCCCTTTAAAAATTCAAGTATTCTGGCTCTTCTCTCGGCCGGTATTTCATTTTTCATAAGACTGTTCCTTTAGAGTTCAACATTATTTCAAAAAACAGAGATTGTAAAACATTAATAAATCTTCTCTCATAAGAAAAAGACAAATCCCGATTTAAAGTATGATAAATATTTAACCATATGTTAATAGCACTATCATGGAGCCTTAATTATTCAATTCCAACCCCTATTTCTAATTTAAAAATATACTAACGTAAATGCAAGTACGATAACAGAATAGGCGGAATTCATAAAACTTTTTGTTGACCATTGACCAAAAATCTGTTATGAATTAAGTAACTGATAAGTTACGTTGTTCTTTATATATGCTATTTGAATCCCTGGTTTCCGTCACGCCGTGTTTCTGCACATCCTGATGAGTTGAGTTTTGCGACTGAAGATAATCAAATTATAGCGAATTGAATGAATATCTAAGCGTGAACTCACCAGAAAATTTATTTTTTAAAGCCCGGTAATAACCGGTAAGGATGTACAAGTGTCTAAAAAAATCTATGTAGGTAACTTAAGTTACAACACAGGTGAAGAAAATTTAGCAGATCTGTTCGCTCAGTATGGACAGGTTAACAGTGCTAAAATCATTTTCGACAGAGAAACAAACAGATCAAAAGGATTTGGTTTCATCGAAATGGAAGAAGCTGAAGCTGCTGAAGCTGCAATTTCTGAACTGAATAACTCTGAGTTCGACGGAAGAAATCTCCGAGTTAACGAAGCTGTTGAAAGAGAAAGAAGACCAAGAAACAATAGCTACCAGTATTAAATTATAAATACTTAAATATTTTTCTAAATAAAAAAAACCGGATGTGAATCCGGTTTTTTTGTTTATAAAGAGAAATCAGATATGAAGCGATTCCTGACGTTTGTAATGATCTTCAAGGACAAGACAGGCCATGGCTTCCACAACAGGAACTATTCTCGGGCAGATGCAGGGATCGTGCCGTCCTTCAGTTTTTATATCAACCTCTTCTCCTGCCAGATTCACGGTCTTCTGTGTTTTACTAATGCTTGAAGTCGGTTTTACAGCAATTCGAAAGAGAATTTCTTCACCAGTTGTAATTCCCCCCAAAGTTCCTCCGGCATTATTGGAAACAAATCCATTTCTATCCATAGGATCATTGTGTTGAGATCCTTTCATCGAAGCACAATTAAACCCCGAACCGATTTCAAATCCTTTAACAGCTCCGAGGCTCATCATAGCCTTAGCCAGATCGGCTTCAATTTTATCGAAAACAGGTTCGCCCAACCCGGGGGTTACACCATTGATACGGCACTCGACAATACCGCCTGTACTATCACCCTCTTCAGCAAGCCTTTCAATAATGGGAACCATCTTTGAGGCAGCTTCCATATCACAGGCTCTCATAGGATTGTCTTCGATAATAGTTGTATCTATTGAATTGCACTTAATTCCCGCAGCTTCTTTAGTGTAGGCAACGATGGAAACACCGCGCTCGTTGAGAATTTTACGGGCTATGGCACCGGCGGCCACTCTTCCGGCCGTTTCCCGTCCAGAAGCTCGTCCCGACCCGCGAAAATCCCGGATTCCGTATTTCTTAAGGAAAGTGAAATCCGCATGACCCGGTCGAAATTTATCTTTTATATCGTTGTATGCTGATGGAAT
>JADGDJ010000240.1 GCA_016744925.1 Spirochaetaceae bacterium
ACAGGATCGTATCCTTGTCAATGGATATGAAGGGACTGTCATTCATATTAAAATGCTGTCGACAATTGTCAGTACACTTACCCATGAAAACCTGATTATTCCCAATTCGCAGTTGATGGAGAATACCGTACACAATTACTCTTTTGATGACAGAAGAATTGTTGTCATCAATAAAATCTCTGTCTCTTATGATGCTGATCTGGATCGTGTGATTGAAGTTATGGAAGAGACTGTTAAGCCTAATCCCTATCTCTTATCCAATCCCGCACCGGTCGCCAGAGTTGAGTCTTTCGGAGATTCGGGAATTGATATGAAGGTAATCTGCTGGATCGATGATATAAGCCACAAACATGAGTTTGTAGGATGGGTAAATCTGGAACTATGGCGCGCATTCAAAAAAGAGGGGATCGAAATCCCCTATCCTCAAATGGATTTACATATAAAACGGCAGCCTTCGCAGGACTAAGGCTATTTTTTCTTCCACCACTCTTCATCTTTTTTGGCATAATCGAGATCGAGATAGAGGTCTTCCACTTTTTTCCGGGCCCAGTCAGTCCTGCGCAGGAATTTCAGGCTGGATTTTATAGTGGGATCATTATTAAAACAATTAATATCAATGTGTGATCCCAGTTTTTCCCAGCCGAAATATTCTACGAGACGTTCCAATATTGTTTTCAGAGTCAATCCGTGCAACGGATCTTTTGAATGTGCCATATTATTTAGTTGTATTCTTCTGGAAAAGTGCTGCTCTTAAACCCTTGTACTTTCTATCCAGAAAGGGCGTAAATCCTCTTGTCTCTTTGAGAACCTTATGGACATCGGCGCTTTTACCTATTACAAAAAACCAACCGCCGGGTTTAAGAATTTTTTTTGAGACTTCTTTGATATCCTTCTGCCAGTCAAGTCCACTGACAGGATAGAGATCAAAAGCTGCGAAATTCAGGCTTTCATCGTCTATGTTTTCACTCAATTCACTTTCTGTAAAAAGAGGTAATTCTACAGCCTCCAGCTCAGGCAACGCTTTTATCAGATTGCGTTTAGTCATTTTTATCTGAAGAAGGTCTCTTCCCGAGAGAAATACTTTATCAAAATTATTACTTTTCTTTACAGAGAGATAAACCGGAACATGTCCCTGCCCTGGATTCCAAAACAAACCGGTTCCTCTGATCTGAAAGGAATCGAGTATTTCGGCAGCATGGGTGATTCTGAATCCCGGCTGATCAAAATCGGGAATATTATAGGCTGTGTCGAGAGGATATTCTGTTTTCTTCAGATAATAATCTCTATGATTTCTTACATAAACAGCCATCTCATCTTCTGGATTGTCACATCTTTTACCAGTGAAATGAAAAACAGTGTAGTGATAGGTCGCTTCTTTGTGCAATATCTCATGGCCGATCTTTTTAATGGTCTCTTCAGCAAATTCTGCCAGAGGGGCAACGATCACCAGAGCGACTCTGCCCTTTGGGGTCACGAAGTTTACACTTCGCCTGAAAAAATCTTCCAATACGGTTTCTCCGGCTTTGGCGGGAATATTGGAGATGAGTAGATCGTATTTTTCCTCTTTCAGACCTTCCATAGCCAGTTTGTTCTCTATCTTAATCCCTTTAAGAGAATTGAGAGAGCTGTTTTCCTTGGAAAACGCTACAGCGAGAGCATCTCTGTCGCACATTGTAACATCTGCTTCGGGGCAGGCTTTTTTCAGACTTATCCCGATAACACCTGTACCGCAACCGATATCGAGAACTGATGTTATGCTTTCTTCGGGAATCTGCTGTGCTATTGATTTGAGAAGCAGTTTGGAACCGCTGTCTATATCATTGCTGCTGAATAAGCCAAGAGAGAGATTGAATTTCATTTTCTCTCCCTTGAATTTGAAAGGAACTTCTCTGTTTACAAAATCATTTACGATCAATTGTTTATTCGTTCCTGATACTCTTTAGTTTCAACACTGATTCTAATTTTTTCACCCTTTTTGATGAATATAGGAACTTTTACGGTCAAACCTGTTTCCACTGTTACATACTTTGATGCTCCGGTTACAGTATCACCTTTTACACCTTCCTCTGCTTCGGTAACTATGAGATCCATTTTAGGAGGTAATTTTATATCGAGTGCTTCTTCACCCCAACGGACAACTCTGTAAGAATCACCTTCTTTCATGAAATAACCCTTGTCTTCCATGCCCTGGACGGGAATTTCGTACTGATCGAATGTTTCAGAATTCATAAAGTGATAGCTCTCACCATCTGTGTAGAGAAACTGGGAATCGACATCTTCCACGTCAATTTCTTCGATACCGTCCTGTGCTTTATGAGTTATTTTCAGAACCGAACCATTTCTCAGGTTTTTCAATTTCATTCTACAGAAAGATGATCCCTTTCCCGGATTTACAAATTCTCTATCCACGACGAGGTAGGGAACTTCTTTTTCAAGCATGAACATCCCTTTTTCAATACCACCGGCTTTTATTTGACCCATATTCAATATCCTTAATTTCTTATTTTCGAGTTGTGATTATAGCATTTAGAGGAAAAAGGATCACCCCCTCGATTGAGCTCTCTCCTGTTAAAAGCATGATTAAACGATCCATTCCCATGGCAACGCCTGAGCAATCAGGAAAATTATCTCCGAAATACTCACAATACTTTTCATCAACAGGGTGTTTGACTGGAGAAAACGCATCTTTCAGTTCTTTCTCCTCTTTGTAGTAATCTAAAACTTTCTCCGGGTTTTTTTCTTCTGTGAAGCAGTTGGCCAGCTCCATGCCTCCCGCATACAACTCCCATCGTTCCGACCATATAGTCTCTGGGAGATCCTTAGCCAGAGTTTTAATCCTGGACGGGTAATTGTAGAGAACCAGCGGTTTTTCCTGAGGGAGCGCCGGTTCCACTATCTGTAAAAATATACGGTTGAATAGAACCTCCCACGAGTCGTCTTGCGAGACCTCAATCTGGAGTTCTTTGCATTTCATCCGCATTTTATCCGCACTATAGTTCCTTTCCAGTGAGAAGCCAGCGAAGCTGACAAAAGCTTCCTCCATAGACATTCTGACAAAGGGGGGCTTCAAATGATCCGGTGTATTGTCAGTCACAAGAGAATAGAATAATTTTTCAGTTTCGGCGATGTTATCGAGATAGCTGAAATTCGTTTTATACCATTCGAGCATTGTAAACTCTGAATTGTGCTGTTTTCCGCTCTGCTCACTATTGCGAAAACTTTTACAAATTTGAAAAATGTCTCCACTTCCCTGAGAGAGAAGCTTCTTCATCCAGATTTCCGGGGAGGGGATCAGGTAGAGATCCTTATTCCCCCGGTAGGGATTGATCATTTCCGTCTTGAATATTTCAATGCTGGATTCCGGAATGAGGTCCGGAGAGAGAAGAGGAGTTTCCACCTCCAGATATGAGTTTTCTAAAAAAAAACCTCTCACCCGGCCGGTTATTTGCGATCGCTTTTTTACTATGTCCCAATTCATGAGACAAGTATAAAATATCAGAGGGAAATTGTTAATGCTATTTGTTTCAGGACAAAAAAAATGCCCCCGAATCTATCGGGAGCTTGTCATTTCTAAAAATGAATTATGCGTTGATACACTCTGTAGGACATACGTCAGCACAGGCACCACAATCGATACAAAGATCCGCATCGATGATTCTTGCATCATCTTTTTCAGAAATTGCGTCTACAGGGCATTCACCTTCACAGGCAGCACAGTTTACGCAGTCATCTTTAACTATTGAATAAGCCATATTTTCCCCATTAAATCTTTTAAAAAGATTATACGATTAATTTAACTTGAAGATAATCTATTGAATTGCTTTTATCAAGACCTTTATCGTATTAATTCTATTTTGTAATTCCCGTCAAACTTTTTTTCATATGTCTGTGGTCAATGCCTGCTTCGAAAAATATTTCTCCATAGGCTAGGTAACCGAGTTTTTCGTAAAATGGAATTGCCTGGCATTGCGAATTCAGGTCTACTTCTTCAAATCCTATTTCAAAGGCAACTTCCTCAATCTGACAGATCATTTCCTTACCGATTCCATATTTTCTGTACTCTTTCAATACAGCTACACGGCCTATATGTCCGTCACTAGTCAGTCTCGCCGTTCCAACAGGTTTCTCTCCGGCAAGTGCTAAAATGTGAGTATAGTTCTTGTCGGCCTCTTCTACTTCCAGTTCCAGGGGAACATTCTGACCCAATACGAATACTTCATAACGAACAGAACTGAGTTCCTCTTTGTGATTTTCCCAGTCGGCGACAATATATTTCACTTCCATAAATCATCCTTTTTCAAACCGTACTGCTCTGTGTGTTCTCCCGCACCGGATGGCTCTATATGAATCATTACATCGTAAATATTGAAAACAGTTTTTTTAATTTCCTCATCAATTTTCAAGGCGATATCGTGGCCCTCTTTTACAGAGAGATTTCCATCGACTTCAATGTCGAGGTCTACAGCATAATAACGATTCATTTTTCTTATCCTCATTTTATGAGGATTCTCGACACCTTGTACTTTTTCAGCAGCCTCAAAGATCTTTTTGTAAATCTCTTTGTCATCAATTGAGTCCATCAGTTCAGCAGAGGTCTCCATAAAGATGGATAGGGCTATTCTTATTATCCACAAACTGACCGCTAATGCGATAATCGTATCGATGAGGGGAATCTCCAGTATTCTCGTAAAGAGTATTCCCACTAAAACTGTAAAAGAAATGAGAATATCGTTTCGCATGTTTTTTGCATCGGCGATAAGCATGGGTGAATCAGTTATTCTCCCAGTGCGGAATTTGTAGAAAGCCAGTATGAATTTACCGGCTATTGAAATGAGAGTAGCATAAATGGCCATGATGCCGGGAAGTTCGTAGTTGGACTGATAAAGAATGTCCTTAATGGATTGTACTGCCAATTGAGCACCGGCGAAAAAGATTACTATAGAGAGGATCTTCGTCGAAATAGTCTCGGCTCTTTCATGGCCCCAGGGATGTTCCCTGTCAGGTGGCTCAGATGAATATGTGGCAGTAAAGAACGTAATTATTGACGTGATAACGTCGGTAGTCGAATCGATTCCGTCTCCTATTAGAGCGAGAGAGTTGGCACTTAACCCAATGATAATTTTCATTGCCGCAAGCAGGGCGTTGCCCAAAGCACTAAATATTGATGACTGTTTGATCAGCCGGCTTCTCTTTTTATCATCCATTGAATATCTATTTCTCTCCCAATAATTTATTCTTCGGGCCAAAATACCTCAGAGCTTTGCTCCGGGGTTCTTCATTTGACTATAGTTTTGATTCTGCTTCTTATTGTCAAGTCCCTATCAAAAAATTTCACATGCATAATTCTCCCTTTGGCCGATAAGCGAAGAACCTCGCCCCGTATATGAAAACCATCGTCCGTTCCAATATGATAGTACAGAGAAATTCTCTCGTGTATTTTAAAATTAAAGTCCGGATTTTCCAGGCTGGCTCCCCCTTCACTAAGATCGGTAATATAAGAGTGCATGGGAATTTCTTCGAAATCAGTATGAGATAAAACCACAGGGAGCTTTACGCTCTTTCTTTTGAAAGATCTTCTTTTTTGAGATTGTAACTGACTATGAGAAATCTTGATCAGTGTTTCGCGATGATCCAGAACTGAAGTATTGATTGTGAATATTTTCTGATTATCATGAAAATATACACTCAGATGCATCCCATCGCGCATGGCAGGAATCTCCCTTTTAAGTTTTACCGTCAAAGCTGATTTATTGTTTTCAACAATAGATCCACTGATTTTGTGTGTTTCATCGAGGATTACCAGCGATGGCATACCAACGGGAAGTTCATCGCTGGAATAATAATTGCTATTAAATTTCCTCGACGGGAAATTTAATTTTCTCTGGATTGTTTCCTGAAGTGCACGGGAATGATTCTCCCTTTTTCTCAATTCAGCAGAGCAGTTGGAAAATGTTCTCTTGTTGGTCAGCATATGGTATCGGAGATCATCACTTTCC
The DNA here is from genome assembly GCA_016744925.1 of Spirochaetaceae bacterium. Lineage (GTDB taxonomy): Bacteria > Spirochaetota > Spirochaetia > DSM-2461 > DSM-2461 > Spirochaeta_F. The sequence continues at coordinate 5,997 of JADGDJ010000240.1, forward strand.
AGATATCTGGTTAATTTAGTAATGTATGCTAGCTCCTCATCAGAAAAATTGAGCTTCAGAAGGTATGTTTCATATTTTTTCCGCATAAGCTGTACATGCTCTTCTCTCTGCTTCTTCTTGTAAAAAAGGTAACCAAATGAAAGTACCGAAGCCATTAGTAATATAAGCAGAAAGACCACTGCTAATTCCGCACCGCTTGCAAACCATGAGCCGAAAAGTGATAAAAGAATAAAAGGTTTCATATTTTAATTATAATCAAGAATGCAAAATAAACCATATGTGCTCGACATCTACAGAATTAATCTGTTCAACGGGGTAGGAAAACTTATCATCTTCTTTTCGATACATAATTTCATTTAGTATGGATCTGCAGTTTTCATCGCTAACGAAATAAAGGACTCGTTTAGATTTGTTCAATGCAGGTAAGGTCATGGTTATTCGTTGTACTCTCGGGTCTATAAGCGATTTTTCCGTGAGTACTACAAGTTTCCCTTTTTCCATCAATGCAGGAAAACCGGGAAACAGTGATGCTATATGACCATCCGGTCCCAGTGTTAAGAGAAGTAGATCAAATTCATTGCCGTTTTTTGATAGAAAATGTTTTAATGTTTTTTCATATTCAGATACGGACTTTTTTAAGGGAACAATTTCTGTATTGATCCAATGAATATTCTGTAAAGGGATGTTTGTCCTTTTTAGTATGGAGCGGACAGCATGTTTAAAGT
>JADGDJ010000241.1 GCA_016744925.1 Spirochaetaceae bacterium
GGATATTCAGAGAATATGGATGGAGTGCGGTTGGATCGAAAATGAAGATAAAGAGAAAAAAGCTCTTGATATTTTTTTATCCTCAAGCCGTTGCAAAGTTGTGGAACACAATGACTCTGCCGAGTGTCTTATCGTCACTTCTCCGGGAAATATGAAATACTGTGAAAAAGACCTGTCCCTTTCCGCAGTCTCTTCAGTAACTGTAAGCCGTCTATTGAGAAAACAGGGGGCTGCACCGAAACTGCTGGCATCCATGATAAGCGATGAAATAAAAAAGGGTACGGCTGTGGCCGGTCTGGGTATGTTCGAACAGGGGTTTTACAACAGACTGGGGTTTGCCACTATGGGTTACGAGCACTGGTACAGTTTTGATCCTTCAAAGCTGAAAATATACAAGAAGGGTGGAATACCCATCAGGTTGAAACCGGAAGATTACCTCGAAGCCCATAAATGCTTTAGCACCGCTATGAAACATCATGGTTTTGTGACACTTGATCCTCCGGAATTATTTCAGGCGGAAATGATGTGGACTAAACAAGGTTTTGGTTTGGGATACAAGACTGATGGAAAATTGAGTCACTACCTCTGGATGGGCACGGATAGCGCCGAATCAGGTCCCTATAGAGTTCACTTTATGGCTTATGAAAATTGGGATCAGTTTCTCCAGTTGATGGGGATTCTAAAAAGCCTTGAGGAGCAGGTTAGAACAGTCAAAATGAAAGAGCCCGCATTTATTCAGCTTCAGGATTTTATTGAAAAACCCTTCCAGCTTCAGACCATTACCCAAAAAAGCAAATATGAATCGAAGATGAGCTCTGAAGCCTATCAGCAACTGAGAATCTGTAACCTTGAAAAATGCATAGAAGCTGTTCAATTTAATGGTGTTGAACTTTCATTCAACCTGGAACTGAGTGATCCCATAAACGATTTTCTCGAAGATTCAGAAAAAAGAAATGAATGTCAGGGGAAATTTATTGTAAAAATAGGTAAAACCTCATCCGTTAAGAGAGGTGTTGTGAACAAGCTGCCCTCTGTAAAATGTACTATAAATGCTTTTACCAGATTATGGATTGGAATTTTGCCAGCAGAGACGATAAACCTGGTAGAGGAAATTGAGATTGATGAAGAGCTGAAAGGGAAGTTGACAAAAACCTTTTACAATCCCGACGTTCGAAGCAATTGGGATTATTAAAAGGATTATTTCCAATAAATATATTGAATTATGCCGAATTCATCTAATCCATCGACAGGTCTCGGCTGGATATTTCCCAGGTTAGAATTATACGCATGCAGTAATGCCTGATTGTATGTAAATATCCAGGGAAGTTCTTCAGCCCAGATCTCCTGGATCTTCTGCCACCCTTTTATTCTCGTAGATTCATCAATGGTATTGTTTGCGATTCCCCATGCTTCATCGACCTCTTTCTCCCAGTCCCTTCTCGGCTCAAGCTGATTCGGTTCAATAAGATGAAGATTGCCTTGTGACTTGTAAACATTTGCACCGGAAATAGGATCGACTGAACCGGATAAACCGATAAGAGCCATATCCCAGTCATTACCGGATAACAACTTTTGCCCTAAAGTCCTAAAATCGTCATAGCCCAGGTTGATCTCGACTCCTATACTTGCGGCATTTTGAGAAACTAATTCACTAATTGATTTTCGAACATCATTATCGGCATTGGTAACCATTCTCAGAGACAATTTAATACCATTCCCATCTTCTCTGAATCCGTCTCCATCGTTATCGATCCAGCCTATGGAATCTAAAATTTCGTCTGCTTTTTTTAGATTGAATTTATAAGCATGCTCATCAATATTCTCCCAATAGTAGGGACTGAATCGGGGAATGAATGAATATTGGGGGTAACCAAACCCATATGCAATATTATTAATGATTGTCTCTCTATCAACCAAATGGGCAATGGCCGTACGAAACCTCTTATTTGAATTCCATGAAAGGACTTCCGGTCTGAGATTTAAAGCATCGGGATTCTGGTTCATTACAATAAATTGTGTAGAAGCAACAGGTCCTACATTGTAAATATCAAAATCCGATTGCTCTTTCCGATCAACAAGAACAGCATAGTCTTTACCTCGCAGTGAATAAAAATCCAGTTCTCCAGATAGAAATTTTTCACGTTGAGTATCCTTTTCTCCTATAATCTTCAATACGAGTTTATTCAAATAAGGAAGCCGATTCCCACTATCATCTTTTTCAAAATAAAAGGGGTTTTTCTGAAGAATAATTTTACTTCCTTTTTCATATTTGGAAACTGTAAATGGTCCGTTTCCCACTATAGTAGAAACATCGGCATCAGTCCCCCAGATGGTGTTTACCTTTGAATATTTTATATTGTAAGGATTTTCCTCTTTAACTTTTCCATCGACCAAACTGTATTCAAACTCATATCCATCGGCTTCACTCCAACCAATGACAGGCCCCCAGATGTGTCTGGGATAAGGATGCACTTCGCTAATACTGAGCAGCCCCGCATAGACCATATCAGTCGTAATTGAAAAGGTAAAATTATCAATCAACTTTACAGTGACAGGAAGATCGTTTACAAACATCCGGTCTCTTAAATTAGACTTAATATCTTCCCGTAAAATGATGTGATTATAGGCAAAGACAAAGTCCCTGGCATCGAGATCCATGCCATCAGACCACTTCAAGCCTTTCTTAATGGTGTGAGTAATTGTTCTTTGATCATCAGAAAATGACCATGATTCTGATATCATAGGCTTCCACTTTAGATCCTGCTGTGATCTTTCTACGAGAGAAGCATAAAGTAGATTAGTAATATCTGTTGAAGTCGAATCAACAGCTCTGGCATCGTTAAATGTATCGGGATCATTCTGAACAGCTAAAATAAACTGCCCACCGGATTTTCCCGATTCAAAACCCTGATATTGAATGTCCAAAACTCCGGAGAATTGAGTTTCCGGTCTAATTATTTCTCTTTGAGCTTGTTCTTTATCCATACTGCAGCTGGTTATAAAAAAAACTAATACAAAGCAGGTGATTATCATAAAGAAATGTTTATTATTCTGATTCATTTTGAATTCCTAGTTAGTAATTCTAAACCATTTTCTCAATTATTCTATATTTTTCATTCAATAGATTTTTAAATCAGATTTATCTGATAGATTAAAGTTCCGTCATCTACATAAGTATAGTAATTTCCTATATTAAAAATGAGCAGAAGCCCATGAAAATAACTGTTGGAAGAGATCTTGTTCTGTCTCTTTTCGGACTTCGCCATCACTATCTGTCAGTTGATAATATGTATCCTGCATAATATAGAGATCAGAGACCGTATTCTTCTCCTGTAACTGAGAATAGTACAGGTAGTTCTCGTTCAAACCTGAACTATTTTCTCCACTGATCAATAAGGTCGGTTGATTGATATGACTGTTTTCATCAAATTTTTTAGTGGAGATCAGGATGAGAGATTTAACACTTTCCTGTTCAGGAAGAACTTGGTTTACAAGATCAAAATAGTCCCCGAATGTCCAGAAGGTAAACGATTTATATCCTATATCTTTCAAATATTCTATCAATTCAAACACAAATAAAAATTGTCTTTCTTCAGTCGTGTAATACTCACCATCAGCTTGTAAAATAGGGACAAAAAAAGGAGCATCATTCAAGTCGATAAGAAGAGAACCAATCCCACTATTAAAACCACTCAACATGAGTCTGTCAAAGTGAATTAATTGTTCAAATTTCCAATTTGTTATTATAATCAGAGCTGTGTCTCTATCCTCTGTGACTATTCCCCGTGTTCCATTGTACTTGGTAAAAAGATCCGATTCTGCAATCTTTTTTCTGATTTCATTCGGTGGTATTTTTTCATACTCAACAATTGCTGTTGGTTTTATTAAAGAACTATAACTGGTAAATTTTTCAATTTTTAATTTCTCAGGAAATAGGACAATCACCAGTACAATAATTAACTGAACGATGAAAGCTATTATAAATATCCTGTTTCTTTTTCTCATAATTCTCCAAGATTTCCCTTTTATCAGGGACTTTCATCACTCACAATCAGGGGGAAAAATGATTTAAAACTCATGTAAAATTGTTCCGTTTTTAAGGGTTTGCAATTTCTATCGATGAGGATCATTTTCCCATTTATTACAAATCCGAAAATAAACCGATCTCGTCGATAAGAAGTTATTTTATTTTCCATTTCACCTTTGTTAAAACTTCTTATCTTTATGCGTCTTTTTACAATATTATTCAGCTCTTCAAATTTGAATTTTTTAGTTTTGTAGAAAAAGACAACACCGGAATAGATCTCTATTTCACTTGTGTTTTTATTAAAGACCAGGGAATATTTGTATAGTGATCCAATGAGTAGAATAATGGGCAGTACAAATGTATTGATCTTTCCCGGAAGAGGCGCGTTGTTAAAATCAGCAACACTAAATGAAAAAAGAAACATTAAAACAATAGAAATTAAAAAAAACCACAAAATCCCGCGTAAAACGGGACTCATGTGATAAGTAAGCTTTTGTTCATCTTTAGATAATGAAACAGTAAAAAACATATATAATTATCTCTTATTGTGTAACCAGCAGGCTACCTGATGTCCGGGTTTAACTTCCTGCAGTTCAGGAGTTCGTTTCGAGCAGATGTCCATTTTATGCATACATCTGGGATGAAAACTACAACCGGAAGGAGGAGCTACTGGAGATGGTACATCACCTTCAAGCATGATTCTTTTTCTATTTGAATTGGGAACAGGAAGAGGTACTGCAGAGATCAAAGCCTGCGTATAAGGATGAAGCTTATCCTTATACAATGAGTCTCTATCGGCAATTTCAACGATTTTACCTAGGTACATTACTGCGACATTATCTGCGAAATATTCAACAACCGACAAGTCATGGGCAATAAATAAATACGTAAGACCAAATTCAGATTTCAACTTATTTAACAATTCTAGAACCTGAACCTGAATCGAAACATCAAGAGCTGAAACAGGCTCATCGAGGACAATCAATTTTGGTTTTAACGCCAATGATCTTGCAATACCGATTCTCTGTCTCTGCCCTCCAGAAAACTCATGGGCATATCTATTGATATAAGAGGGATCAAGACCTGTAATATCCATCAATTCCTGGATAGTTCTTTTCCGCTCCTCTTTGGTAGAGTACAATTTATGAATATCCAAGCCTTCACCAATAATATCACCGACAGGGATTCTTGGGTTGAGAGAACCGTAGGGGTCTTGAAAAACCATTTGTAATTCTTTTCGTTTGTGATTCAATTCTTTTTTAGGTAATTTGTAAATATCGTGTTTTTTTCTAAGATCATGAATTTCTGAGTCAATTTCTTTTGCTTCGTTACTTTTTTTATCATCGATCTTTTCGAAATCTTTTTTAAGCTTATTGATCCGATCTATTTGTTGGCGGGGAACATCAAAAAACATTTCGCCTTCTGTTGGTTTATACAAACCGACTATTGTTCTTCCCGCTGTTGTTTTTCCGCAACCGGACTCGCCTACAAGACCAAGGGTTTTTCCTTTTTCAATATTAAACGTTATGCCATCGACTGCCCGGACATGACCGACGACTCGTCGCAGTACACCGGCTTTAATATCAAAATGTTTTTTTAAATTATAAAGTTCTACTATATTTTCCATTTAATTTACTCCTGGTTGTAAAGATGACACCGAACTGTATGGTTATCATCCAAGTCGATAAGTTCTGGTGTGACCTCGAAACACTTTGGTATAGCCTTGGGACATCTATTATTAAAAGAACAACCAATTGGTAAGTCGATAAGACTCGGCACGCGTCCTTTTATTGCTTGTAGTTTCTGATCTAACTCACCAAGAACAGGGATCGATTTTAACAGCCCCTGAGTATAAGGATGTTTCGCTTCTTTAAAAAGTGTTTCCACATCAGTATTTTCAACAACTTTCCCTGCATACATGACAAGGACTCTATCGACAGATTCTGCAATAACAGCCAGGTCATGAGTTATAAGAATTACGGCGGAATTATACTCTTTCTGCAAACCCTTCATAAGCTCGAGTATCTGCGCCTGAATGGTCACATCCAGAGCCGTTGTCGGTTCATCTGCAATCAAAAGAGTTGGTTCACAAGCAAGTGCCATTGCTATCATTATTCTCTGTCTCATGCCTCCGGAAAGTTCATGAGGATAGCTGCTCGCTCTCTGTTCCGGATCAGAGATGCCTACTTTTTTAATCATAGCAACAGCTTTTTCCCACTGTTCCTTTTTTGATAATTTTGTATGAAGAGCAATAACCTCTGTAATCTGTTTACCAACAGTCATTACGGGATTAAGAGCTGTCATTGGTTCCTGGAAAATCATTGAGATATCATTTCCACGAACTTTCTGCATCTGCGTATTAGTCAATTTTAAAAGGTCTTTGTCTTTAAATAATATCTGGCCGCCTTCATTTTTTCCGGGAGGTGTCGGAACAAGGCCCATGATCGAGAATGAAGTTACAGATTTACCCGATCCAGACTCACCGACGATGGAGGCAACCTCAGCATGATTGATTGTTAAAGAAACGCGATCAACGGCGGTGAAGAGGCCACCTGCTGTCTTAAAGGTGACCGACAGATTTTGTATTTCAAGCAGTGACATGATTTTTATCAGGAACGTTTGAGTTTCGGATCAAGGGCATCACGCAAACCATCACCCATGAGATTA
>JADGDJ010000242.1 GCA_016744925.1 Spirochaetaceae bacterium
GGTTATAAGTAGTGGCGATCTAACGCAAAAACCATCGGATGCAGTCCTCTCCAGAAAAGATGAATTTGGAGATCTGGCCAAATCTTTATTCAAAATGAATTCTTCTTTAAAAGATGTTGTCGGAAATATCCAGGAGTCAACGACTCAATTGTCGGTTAGCAGTTCTCAAATCAGTTCATCTGCCCAACAAATAGCACAAGGTGCATCTGAACAGGCAGCATCCGCCGAAGAAGTCTCCAGCTCAATGGAGCAAATGGCTTCAAATATTCAGCAGACTTCCGAAAATACTGATGTTACAGATAAATTAGCCAAAAAAGTCACTGAAGATGCCAGGGAAAGCCGGGTTGCGGTAAAACAATCAGTTGAAGCTATGACGCAAATAGCACAGAAAATTAATATAATTGAAGAGATTTCACGTCAGACAAATCTTTTGGCATTAAATGCCGCCATAGAAGCGGCGAGAGCCGGCGAACATGGCAAAGGATTTGCGGTAGTTGCGTCAGAAGTCCGAAAACTAGCTGAGAGAAGTCAGAATGCTGCAGGTGAAATTACCGGTATTTCTTCATCTTCTGTTATAATCGCAGAAAAAGCAGGAACACTACTGGATTCTCTGGTCCCTAATATTGAGAAAACATCAGAACTTATACAGGAGATCAGTTCTGCAAGCTTTGAACAGAATACGGGAGTTGAGCAAATTAATTTGGCATTGACTCAATTGGATAGTGTTATTCAGCAAAATGCCTCTGCTGCAGAAGAAATGGCCTCGACATCAGAAACCTTAGCAGAACAAGCTGAGGAGATGAAAACTCAAATGGCTTTTTTTAATATTGGAAAGTCGGGCAGATCTATAGCAAAAAAAGAACCTGAAAAACAACCTTTGGAGAAACTCCCTATCGGAAAAAAAATGAAATCATTATCGACTGGAATCACAATCCCTGATGAGAAAGACTATACAGACACTGATTTTAATGATTTCTAAATGAAGACAAAAATCTGATGCTTCCAGAAGAGGATAGGCAACTGGAAGAAACAAAAGTAGAGTCGTTATTTTATATAAAATAACGATCAAGGGATTAATTGTATTTATGACCTATGTATTTAACCATCGGGGAATGAGGATTCCATACCAAGCCTTTCTTCTCATTCTTCTGATATTGTTTTTTTCCTCCAGCTGTAAAAACCGGATAACAGATCCACTGACCCTGGAAGAAAGGGCATGGATTCTAAATAATGAAACAATTCGTCTTGGCCCCGACCCCTCAGCACCTCCTCTCGATTTTTTTGATGATGATGGCAATTATGTTGGTTTGACAGCAGATTATATCCATTTGATAGAGAAAAAACTGGGAATCCAATTCCAGATTGTCAGGATGGAAACTTGGGACAAACTGCTGAAAAGCGCTGAAAAAAAAGAGATAGATATAATATGTGCTGCCAAATGGACACCGGAAAGGGGAAAATATCTTCTTTTCACCAAGCCTTTTATTCACATTCCAGAAGTGATTATCGTACGGAAAGACACATCTGGTATTTCTTCAATAGAAGATTTATTGGGTAAAAAAGTTGCTATGGTTGAAGGATATGCCGTTCTCGAAATTCTGAAAGAGAAATATCCATGGCTGGAAATCGAAACAAAATCAAACTACACAGAGGTTTTAACAGAAATATCATTCAATACAAATGATGCAACTATTGTTGAACTGACAACAGCTTCTTATGTTATCCGTGAAAATGGAATTGAGAATCTCAAAGTCGCAGCTTACACAGATATAACTCTCGACCTGGCCATTGCATCACGTAAAGACCTGCCCATCCTCAACTCTATTCTGGAAAAAGGTCTGGCTCTGATCTCAGAAAAAGAAAAAAAAGAGGTTTTTAGCAAATGGATAAGCCTCGATATAAAACCCTTTTATCTGCAAAAAGAACTCTGGATTATTCTGTCAGGTTTTGTCCTTTTTATTATTTTAATAATTATTTCTTCTCTTTTATGGAATCGAAGCCTGAAAGCTCAAGTCCTGTTGAGAACAGCAAAGCTTGATGAATCGAATAAACAGTTGGAGAATAGTATAAACAGATACCGCATGTTGGTTGAGAATATACCGGGGACAACGTACAGATGTTCAAATGATGAGTTTTGGACTATGGATTATATAAGCAAGGGGATTGAGACACTCAGCGGATACAATTCCGGTGATTTTCTAAATAATAAAGTTCGGTCTTACTCCTCCCTTATCCATCGGGAAGACAGGCAGTCTGTGCATGATAAAATCTCCCGAAGCCTCAAAGATGATAAATCCTGCACAATAGTGCACCGGATTATCAGGAAAAATAATGAAATACGATGGATTCTGAATAAATTCCAGAGCGTTTATGATGAAAAATTGCAGCAATTGAAATTAGATGGTGTCATTATTGATATTACAGAACGCAAAATGGCTAAGGATAATCTGCATCACTTGAGATATTATCTCACAAGTATATTCGATTCAATGCCCTCTGCATTAATTGGAGTGAACCGGGAGGGAACTGTCACCCAGTGGAACAAAAGTACTGAGGAGTTGACAGGTATTGGTCTGGATGCAGCCATGGGATATCCCCTTCCTGAAGTATTCCCTTCAATCAGTTCAGATATGAAGATAATCAGAAGAAGTATAGAGTCATGTAAAGTGGAACACGTCAGAAAGAAGCTGAGAATTATTGATAATTCAACCATTTATGTAGATATTACGATCTACCCTCTCCTTGAGGCGAATATGGAGGATGCAGTCATACGGATTGATGATATAACTGAAAAAATCCGGATGGAGGAGATGATGATACAAAGCGAGAAAATGTTATCTGTGGGAGGATTAGCGGCCGGGATTGCCCATGAGATAAATAATCCTTTAGCCGGAATGGTGCAAACAGCAGCCGTACTGCAGCATAGACTGGATAATAAGGTTAATATGCCTGCAAATATTAAAGCAGCAGAGAATGCGGGAACATCTGTTGAGGCCATTAAACAATTTATGGAAGAGAGAGAGATCATGAAGATGCTATCTTCCATCATTGAATCAGGCGGGAGAGCCGCAGAGATCGTAAAAAATATGCTAAGTTTTTCACGAAAGAACGAAGGGCAAAAATGTTCTCAGGATTTAGCTAAATTGATTGATCAAACTCTTATGCTTGCCTCAAGCGATTATAATTTGAAAAAGCAGTACGATTTTAAAAAGATAAAGATAATAAGAGAATTTGACAGTAATGTTCCAATAGCATCCTGTGAAAGTGCGAAAATCCAGCAGGTACTGCTCAATCTTTTCAAAAATGGAGCCCAGGCGATGTTTGAAGCAAATATACTCCTCCCCCGGTTTGTCATCAGACTTTACATGAAAAAAGAAGACCTCAGGATCTGCTTAGAAATAGAGGACAATGGACCGGGGATGGAGGAAGATGTAAGAAAGCGTGTTTTTGAACCTTTTTTTACCACTAAAGATGATAATTCTGGAACCGGACTGGGCCTGAGTGTTTCTTATTTCATTATAACAGAAATCCACCAGGGAGAGATGCTTGTCGAGTCCGGTCCCGGACTCGGATCTAAATTTACAATACGTCTACCTGTAAAATTGTAAAAACCAACAGCGACTATGAAAAGTGGCTCCCTTATCTGAGCGAAAAAGCTATGGTTTACTGAGCAAGAACTACAGACCCGGTAAACCTGATGGTGTGCTTTGGCGATTGGTGAGAGGCTTGATTATTCTATTTGAGTTTATCCTTTTCTTCCTCGGCAAATGCGATCTGATCAGAACTAAGGACTTTATTTATATCAAGAATTATAACAAATTTATCATTATGTTTTGCTATACCGTTTATGTAATTACTCCTAATCCTAATACCGACCTTTGGTGCGTCCTGGATCATGTCATCAGTAATTTCAATGACTTCTTTTACTGAATCAACAATCCCTCCAATTGTAGCAATCTGTTCACCATTTTTGATGAGCATTATAATAATAGAAGTATTCTGAGTTATTTCAGACTCATTTAAATTAAGAGCAGTGCGCAGGTCAATGACCGGTAGAGCGTTCCCTCTTAAATTGATGACTCCTTTAACCGTATCATCCATCCCTGGTAACTTTGTCACCTTAGTATATTCCAGAATGCTTTCAATCGATGAAACTTCAATGGCATAAACTTCATCCTGCAGAGTAAAGGTTATATACTCATTTGTTCTATTTACAATATTCATATTATTATTTTCTCCATTTAAAAGTCACTGAAATTTGTATCTGTATAATCACTTTCTTCCGGAATAGTTATTCCTGTAGAGATTGTCTCTTGTTTTGCTTTTACAACAGAATTATTTCTTTGCTCTATTTTGAGAACTGACTTATTCGAGCCTCCAATATCAAAGAAAGAAATTAGCTCTTTCATATCATCAGATTGAGATGCCAGAGTTTCGGCAGTAGCAGCGATTTCTTCTGCAGCTGAGGCATTTTGCTGTGTAATTTGATCCAATTGATTCAAAGCCTGTGAAATCTACTCCACACCAGTATTCTGTTCTGTACTGGCAGCACTGATCTCCTGGATCAATTCTGAAGTTTTTTCTATATTGGGAACCAGTGTATCAAGTAATGATCCAGCTTTTTCTGCAACAGCAACTGAGGATGAGGAAATTCCAGTTATTTCTCCAGCAGCACTTTGACTTCTTTCCGCCAGTTTGCGGACTTCAGAGGCAACAACGGCAAAACCTTTACCATGTTCGCCTGCTCTTGCGGCTTCAATAGCGGCATTAAGTGCCAGAAGATTTGTCTGACGGGAAATCTCTTCAATGATTCCTATTTTCTGAGCGATCTCTTTCATAGCCTCTACAGACTGTTTTACAGCAATTCTACTTTCTCTGGCATCTTCCGTTACTTTCTTTGAAAGTTTATCAGTCTCATATGCATTCTCTGAGTTCTGTTGAATATTAGCACCCATCTGTTCCATGGAACTTGAGACTTCTTCTGCAGAAGCGGCCTGTTCAGTTGCCCCCTGGGATAATTGTTGTGTTGTACTGCTTAATTGCCCGCTGCTGATTGCCATATCATAAGCTGACCTTTGTACCTGACTGACCGTTTTAAACAATTGTTTTAAAACTTTGTCCATAGATGCAAATAAGCTGGTTTTATCGTTACGCTTAAGATTAAGCTGCTGATTCAGATCACCATCAGCGATTTTCCAGTTTACGTGTTGAAGATCAACAGGTTCACCACCTAAAAGCTTGTTTAACACAGACCGAATCATAAAGACTACAAGCATGATTATCCCTAATGCAATTACAACTTGTATAGCCAGAGATACAAAATTAATCAGTTGTTCTCTCCTGTCCAATATTTCTATTTCTTCAAAAATTCGTTCATCTAATACTTTTACAAATTCTTCAACTGTTCCCCAGATTTTGTAGACTTCGGTATGATATGTATCATCATAGAGGATTCTTACTGCAAAAGTCTGAATATCTTCACCAAGAAGTAAAGATGCGGGACCTTCTACAAAAGCACCGGCTTCTACAGATTGCATGGCCTGGTCTTCTAAACTGATCAAATCGTTGGACATGTTGGAAATTTCATTAAGCATCTCAAATTCCGAGTCGGTATATCCAATTCTTGTCATTATTTCTCTCTGTTCAATTTTTTCACCGGGATTTAGATCTTTGTGAACAGATGACGGTCTGGCTTCTTTACCACCTCTCCAATTAACTATGGTCCAATAATCATCCCAATATTTTTGTTCACCGGTGGCTGCGTATGTTCGCGCATAACGAGTGAGATTCATTGAGGTATGCCGAAACTCATCGGCTATTGCAAAAGCGAGGAAACGTTCTTCATGTTTACGATCAATACTTCTCATTATGCTATTACTGAAGAGGTTTAATGAAATAGAAATGGTAACCAGTATAATGGCCACAATCAGAATCCATGTAAAAATACTTTTTAATTTCATAATTGACTCCTTGTTTATTACATTTATAAACATTGCATATATTGTGCCAAGTTTTAATCAATGTAAAACGCTTTAAGTGCTAAGAATTCAGCATATCCAGCAATGATCATTGCAATGGATTTAGATATGGCAATGATCATTGCTGTTCAGGATTCAGAAAAAATCACCAGAAAAGTCATTCTGTTCTGGAGTATATGATTCAAATTGTGTAGTTTAACAGGTTATACCAACTTCGGGGTAAAGTCCAAAATGAATGAATGAAGGGAGGGTGAATATATGTTAAAAGAGCATATTGTAACAAGTCTTAAAATAGCTATTGGTGTTGTAATAGCAATTTTACTTGCTCAGGCGTTAAAAATGGAATTTTATATGTCCGAAGCAACAATTGTGATCGTAAGTATGTTATCTGCCAAAAAACAGTCTATTAAATTGGCTTCGACCCGTCTTTTAGCCGCAATTGTTTCCTTGGCACTTTCTACTGTATTGTTTACAGTTTTTGGTTTTTCATTAGCTGTATTTACCTTATATATTTTAATATTTACTTTTTTAATGCATCAGTTTGATACAAAAGTGGCTATCGTATTAAATGTGGTTTTGGTAATGCATATTTATTCATTAAAGGAATTGTCATTTCCAATTTTATTGAATGAATTTGGATTGATGTTTCTTGGGATTACAGTTGCATTGGTAATCAATTTATTCACTATAAATATTGAAGATGAACTGATTGAG
>JADGDJ010000243.1:0-491 GCA_016744925.1 Spirochaetaceae bacterium
ATATAAATTAATAACACTTAATATACTATAATTTTTTCTGAAATATATCATCTGACTTTCAATCTGAAATTTTACTACATCATTTCCTTTCTTAGGTATAAGATTCATTTTTTTTACATTTGCACCACCTAAATGAACAACTGGGACAGGGAAAAAAAACGTTTTAAAACCCAGTTTTTTGATTCGATAACACAAATCATTGTCATCATTATACATAAAATAGTCTTCTCTCAAAAAAAACCCCATTTGATCTATAAGTTCTCTTCTTGTAAGCAAATAACACCCAACAACCCAATCACAACTCCTAATAATCTCGTGATTTGCTTTCAGGTTATCAAGTGGTTTAATTAAAGGGATCTTTCCATCTAAACCTTGTTTGCTCAGAAAAATCTTAAATGGAGTCGGAAAATAACGGGCAGAAGGCTGCAAAGTTCCATCTCTACCTATGAGCTTGGCTCCAACAACTCCGGCATCTGGATTTTCCTCTAAGA
>JADGDJ010000243.1:501-6614 GCA_016744925.1 Spirochaetaceae bacterium
TACTTTCAGAGGAAACAAAAGCATCGGAATTGAGCATAAGAATATATTTTCCCTTTGCCTGTTTGTACGCTAAATTGTTTGCTCGAATAAACCCGAGATTCTCAGAACGGGCAATTATTTCGATTTCAGGATAGTTTTGTCGAACAAATTCAACTGATTCGTCAACTGATCCATTATCAACATAAATTATTTGTTTATTCAATTTATCAGATGAGGCCCGGAGAGCTGAAAAACACTCATTAAGAATCTCTTTTACATTCCACGCAACTACAATGATAGAGAGATCGATAGAGTCTTGATAGTCCATAATGTGTAATTCCTTGTATTGATGCTATAGTAAAAGCTTTTTAAACTGACGAATATTGTAATAATTGTCGGTTTCAAAATCAGCGAATTTTTCTTTATTGTTATAAAGATCTTTGATTATGTCTGTTACAGTGAATTTGGGTTCATAACCGAGAACTGTTTTAGCTTTTGTGTTAGTTACCTTATAATTTCTGAAATCCTGTATATTTTTTATCTTCAGATTAATCTTCTCACCGGTCAATGCTTCTATTTCTTCTTTAACCATATCTCCGACCTGGCCTACTGTATAATTGTCAGAGGTTATATTAAAGACTCCATTTATGCTGTAATCTGCCTGTACAGCTCTTAAATAGCCTTTTACGGCATCTCGGATATCTAAAAGAGGGCGCCATATTGAGGCATTGTTTACAATTACCTGCTTATCTTTCATCGCTGATTTAAACATTGTATTAACAATAAGATCCATTCGTATACGTGGGCTATAACCGCAAATCGTGCCTTTTCTCAACGCAATAGTTGAGAAACTATCAGACTGCATCTGGAGAACTCCACGTTCTCCCTGGAGTTTAGAAATACCATAGGGATATCCACAAACAACAGGAGATTCTTCGTTGTATAGTTCATCGACTGTATATCCATAGACAGAACATGAAGAACCATATATAAATCTTTTTACTCCTGCTCTACGGGCAAGGTATGCCAGGTAAGATGGAATTGCTCCATTGGCAATAAAATTCAATGAGGGGTTAAATTCAGCCATCGGATCATTGGATAATCCTCCTAAAAATATAACTTGATCATAATTCTTTAAATGATCTTCAGTACAATCGAGTAAATCCATTTTATTTACTTTAATTGAAGGAGGCAGGTGATTACCAAACCACAATAAATCAATAACATCTACTTCATATCCTCTTTCCAATAAATATGGAACTAAAACAGACCCTACATATCCTGCTCCACCGGCTACTAGTATCCTCATGTTTTTCTCCTATTGACATGTTGCTTTTGATTAATTAACTCATTATATTTTGTTGTATCTAGAGATGTATCTTTAGGTGCTATGAACGATACATCATCCAATGAAAGTTCTCCAATTGATTTATCGGGGCTTATCATTTGAGCATATTCAAAGACTGTTTTTCGTTTTCCACATACATGTACTGTTCCATATACATCTAAATCTAAAAGATCTACTAAGTGCTGAACAATTTCTTTTACAGGAAGGCGACTTGTCCATTGATCAATGAAAGCCTTTTCATAAGGGAATTCATTTTCACCAAATGATGTTCTGATAATGAGAGAATTATCATACAGCCTGACTGCGCTTTCTCCACCCAGTTTAGACCATGCATATTTATTGATGGGAAAAACCGGATCTTCCTCTTTATACATTCCCTTATCTCCCTTGAAAATATAATCTGTAGAAATATAAACAAGTTTGATCTTGTTCTTCATGCAAAGCTTTACAATATTAGCGGTACCAATAATATTTACATCCAGAGCGAGCATGGGATTTTTATCAATTTGGGGTGGAGATGTATATGCTGCAGCGTGAAGAATCGTCTCAATTTTTTTTTCTTCAATGAAGTTACACATCTGATCGATATCTGTGACATTGAAATTTTGACTACTTACATAACACGCTTCTGGGATAATTTTTTTCATCTCTTTCCCAAGTAGCCCGCTACCGCCAGTTATGAGTAAATTAGAAAAATTCATTTGACTCACTCCAAATTTTTATATAAAAAATTATTTGAACGTTTATCAGCAGACCAAGACTCCAGTGTGAAACCTGCCATATCTTTTTTAGTAATTATGATGTCAGAATTGGTAACTTTAATAAATTCCTCTTTTAGCTGAGCGTCACAATCAGACCAATCCAGGTCATCTGAAAGAGGTGAAATCCCCGCTTCACAATTCGGACTATATTCACCGGAGCACATGTATTCTATCGTTGAACTTTCAGAAAAATAATTACCATGCGCAAATCCGGGAGGTATCCATATCCATTCCGCGAAATCTCTATCGTTTTGAGATATCATTTCATAAGCAGATACTTTTCCAAATGTAGGAGATCCTCTGCGTATATCGAGAAAAAGATCTAACATTCTTCCTTGCACAGTGCGAACAAGTTTCCCCATATATGGATTCCATTGGAAATGGAGCCCACGGACAACTCCGGGTTTTGAATAACTTTCGTTGATCTGACAATAATCAATGTTTTTCATAAAGGGAATCTCTTTACGAAATTGGCTGTTTCTAAAAGGTTCAGTAAAATATCCACGATTATCACAAAAGCGGGCAAATCTGATAACTTTTACAGCAGGAATAGAAAGTGGTCGTATTTCAACAATTTTCATTCTCAACTCCTCAATACACAATATAATTTACTTTTTCAGAAATAAGAGTACATCATTATTTCTCATTGACTGATCGAACAGGATTTATCTGTATAGACCTGGTAACAACAATCTCAGTATCACAATTTGCCGGATTGGAAATTACAACTTCACCCATAGATACTGGCGCAATAAGTTTTCTCTCATGTATTTCCTTCATGACCTGCTTGACTTTTATTAAAGGAATTGGTTTTGTTGTTTTGACACTTGCAAGTAGAAAATCACCACCTATAACTGATATACTCGACGTGATAATCCGTAGGGGATTTTCCACTTCTTGATGAGCCCATTCTGCTCCTTTTTTGCAAGCATTTCCCTGTATCCGGATTATCTGGGTTGGTCTATTGCCATCGATAATAATAGAAATATTACATCCGATGGGGCAAATCACACATGTTAATTCTCTCCGACTCATTCTAATGTTACCTTTAAAGAGCTACTATTTGATATAGATGACTTCGGGATATAAATTTTTATCATTTCAGCCGGGTGAAGATGATGAACTTTCTTTTTCATAACTACATTCTCTTTATCTTGTATAATTAATGTTCGATCCCTTCCCGGAGTTCTGATACGTAGCGAAAGTGTAAAATCTTTCTTTAAGCTTACCCGTTGTGGGATAGTATATTTAATTCCTTTCCCATGCATTATCGGGATATGATTTTCTTTAGAGCCGATGTCTCCATTTATTAAAAAAGAGGCAGCATTCTTTCCAGCTTCTGATCCTTCTTCTGAGACCCAGTCCACTAAATCGTGTACATGCAGAACATTCCCGCAAGCAAAAATTCCGGTAATACTTGTCATATAAAAATCATTTACAACAGCTCCTCCAGTTAAAGGATCCAGTTCAATTCCTGCTTCACGAGTTAGTTCATTTTCAGGAATAAGCCCTACCGAAAGAAGGAGTGTATCACAGGAAATAAATCGTTTTGTTTCTAAAATTGGAAATCCATTAGTATCTACCTGGGCAACGTTTATTCCTTCTAGTCTCCCGTTACCAATTATTTCAGTAACCGTTGAGTTGAGAAACAGGGGAATACTATAATCGTTGAGGCACTGCTGTACGTTTCTGGACAGCCCGCTGCAATATGGTAGGATTTCAAATACAGCTTGGACATGTGCTCCCTCCAGAGTCATACGTCGTGCCATTATCAACCCTATGTCTCCTGACCCTAAAATACATACATTATTTCCAATGCAAATATTTTCTAAATTCATTAAATTTTGTGCCATCCCTGCTGTATAGACACCTGACGGACGACTTCCCGGAATTGATATTGCACCACGAGTCCTTTCTCGACATCCCATAGTAAGTATCACCGTTTTCGTTTTGATTCTTATATATTTTCCAGCTGTACTTACTTCCAATATTTTATCAGCATTAAGTGATAGAACGATTGTTCCTATCATTACTTCTATTCCCAAGTCATTGAAATTATTTATAAATCTGGCAGCATATTCCGGTCCTGTTAGAGATTCATTGAAAGTCTCCAAACCAAAACCATCATGTATACACTGATTCAGGATACCCCCAAGAATATGATCTCTTTCAATAAGAAGCACATTGCTGCACCCTGTTTCTTTTGCTGCAATAGCTGCAGCAAGACCGGCTGGTCCTCCACCGATTATTACAATATCACGATTTAACATCTGAATAGTTCTTTTCCGATTTTTCACAATAAGTCATACTTTTGTACTCTCTGTAGCATAGCTTTTGAAAAGAGATGAGTTTTTACTGTGTAATAGATAATCTTCCGGCCTGAAATCAAATTCATCCCTAAGAATTTTTACAATCCGAGGTATACAAAAACCTCCCTGACACCGACCCATAGTAGCTCTAGCTCTATACTTAATGCTAGAAAGTGTCCGTGCTCCCAGCGGGTTATTAATAGCTTCAAGAATCTCTTGTTTGGTTATTTTTTCACATCTGCAAATGATTTCTCCATAATTCGGATTTTTAGAAATAAGGTCAGCTTTTTCTTCTGCAGGTAACTCTGAGAAGAAAAGAGTACTACCGATTGTAACCGGATCAAAAGTTGGATCCGGTATCAGTGTCAAATGATTTTCCACCATTTCTTTGACCATTTCAGCAATTGCGGGTGCTGAAGTAAGCCCTGGGCTTTCAATCCCTATAAGATTGATAAATCCTTTGACATCTTTTCGATCTTCGATGATAAAATCTTTATTTCCTCCTATTTCTGAAGGCACTAATTTTGGTCGGATTCCAGAGAAATTTCGAATATAATCTGTCTCATCGATATCTGGTATAAAGAGTTGTGCCTTACTGCGAAGTATTTTGATCATTTCAGATGTTGAAGCGTAATCATCTGGAGCATGTAAATACTCAGCGCTAGGGCCGATAAGTATTTTACCGTTAACTGTTGGAGTCGCGTGTATTCCAAGCCCTGGTGCATTCTTTTTAGGTGCGGGATAAACCAATTTCCCGAGAATCCCATGCAACCTCTTATCAAGTACATAGTATTCTCCCCGACAAGGATATACAGTATATTCATTGATTCCTACTAATCGGCAAATTTCGGCTGAGTATAATCCCGCGGAGTTAATAATCAGTTTCGTGACATATTTCTTTCCTGAAGAGGTTTCAACTTGCCACAGCTGATCCGCTGTTGGTGTTATAGTTGTTACTTTTTGTCCTAGATGAATGTTAACACCATTATGAACAGCATTTTCACAAAGTCTAATCGTAAGAGAATAAGGTGAAATAATAGCACTGCTAGGTGAATGCAGTGCTGATAAACCGTGTATTCCAGGTTGTAATTGTTTTATCTTCGCCCGGTCAATGAGTTCCAAACCCGGAACTCCATTGATTTCTCCCTGATGTTTTAAGAGAGCAAGCATAACTTTGTCTTCATCATCTACAGCTAGAGTTAATTTTCCAATTCTCTGTAATTTAATTTTGAGATCCTGACAAACACCATCCATTAATATATTTCCTCTTACAGAAAGAATGGCGCGTAATGAGCCTGGTATATAGTGTATGCCGGAATGAATAACTCCGCTATTACGACAACTCGTACCGAAACCGACGTCCAGCTCTTTATCGACAACTCCTATTTTAAGTTGAAACCTAGATAATTCCCTGGCTATTGCTGAACCGACAACTCCACCACCTATTATTAGGACATCGTATCTAGTCGTCACTCATTGATACCTCTCTGCAGAATCAATGATCAAAAAACTAAATAAAATTTAATGATCATTGTTTAAATTGCTATATATAGAAGTGAATTCGGAACAGATCATTTTGATATTTCTTTAAGCACATAGGGGATTATTCATGACTATGAAGCCCGCAACGTTAGTATATACACTTACCTGTTTTTTGATTCTACAGTCCTTTTTTTTGGGGGTAAATTTAGTAGTAAAAATTGATCGGTATTATCA
>JADGDJ010000244.1 GCA_016744925.1 Spirochaetaceae bacterium
GGAAGTTAAGCTCATTTGCGCCGATGGTACTGCAGTTTTCTGTGGGAGAGTAGGTCGTCGCCAGACTTTTTTTTGCCCAAATCGTTTTACTGAATTAGGTAAGACTAATTTAGTGCTGTTGAGGAGAACACCAATTTCAGCGTTTGGGCTAAATCTTGCTTTAACCTTCAAATAGATTAAATTAAAAGTTTCTCCCAGGACCTCTATATACGAAGCCTCACGTTACAACTTATTATATTTTTAATCTAATCCGCTACATCTTGATGGGTTCTCAATTCTTTTAAATTTTAAAAAATCTATTAGAAAAAAAAGCTGATCTCATTTATCATAGAATCTATGAAAAGTTATTTTTCTTCAGGCAAATTGCTTTTTTTTACGTATTTTATTGCTAATATTTTCTTTGGTTCTCTCTTATTAAAACTTCCTATTTCATGGATCGGCTCTGAACCTCTCCGGTATATTGACTCTTTATTCACATCTGTTTCAGCTGTGTGTGTTACAGGTCTGGCAACTGTGGGGACAAATGAGTTCTCCCGATTCGGACAGGTTATTATTCTTATTATGATACAGGCCGGAGGTTTGGGCATTATTACTTTTTCTACTATTTACCTGGCTCTTCCCGGGAGTCGTGTCTCTTTAAAAAATAGTAAAATCATCAAAGAATATTTTATAATGGATTCAAATATCACACCAAAAGATATCGTTCGTGCCATTATCACCGTGACTATCGTAGCTGAAATATTAGGAACCTTCTTTCTTTGTATAGCCTTTGTGGGTGAAGGGGTTAAGAATCCCCTATTTTCATCATTGTTCCATTCTGTTTCAGCCTTCTGTAATGCCGGTTTTTCACTTTTTCCCGATAGTATGGAGTCATTCAAACAGAACTGGATTGTTAATGGAACAGTTTCGTCATTAATTATAATCGGCGGATTAGGTTTTATGGTCATTTCTGATATCATTCAGAAGATCAAAGGAAAAAGAAAACGGCTGCGGTTCCATTCAAAATTAATGTTAATTGCATCTGCCTCTCTAATATTATTAGGTGCCTTGGTCTATGGCAGTTTAGAGTGGAATGGTGCATTTGGATCTCTGGAATCCAAGGACAAAATTCTTCCTATACTGTTTCAATCCATTACGACCAGAACTGCTGGATTCAATAGTATCCCTCAGTCAGATTTATCTTCGGCTTCTAAATTTTTTACATTATTATTGATGATAATTGGTGGTGGATCTGGATCAACTGCCGGAGGTATAAAAGTCTCAACAGCTTTTATATTATTTATTATTCTATTTAAAGGTGTAGATGATAGTGGAGAGATGCGTTTATTCAACAGACGTTTAACATCTGATAATCTGACAAGAGCAGCACTCTTTTTTGTGAAAGCTGTTTTCATTGTGTTTCTAAGTATTTTTCTTTTAACATATTATGAATCTGGAAAAGGATTCTCTCAACTAGATATTATATTTGAATGTTTCTCAGCTCTAGGTACTGTCGGGTTGTCTACCGGTTTGACTTCTTCTTTATCGATAACTGGAAAACTAGTAATAATTGGTACTATGTTTGCTGGCAGGGTAGGACTTTTTGCTCTTATCATGCCTATGAATCTTAGTTCTAAAGATAGATTTATAGATTATCCAAAAGGTGAGGTTTTAATAGGCTGATGAAACAATTTGCAATAATAGGTATTAGTACATTCGGGAAACGAGTGCTTGAAGAGTTGGTTGAAATTGATTGTGAAATAATTCTTATTGATAAGAGAAGTGAATTGATTGAGATGTATAAGGACAGTGTTGCAAGTGCTTTTATAGCAGATGTAATCAATGAGGAAACTATTAACAAGTTGATTCCAGTCGATATAGATGCTGTCATAGTTGATTTAGGAGATAATATAGAAGCATCAATTCTTGTTACCAAATACCTTAAGAATAAGAACATTCAAAATATTGTTGTAAAAGCAGAAACGGATCAGCATGGAGAAATCTTAAAAATTGTCGGTGCCGATCAAGTAGTTTTCCCTAATAGGGAAGCTGCTATACGAGTCATTCCGATGTTAGTCTCCTCATTATTATTTAATTACATGTCTATAGGAAATGGTTTGGTAATGGCAGAGGTAAGAGTTCCGGAAAAATTTATCGGCCAATCTTTAATCGAAGCAAACATCCGTGCAACAAGAGGAATAAATGTTGTTGCGATCCGCAATGAAGAAGCCGGAGATAGCTTTAATTTCTTTTCCCCTGAAGTTCGATTGCAGATCGGAGATATTTTACTCGTTGTTGGCAAAGAGCAGAATGTCACTGCTTTTGGTGAAGCGGATCTCCCGGAACGGAAAAAAGGTTTTGGAAATTTCTTTAAATCTATATTTCCCCAAAAATAATGTTATTTTGAATTGGCGAATGGAATGTATTCATTTTTGGAAAGGTGGATTATGAAAACTCTTATTATTTTTTTAATGCTTATTTCCCTCTCAGGTTGTGATGATCAAATATCAAAGGGATCAGACCTTATCTCTCATGTCAATACATCGTATAAAATAAGAACTATCGTAAAAACTGATGGTATAGCGTGGTTTTCTCGAATGAGAGAAGGCGTTTTTCGTTTTGCCGATGAATCGGGCATGGATTGTACTTTTTCAGGGCCGCCCAGAGCTGAAAAAGAGCTTCAGTTAGAACTGATTCAACAGGCAATTGCAGATAAAGTCGATGCTATTTGCATAGTTCCTTTTGATGTCGAATCGGTTGAACCAGCACTTCAACAGGCACGGGAAGCGGGAATTGTGGTTATCGCGCATGAAGCTTCAAATATCAAAAATGCGGATATTATCATTGAAGCCTTTAACAATAGAGATTATGGTGAACATTTAATGGATCATCTTGCTTTTTTAATGGATGAAAAGGGTGATTACCTGGTTTTTATCGGCAGTTTTGGTTCGAGAACTCATATAGAATGGATGTCTGCGGCTGTTAAATACCAGAAAGAGCAATATCCCCTCATGTCAGTACAGGATAAATGGATTGAATGTTTTGATGAGCAGTCTATTGTCTACTCACAGACAATGGACGCGATTGCAAATAATCCTGAAATGAAGGGAGTCCTCGGTGCCCCCATGTCAACTGCAACTGGAGCTGGTACTGCTGTTGTGTCTCTCGGTTTATCTAAGGAGATCTCTGTTGTTTCAACTGGATTGGTTTCCAGCAGCTCCGAATTTCTGGAAAATGGCAGCGTAGATCTTATTTCCTTTTGGGATCCACTAGATGCAGGATATATCATGAATTTACTGGCAGTGATGACTTTAGAGGGAATGTCTATTCAGGACGAAATGGATCTACTTACCAGTGGTTATCAGCAGATTACTAAAGATAAAGTCAGGTCTAATCTGTATTACGGCAGCTCCTGGACAGATGTTACAAGAGACAATATGAGTGAATATGCTTTTTAAACGTATTAGTGATAATTCCATAAAGAATCATACATTGATAATTTACATACTGATGTCTTTTATTTTACTTTTTAGCGGATTGACGGGATTTTCCCTCATCCTTTCTATGAGTCGGTCTACTAGTCATTATAAGCAATTAGTACGAGAAAATGATCTAACACTCCGTCTCAGTGTAAATATGCTCAACATGGAGGCAGCTATTAATGAGTTTATTATCACTGGAGATGAAAGAAAAATTTCTGAATATCGCTTTCGAACTGCCAGATCAAGTGCACTACTGGATAATGCAGAGAAGATTATAAAAGCGGAGCAGATGAGGGTGATTATCTATGACCTGAGACACGCACACAATGAAATTACGACATTGTTTCAAACAGTAATAAATGATGATTTTGAAGAAGATACAATTTCTCAAATTCATGGTTTATTCTCATTTGTTAAAAATAGTCTGGAAATCGCAACGAATTCAATGAATTTAATATCCTCTGGAGTCGACGCGGAACAAGATGCTACTGCGAATCGTTCTTTCTTCTCACTTATTTCCTTACTATTTGCAGAGATTGCAATTGTCATTATTATGGGATTCCAATTTTCATATTCAATTTTAAAACCAGTGAGAAATCTCCAGTTACTTCTGGGAGATATTTTCGACTCAATGCCTTCTATTCTTATTGGTGTAAATGAAGAAGGGAGAGTCGGAATCTGGAATAAAAGTGCGGAACAGGTAACAGGAATAACTCAACAGAGGGCAAGAGGAGAAATCTTCACTGATGTTTTCACTTTTATAAAAGAAGACAGAGATCTATTCCGTAAAAAAATAGGAGAACAATCTGTTTTTAAAGAAACAGGTAAGTATTCTGACTCTGATGGAAATGAACATTTTCTGGATATCATCGTGTATCCATTAACGTCAAAAGATTCTCCGGGGGCAGTCATCAGAGCCGATGACGTCACAGAAAAACATCAATTGCAGGAACATATGATCCAGAGTGAGAAAATGCTTTCTGTCGGAGGACTGGCCGCAGGAATGGCTCATGAGATAAATAATCCACTTGCCGGATTGATACAGACCGCTAGTTCACTAGAAAGAAGACTTGGATTAAATGGAAATCTTCCGGCAAATATACAAGCTGCCGTAGATTCTTCTATCTCTCTCGAAAATTTATCCAAATATCTTGAATTGAGAGAAATCCCCCATATGTTTGCCAACATCAATGAATCGGGTAAAAGAGTTTCAGATTTGGTCTCGAATATGCTAAGCTTTGCCCGGAAAGAAAAAAATAAAAAAATTCCCCTCAATATAGCCGAACTTATTGATAAAACAATTGATTTAGCTTCGGCGGATTATAGTTTTAAAAAAGATTTTGATTTTAGAAATATTTCGATAAAAAAATACATAGAATCTGATCTTCCTGAACTCCTGGGAGAAGCGCCCAAGCTGCAACAGGTTTTTTTTAATATTTTTAAAAATGGAGCTTTTGCGATGGATAGGTTTGAGACAAAAGATCCCTGTTTCACTATTTCTATTTCTCATATTAAGTACAAACATTCAATTTTGATAAGTATCAGCGATAATGGCCCAGGTATCCCTGAAGAGATCCGGAAAAGGATTTTTGAACCCTTTTTTACTACAAAAGTAGAAGGCGAAGGGACAGGATTAGGTTTAAGTCTCTCATATTTCATCATTACGGAATACCATGATGGAGAGATGTCAGTTTCATCTACTGAGGGAGTAGGTACAGCATTTAATATTCAATTACCCGTTTAATTTATTGAGTAAACAAAAAAAACCCGGTCGAAACCGGGTTTTTTTTATTTGAAATTAAATATCAATTTAGAGTAATGAACCCATTCTTTTGTAGACTTCCATTCTCTTCTTAGCATCTTCTTCAGCTTCTTTGAACAATCTTTCAGCATCAGCAGGAGCTGTTTTTTCAAGAGTTGTATATCTTCTTTCCGCTCTGATAAAGTCCTGGTAAGAATCTTTAGGCTCTTTTGTCTCCCAAATAAACTTCTTACCTTCTTCACCTTCAGGATTGAATCTGTAGAGAGGCCAGTAACCGGTATCTACAGCAGCTTTCTGTCGTGAAGCTGTTTTTGACATATCAATACCATGTGCTATACAAGGTGAGTAAGCAAATACAATTGATGGTCCATCATATGCTTCTGCTTCCATAAGTGCTTTCTGAGTCTGTGCTCTGTTAGCTCCCATAGAGATGGAGGCAACATAAACATAACCATAACTCATTGCCATAAGACCAAGGTTTTTCTTACCAAGTCTCATTCCTGCATTTGCGAACTTTGCAACAGCACCAATAGGAGTTGCTTTGGAAGCCTGTCCACCAGTGTTGGAGTAAACTTCAGTATCCAGTACAAGAATATTAACATTTCTACCAGAAGCCATTACATGGTCTACACCACCGTATCCGATGTCATATGCCCATCCGTCTCCACCGATGATCCAAACACTCTTATCCATGAAGTAATCTTTGAGTTCGAGTATTTTGTTCAATGCTGTCTTCGTATCTCCTGAAGCCGCTTTGATCGCAGCGGGAAGAGCTTCAGCAACAGCAACCTGTGCATGGAATGCTTCATCTTCTTTAGAATCCCACATTTCAACAGATGCTTTGATTGCAGCAGTCAGTTCAGGTGTAGTACCTGCAGTAAGAACGTTCTCAATATTTTTCTTGAGAAGCTCTCTGTTGCTATCTACAGCCAACCTCATACCAAAACCATATTCAGCGTTGTCTTCGAATAATGAGTTCCCCCATGCTGGACCACGACCGTTATCGTCTTTTGTATAAGGGATTGCAGGGAATGTTCCACCGTAAATTGATGAACAACCTGTTGCATTAGCAGCGAGAATTCTTGAACCGAAAAGCTGTGTTACAAGTTTAACATAAGGTGTTTCACCACAACCTGCACAAGCTCCGGAGAACTCGAAGAGAGGAGTTTTAAACTGAGCACCTTTTACAGAGTCAATTTTAGCACCTTCTAATACATTGTTTGGAAGAGCTTCGAAGAACTCGGCATTTGTAACCTGACCAGCATCTCTTTCTTCGTGGAGTGAAACCATTTTAAGCGCTTTCGTTTTTGCGGGACAAACGTCTACACAAACACCACAGCCTGTAC
>JADGDJ010000245.1 GCA_016744925.1 Spirochaetaceae bacterium
GACATATAAAGATGGAACCTTTTATTTTATCAGTGATGATGAGGATCTCGTCGCTCGATATAGATTAAGTGATGATAGCTTTGAAACTCTCGATATTCCGGGAACGCATCAGGAGGGGATTGTAATCACAGAGAATTCCGAACTGCTTATCATTGATGAAGACGGTTCAACCCGCTATATTCCCCTCTCCGATTTTTCTGCATCACACTGATTCCAATAAAAAAAGGCTATATCATTCAGGAAATAGTCTTTCAATATAAGTTAAGAACAAAATTAATACCTAGATTGTAATATTCATCCTGATATAATCTCAATTGTAATCGTTTGTAACCATGATCTTTATGCAACCCGGGAATAAGACATCCAAATAATGTACCTGCGAATGCGCCGGCTAGTACATCTGAGATAAAATGGTTTCCTGAAGTTCTGCGCTATATGCCTACTGTTGCTGCGAGACCGAATGTACCAATACAGATCACATATTTCATAGGGGATATGGATATATAGTACTAAATACATTTGTAATAAAAGAGGCATTTTCAAAACTGTAATTCTACCGTTTCTGTCATTGATATACAGCCAACGAATCAAAAATAATTATATTATCCAAATCAATTTCCGATGGGAATCTTATCGATACTGATTCAGAAAATTTCTCTTTCTTTAAATAGGCATCGTATATTTACATTCCATTATAGAGTATTGACATTTCTTTTTCTAAATCCGGACTGAATAGGAAATGACTTGAATCATTTTGCGCAGAAGAGAAACTTACAAGAATGAGTAGAAACCCAACAATATATATAAATTCAAAAATTCTCATGTAATGAATATTTAAAATATATTGTAAAATAATTGCTGTAACTATATACAAATAAAGTTTATTTATAAATAGTTATATGCTGAGCTTTCAATGATTTAATAATGATTTTACTAAATTAAAAGCGATAAACCACATAATCATAGTTATCAATAAATCCAGAACCTTCCAGGCCATGGGATTTTTGAAAACAGGTGAGAGTATTTTCCCTCCCAGGCTTAAACTGAAAAACCATAAAAAAGATGCCGAAACTGCTCCTGCCCCAAAAGCATATCGTCCGTTCCCTTCAAATTGGAGGCTGATACTACCCAGAAGTAATATTGTATCAATATAAACATGTGGATTGAGCAGAGTCACGGCCAGAGTAATTAAAACCGCTGCTTTTAGAGACTGGGGACCTTCTCCACTTTCATCGAGTACACCAGGTTTGAGAAATAATTTGAAGCTCTTGAATCCGTACCATCCGAGAAAAAGAGCGCCGCCGGCTGAAGCCATTTGTGATACGATCTGATTGGAAGCCAGCAATTCTCCGACTCCTAGTATCCCCACTGAAATTAGTATGGCATCACTGGTGCTGCATATAAGGGGAATGATAATATTGTACTTTCTTCTCACTCCCTGAGATAAAACAAAGGCATTTTGAGCCCCGATGGCCATGATAAGGCTCGCCCCAAGTGCCAGCCCTTTTAGGTATATTGCGAACATAATACTTCCTGATTACTAATATGTTCTTTAATATAAATATTATCCAAAGATTAGTAAAATTACTTATTTTTATATTATATTAGAATTATTAATGTATTTTGTTGAGAATGATCATGCGAAATATCCGGGATGATGCCTATACACATCATCCCGAAATATTTATTTATCGTGGAATTTAGCAGCCATCTTTTTCATTTCAAGGGCCTGACCAGTTCCATCTTCCAGATTTTTATGAACCATAGCGGTCACGCCGGTTGAAAGGCCGTAGAGGTTGATAAAACCTTCAGCATCTTTCTGGTTGTAATCACTTGGTCCGAAGGATGCCAGATCTTCCAGGTATAAAGCGTAAGGAGATTTTCGACCTGTTATCCAGGCATTTCCTTTGTAGACACACAATTTAACAGAACCGGATGTGAACTCAGTCAGTTTAATCATCATCTCTTCAAGAGCATATCTGGCAGTTGTATACCATTTCCCCGCATATACAAGATCGGCATATTCATAAGCCATTTTTTGCTTCAGGTGGAGAGCATCGTTATTGATTGTGAACATTTCAAGGTCGCGAAGCGCTGTATGGAGGAGTGTTCCACCGGGCGTTTCGTAAATTCCACGACTTTTCATACCTACCAGTCTTGTTTCAACAATGTCAACTCGACCGACACCGTTCTCAGAAGCAATTTTATTCAGTTCCTGCATAAGTGAAAAGGCACCCATTTTCTTGCCGTTAAGACCAACAGGTATCCCTTTTTCAAAATCAATAACCAGTTCTGTCTCTTCATCCGGGGCTTCTTTGGGAGACTTTGTCAGGCGGTACATACTCTCATCTGGTCTTGTCCATGCGTTCTCAAGGATTCCACCTTCATGACTCATATGCCAGATATTCCAGTCTCGTGAGTATATATTTTTCTTGGAAATCTCTCCCAAATTGATATTTCTCTTCTCAGCGAACTCAATGGCATCTTCTCTGGACTCTATGTCCCAAATCCGCCAGGGTGCAATAACTTTGAGCTGTGGAGCAAGAGCTTTATAGGTAAGTTCGAAACGAACCTGGTCATTTCCTTTTCCTGTACAACCATGGCAAAGAGCATCACATCCTTCAGCCAGGGCTATATCTACCTGATATTTGGCCTGAAGCGGTCGTGCAATGGAAGTTCCCAGTAGGTACTGCCCTTCATAAATTGCTCCGGCTCTAACCATGGGATAGATGTATTCCGCAGTTAATTCATCCTGCAGGTCGGCACAGTAGTATTTGGATGCTCCCGCATTGAGAGCTTTCTGCTCGATGGCATCCCAATCTTCAGCCTGTCCAACATTGGTACAAATTGCGATAACTTCTGCATTGTCGTAATTCTCCTTCAACCACTGAATAATGATTGAAGTATCGAGTCCGCCTGAATAGGCTAAAGCTATTTTTTTAATATCACCCATACTTTTCTCTCCTTGGATCACATAGGTCGACAGGTTTAGACTCCTGCCAAGCTAATATTTATTTCATTTATTGTTTTAATTCGTTAAAAACAGACTGTAAAATATCCAGCCCTTTATCAATTTCCTCCGTGCTTATTATCAAAGGCGGTGCCATTCGAAGTACATTGGATCCTGTTTTCAGAAGCAGAAGTCCTTTTTTCTTCGCGAGATGGATAATTTTAAGAACATCAATCTGATCATCCTCTTTAATTTCCAATCCCAGAAGCAAACCTTTACCGCGGATCTCCGTGATAAAAGAGTAGTCATCGATAATATCTTCGAGCTGTTCGGTCAGGTAAGCTGACTTCAATTTCACATTGTCCAGAAATTTCTGATCGTTGATAATATCCCATATATAAGAAGCTACAGCTGTCGTAACAGGTCCACCACCAAAAGTTGTTCCATGCTCACCCACTTTGACCTTGTCGTTAACAAAGTCCGGGATCAGTGTTGCTGAAAGAGGCAAACCTCCGGCAAGAGGTTTGGACAGAGTAATAATATCTGCATCGAGACCTATTCCATCTGAAGCGTAGAGGTCTCCTGTTCTACCCATACCGGTCTGAACTTCATCGGCAATTATGAGAACTTTGTATTTATTGCAGAGTTCTCTCATGAGAGAAGCAAATTCCTGAGTCATGCAGTACAAACCTCCTTCTCCCTGAACCACTTCCACAATAACTGCTGCAAAACTCTCATCCAAAGTCTGCTTCAATAGCTCCATATTGTTAAACTCAATAATTTCCGTTCCCGGTATGAGAGGACCAAATGGCTCTTTGTACTTTTCATTGTAAGTGCTTGATAGTGCTCCCATGGTTCTGCCGTGGAAGGCTCCCGAAAAGGAGAGAACTTTAAAACAGTTTTCATTTTTCGTTCGCAGAGAGTAAAGTTTTGCGTATTTAAGTGCCGACTCATTGGCTTCGGAACCGCTATTTCCAAAATGAACAGCGGAAAATCTCTTTCCATCTACCAGTTTTGAAGCAAAATCCAATGCCGGTTGTGTCGTAAAGAGATTGGACACGTGAACCAGTTTTTTCATTTGATTCGAAGCGATCTCTGCAATCTCTTTATTCCCGTATCCCAGGGCGTTAACAGCTATACCCGACCCGAAATCAAGATATTTTTTTCCACTGACATCGTAGACGTAAACACCTTCTCCTTTCTCTAGGATAAGAAACTCATTGGAGTAGTTTCTGGGAAAAGCATGATCCGTAGTTGTCGATTTTGTCACTTTAGCCATATTGTTGTCCCTTTTTCTCCGGAGAGAAGCTTTTCAAGATCCATGAAATTCCTATAATCCCCGATAATCACTGTTCCAGTACCTTTTTTTAATGCTTCGAGAGAGGATCGTACTTTGGGAATCATGCCGCCATTTATTATCTTCTGATCAATTAAGTTTTTAATCTCATTTTCATTCAATTCTGTATATTTTTCTTCACCGTTCATTATTCCCGGAATATCGGAAATAAATAATACAGTCTCGGCTTGAAAGGCTGTCCCGGCGGCCAGAGCCGCTTCATCAGCATTGATATTTAAGGCCTTTCCGTCGCAGTCAGAAGAAACAGATGATAATATCGGAAGATATCCACCCTGGAGAAGTAGTTCAAGCAGCTTCGTTTTTGTTTTCACAATTTTTCCGGTTCTGCAGCCGGCATCGCCTATGGATTCTCCCATAAAAGTATCACCATCGGCTCCGCTGATTCCCACCGAGGGTACTCCCGAACTTGAAAATAAGCGCACAAGCTTTTTATTCATTTTTCCTGCAAGACCCATGTCTACAAGATCCATCTCTTTTTCAGAGGTAATCCGTATACCATCGGTGAAAACCGGTTCTATTCCGTATACACGCTGTATAGCAGAAACGGCATTTCCACCTCCATGAATAAGTATAAAATCATACTTCTGTGAGAGTTCTTTTATTTCCCGGGCCATGTGAGACAAAGCTGCTGTATTCTCTGCAGCCTGCCCCCCGGTTTTAATTATTATAACCGGTTTCTTCATCTACAGATCTCCCCATGTCCGAAGACCTTCAACTTCATCAAATCCAAATCGGATATTCATATTTTGAACGGCCTGTCCCGAAGCCCCTTTCAGTAGATTGTCGATAGCAGAAAAGAGTATAATTCTGCTTCCACAGATCTCCCAGCTTATATCACATCGATTCGAGCCCCATAAGTGAGATGTTTCGGGTATTCTGTCATTGTTTATCTTTATAAAGGGTGATTTCCCGTAATAATCCAAGTAGATATTGTTTATGTCACTGTCTTCCGCTTTTTTGCTCAGATCAACAGTAGTGGTCACAAACATCCCCCTTCGGATGGGTATCAGGTGAGGAGTAAAGAGAATACTGCTTTCCACTCCGGTTTTATCGAGCTCTTTCTGAATCTCAGACTGATGCCTGTGCTTTTTTCCGGGATTGTAGGCGTTACAGTTTTCACTTCTCTCAACGAAAAGATTGTTGATTGTCGCTTTTTTCCCCGCTCCGGAAATTCCCGATAGGGCATTGATCGATATATTCCCTTTGGCATAACCCTCTTTAAATAAAGGGAGAAGCGGCAGAAGAGAACAAGTCGGGTAACAGCCGGGGTTGGCTATCAGGTCAGATCCCTGAACATCATCTCTGTACCATTCGCTCAAACCGAACACAGCCTTTCCAATATATTCAGGAGCACTGTGAGCCGTGCCGTAAGCGGACTCAAAATCCGATTTTTTTTCATAGCGAAGATCAGCTGAAAGGTCGATGATAACAGCTTTTCCAATAAAATCCTGATAAAAGGGAAGCGATGCCAGATGAGGCAATGCTGAAAAAATTACATCAGGATTGTAATTGTGCAATTGATCAATGCTGATATATTTCCCGTCCAGGTTATTAA
Source organism: Spirochaetaceae bacterium (assembly GCA_016744925.1). Taxonomy (GTDB): domain Bacteria; phylum Spirochaetota; class Spirochaetia; order DSM-2461; family DSM-2461; genus Spirochaeta_F. Next base: position 5,863 of record JADGDJ010000245.1, read on the forward strand.
AAAGACCGGGATCTCCGATCTCTATCTCTTTTCCCACTGCAGAAGTTGACACTGCGGCAATAGATTTAATGTCTTTGTGTGAACTGAGGATCCTCAGCAGTAGCATTCCTGTATACCCGGTAGCCCCTAAAACAGCTGCTTTCATAATTCATACTCCAGGTCGGGAATCCTTTGTTTTAATGCTTTTATGACGGTCTCTTCTTCAGACTCCTCCTTCAGAACCAGAAGAATAGCATCATCTCCTGCAATTGTTCCGATTACCGGCAGCCCCTCCAGTTTATCTAAAGCAATGGCAACAGTGTTGGCATGACCGGGAAGTGTTTTCAATATGGCCAGATTTCCTGAAAAATCAATACTCAGAAATCCTCTTGCAATATCTTCTACCAGGTACTTTTCTGCTTCCTTTTCCTCTTTTTCAGAGGGAAGATGGTAGTGGTAACCCTCTTTTTCATTGGAGATTTTGCTCACATTGAGCATTTTTAAATCTCTTGAAAGAGTCGCCTGTGTAACGGATATATTATTTTCCACAAGCATCTTCAGTAATTGTTCCTGGCTGGAGACAAGATTCTCCCGGATTATTTTCTTTATTTGTATTAATCTCGTTCTACGATCATTCATTTTTTATCAGTCCTATGTATAAATATACTGTATAAAACACAAAATATAAGTTTATTAGCGGTTGATCAAGAC
>JADGDJ010000246.1 GCA_016744925.1 Spirochaetaceae bacterium
CAATAATACCATTCCTGAAAAAGAAATTCTCAATGGGGCATTAGACTCATTTTTCTTAAATAAAAAAGACGATCAAATAAATATATACTGCGGCGATGCAAGAAAACTCCTCCAAGAGAGAAAACCTTCTTTGTATGATCTTGTCTTTCACGATGGTTTTTCACCGGCTAATGCTCCTCAGTTATACACAGCAGAGTTTCTGACATTACTCTATAGCAAAATGAGTGAACATGCCCTTCTACTATCATATTCGTCATCAATCCCTTTTAGAAGTGCATTAATTAATTCGGGATTTTACATTGGAGAGGGCCCATCTGTAGGTAGAAAAAGAGGTATTACCTTAGCATCGATTAAAAAAAATGATGAAAGAGTTCAATCGAGACTCTCTTTTCGAGATGAAAAACTAATAGCACTCTCCTCCATAGGAATACCCTATGGGGATAAAAACTTCCAAATGACTTCTTATGAGATTCACAATATTCGACAGGAAAAAAGAGATCTTTACAAGAAGATGCATCCTCTTTTAAGCACAAAAAAGATAAATAAAGATTTGATAGATCCTGAATACTCCAAGATATACAACAGATATACCAACTCCAGAGAATCCATTCTGGCAATGAATAAATATTTATTGACTAAAAGTAAAATGTGAAATAACCTAAGTACAGATTTTCGGGGTATGGTGAGTCTTAACAGACAATTCCAGACCGGCGGTACAGCCCGCGACTCTATTTTGCGATAGATTGATCTGGTTAAATTCCAGAGCCGACGGTAAAGTCCGGATGAAAGGAAATCTATTTATAAGAACAAATGCCCCCTGAATAAAATTCAGGGGTTTTCTTTTTATAAATACCCCCGTCATCTTAAAATTCAAGGGGGTTAAATGAATCATATCAAGTATATGAAACGAGCTCTTAAACTGGCTGAGTTAGGGAAACAGAATGTGTCTCCCAATCCGGCAGTAGGAGCTGTTCTCGTCAAAAACGGGACTATCATCGGAGAGGGATTTCATAGAGGTTCCGGATTTCTTCATGCAGAAATAGTGGCTATTGAGAGCGCAAAAACATCTATTAGAGGAGCAAAACTCTACACAACTCTGGAACCATGCTACTCTACTTATCCGGGAAAAAAACAACCTGCATGCACAGACAGAATTATCAAAGAGGGAATCGCTCATGTAATAATCTCCATGAAAGACCCAAACAAGCATGTAAGCGGCCAGGGAATTTCCACACTTAAATCTGCTGGTGTATCGGTTACAACAGGAATTTTAACCGAAGAAACTCAACTGTTAAATAAAGTGTTTATTAAAAACATGCAACAAAAGCTCCCCTACGTGCATCTTAAAATTGCTCAAACCATCGACGGAAAAATTGCCACTGAAACAGGTCACTCAAAATGGATTACCGATGAAGATGCCAGAGCTGATGTTCATGAGTTACGATCTGAATACGATGCTATTTTAATAGGTTCCAATACTGCAAAAATGGATGATCCCTTAATGACCGTGAGATATGGAAAGAAAAAATCAATCCAGAGGATTGTTTTAAACCGTCAGTTATCTCTAGAGTTGTCTTTGAGAATATTTAAAGATCTGCAAAAAAATCCAACCACCGTATGTATCGATATAAATGCAGTAATAGACCCCAAAATGAAACAAAAATATCTAGAAAAAGGTATAGGAATTATTGAACTGGATTGTGGAGAAGAGAGAACAATTCCTCTTAAACCCTTATTGGAAGCCTTATATCAAAAGGGAATCTGTTCCGTCCTTGTTGAGGGCGGCTCTGCTCTTTTCACAGCCTTTTTTAAAGAGAATTATTTTGATGAACTCACATTCTATATTGCGCCCAAAATATGTGGAAATGGTATATCGGCTTTCGGTCAATTGGATATTCAATCCATGGATAGTGCCATCAATTTTTTGAATCCCGAAATTCGAACCATCAACAATCAATTGGTTTTGACCACCAGGAGGATTTGAAATGTTTACAGGAATAATAGAAGAACTCGGCTCAGTTAAATCTATAAGAAAAAACGAAAAATCTCAAAGTGTAACATTTGAAGGAAAAAAAGTTTTGGAACAAACCAAAATCGGTGATTCCATAGCCGTAAACGGTGTTTGTCAAACTGTAGTGTCTCTTAAGGGAAATACTTTTACAGTGGATATATCGGAAACAACTCTAAAGAAGACAACATTAATTGACTTACAAACGGGGCTTAATGTCAACCTGGAACGGGCGATGAAACTGTCAGATCGGTTAGGTGGTCATCTAGTGCAGGGACATGTCAATTTTACGGCCATTGTAGAGGAGATTAAAAAATCCGGAGAAATGTACCTCTTGGCTTTTAAAATACCGGATTTGTATCTCCGGTATTTCATTGATGAAGGATCTGTTGCAGTAGATGGCATTAGCCTTACAATAAGTGAGATAGATAAGAGCAGCAGCTCTATTACCATCCAGGTCATACCACACACATTTGAAAATACTATTCTTAAAGACTACAAAAAAGGCTGTTCTATCAATATTGAAACGGATATGGTAGGCCGTTTTATTGAGTCCTTTATCAGGGACCAAACCAGTGAGAACATTACAAAAACTAAATTAATTCAATGGGGATATTAATAAATGAAACAAGCTCAGATTGATAAGATAGAAAAAATAATACAACGATACAGCAAGGGTCACATGATTATTATGACTGATGATGAGAGTCGGGAAAACGAAGGTGATCTTGTTGCATCATCTCAATGCATAACCAGGGAAGATGTCAATTTCATGGCGAAAAACGGGAGGGGGCTCATATGCATAACCATTGAACAGGATATGGCTGATAAATTAGATCTGCCTTTGATGACCAGTGGAAATGATTCCCAGTTCAGCACTCCTTTTACAGTTTCTGTCGATGCCAAATACGATACAACTACAGGAATATCCGCATCTGATCGACTAAAAACAATACAAACTATTATAGGGGAAGATTCTACTGCTGACGACCTTCTTCGCCCTGGTCACATGTTTCCTCTCATTTCAGCAAAAGGAGGATTGACTGAAAGAAACGGTCACACTGAAGCATCTGTTCAATTAAGTAGATTGGCCGGACATAAACCTTCAGGAGTTATCTGTGAGATCATGGCTGAAGATGGTTCTATGTCCAGAGGTGAGGAACTCGGAGAATTTGCGGCGAAGTACAATCTGCCCATACTGGCAATTTCTGAGCTTCAGGAATATTTACTCCTGAAAAAAAGTGAAATCGGAACTTTTATTCCCACCGAATCAGGAGACTTCCTTCTCTACCATTATCCATCAAATATTTCCGGTCAAATGCCCCACATTGCTCTCGTTCACAAAGAGATCAACTGCCAAAGGCCTGTTACACTAAGAATCCACAGTGAATGCATGACAGGAGACCTTTTCGGTTCTCTGAGATGCGATTGCGGAGATCAGTTAAAGAAATCCATGGAGTTGATAAATGAGTCAAAAGGCATGCTGATCTATTTACGTCATGAGGGCAGAGGAATCGGTCTTCCGGGAAAAATGGATGCATACAGGCTACAAGACGCAGGTCTGGATACAGTGGAAGCCAACCTGAAACTGGGATTCGAAATAGATGAGAGGGATTATTCTATAGCATCAAAAATTATAAAAGATTTCAACATTAATAGCATCAAATTATTAACCAATAACCCCGAAAAGATAAAGGCATTGGTAAGAGATGGGATTCAGGTTGAAGAAAGATTGCCTATTGAAATGAAACCTGGAAAATACAATGTGGGCTATATGAAAACAAAAAAAGAGAAAATGAATCATTTTCTGACTATGGAGGAATATAAATAATGGAAATTTCAGGAATATTGAATGGTGAAAATAAAAAGATTGCTGTAGTGAACGCTCGTTTTAATGATTTTATTACAGAAAAACTCTACGAAGGAGCAAAGGACTGCCTGATCAGACATGGAGTAAAAGAAAGCGATATTGATCTCGTCCGTGTTCCGGGAGCCTTTGAAATACCCTTTATCTGCGACAAACTGGCTTCAACAAAGAAATATCATGCCATTATCGCCCTAGGAGCTGTAATTAGAGGTTCTACAGCACATTTTGATATTGTTGCTTCTGAATCGGCAAAAGGGGTCGCTGCGGTTTCTCTAAAAAGTGAGATTCCCATCATTAACGGAATTATTACAACAGAAAATATTGAACAGGCAATAGAAAGAGCCGGCACTAAAGCGGGCAATAAAGGCTGGGATGCCGCCATGTCCGCATTGGAAATGTCCAGCCTTATGGAGCAGTTTTAATACAATGAGGCTGAAGCAAGAAAAGTTTCAGCCTCATTGCGTTCTCCTGGATTTTCCTGTAACATTTTAATTATGAAAACATATATGCCGCTTATTATTTTTTTGATCACAGTTAATCTATTTTCTCAAAGTGAACCTCTTTGGATTAACAACTATCCAGCTGATGATCTTTATTTTAGTGGAATCGGTTCATCCAACACCGGCAATAAGTCAAATGACTATGAACGGGCTCTTATCCAGGCCAGGTTAAATCTCGCTTCAGAAATTTCAACGAGTATAAATGCAGAAACTCAGATAGTCACACATGACTCTTCAAATGGTGGATATTCAGAATCTTTTACAGAAAAACTCAATCAATCTGTTGAACAAAATTTAAAAGAACTGGAGATTGTCGATACATACTATGCGAGATCTCAAGGTTATTGGGTATATATTCGTTTAAATAAAACTAGATGGAAAAGTATTCAAAATGAAGAGATGTCCCTCCTGCTTTCCCGTATTCAGCAAATACTCAATGATGATTATTTCGATAACAGAGCAACTACAGCAGATAAATTATTCAAACTGGCATCTGTCTCCGGACTGTTGGAGCAATCGCCCTACAGCACAATTGTTAAAGGTGAACTGAGTGATGTTTATCTGGGCAATATATATGATTTTGTACAATCTGAGATTTATAGAATCAGTTCAACCATTAGCATAATTCTTGCAGAACAGGACTTTACATTAGAAACAGGCGAAGATTTTGAATTGATCTTTTCCGGCAAAGGTATTGAGAACTACCCGGGGAAAATACCCTATATTATTTACAACGACGAGATGCAATTTTACAAGGTCTACTCTGACTTAGCAGGTGTAGTACGATTGAATATGAATAGTGAATTCTTTCAAGAGGGTAGAAATATTATGACGATCTTCGTAGATTCTAATCAGTTAGGATTTACGGAAAGCAGTAATCTCACCAAGAATTTTATATCAGAGCAAAAAGAGTTTGCAGTAGTTTTACAATCTGCTTCTCTATTCCTCAATATCAATTCCAATAAACGTGATCTGGATTTTGTTGCAGAACCATTAAGTACCATTTTCGCCAAAGGTGACGAGAATTTTCAATTAACCGACAAACGCTCTGAAGCGTCCTATGAAATCTCTTTATCACTGAATTTTACAGATTATCCAAGAGTAATTGAAAATGCCCCCCTAATGGCTGGCTTGAACTGCATTATAAGCCTGAAGAAGAATAATCGACTTTTAATCGAACACAAAATCAATACGATAAAAGATGGCGGACTGACCTATGAACAAGCCTATCGGCGTGTGTTTAATAAATTGATAAGTATTCTGGAACAGGATAGAACCTATATTCATGAAATAGAAGATGAGATCAATAATTAATTCGAAATTCGTATTCTAAACTTCTTAATTTTCCGCAATTCATTTCTCATTTAAGCTTTTTTCTTGACATCAGAAAAAAACAGGTTAACAATAGCTTATTATTGGGAGGCATTTTGAAATTATCTGACATCGTTGCAATACTTTTAGGGACTATTGTCGCTGTATTCTTTATTTATGAACCTTTGAGGTCTCTATACCTATCAGCCTACAGCAATTATCCCATTTTAGTTTCATTTTGCAAATTCGCTTTACTGGCAACATCCGGTGAAATGTTAATCCACAGAATTAAAAAGGGTACCTATTGTAATAAGCAATTCGGTGTCATACCCAAAATGATAATATGGGGTATCCTGGGGATTAGTATCTATTTTGCCTTTGCAATTTTTTCTACGGGGGTCACCAGTCTTTTTCATACGGAGGAGATACCTCTGCTCAATGCTTTTCTCATCTCATTTTTTCTAAACGTTACATTTGCACCGGTTATGATGCTTACCCATCACCTTTCGGATTTGCACATCACCAATGAAGAGGGAAGATTTCCATTTAAGACTCTTTCTCCCCTCAATCTTTTAAAGAGCGCCGACTGGGACAAAATGTGGTCCTTTGTCTACAAAAAGACTATCCCTTTTTTCTGGATTCCGGCTCACACGATTACATTCCTACTCCCCTCTCAATTCAGGACGTTATTTGCTGCTCTACTCTCCATAGCATTGGGATTATTACTAACCTTATCAAAAGAAAATGAAAAATAATTTAATTGAATATATTTAAAAAAATTATTATAAAATGATTACAAAAGAGATTTAAAAGTTTTTTTACTTATTTCCAATCTTTATCTGCTCTAC
>JADGDJ010000403.1 GCA_016744925.1 Spirochaetaceae bacterium
ACAGGTCTCACATGGAATCCCCTGTAATTGGGTATATTTACAGTAATGCTGCCTTCAACGCTATACTGTCTGAGGACAGTGCGACAGACCCCTTGAGAAGATACAATAAATTTATCGCAATAATTGATGAAATAATCCATGAGTACAAAGAGGCACTGACTTTCATCGATATGCCTTTTGTATTTCCACTTTCTACTGAAATAATTGGTGTGTCTTTCAATGTAATGGACAAGGACCGTTGCAGTTTCAAGAAGATGGTAAACTAGCGATATCTGTCCTCTGAGAACCTGCAGGCTTCTGTCGTGCTGGGCAATATCGGATAGTTGAAGATGAGTATCGTATATGGACTGGAGGTTATGAAATTTATTCTCCAGGATTCTCATCTGTTCTTCGCTAATCATTTCCGGTATACAGCTTCTATAATCTCTTTTATTAACTTTTTTATAAATTTTAAGGACTTTACTCTCTTCGGCAAGATTGAGAAAGGAGGTGGCCAGGTTTATGGCAATTCTCGACGGGAATCTCGTTTTGCGTCTTTTCCTGTTGCTCTGAAGTTTTCCTTCGGGGAAGAGCTCTGTGAAACTCTCGATAAGGTAACCAGTACTTTCTATTGTTATTTTTTTCTTTAAGGCAATTTTTATCATTGTAGAAGCGTTCAGGATCAGGCTGTTTGTAATAATCTCCAGAATTCTGTCGGTTTCACTCAGAAAATCTCCGTCAACTTCTTTCAAATTGTAATGAGGGGCGGTCTTTTTAATATGCAGTAAATTATAAGCTATGGTTGTAAAAGATTTTGTAACGGCAATGGTCTGCCTGAAAGGATACCAGAACTTATTCTGTTTGGACCCGTAATAGTCCATTATTTCTTCACAGCGGGTGGCTTCGAGGTGAAGCTTTCCGATAATCGGTCTCTGTATATTATCTAAACTTGTCTGCTCTGAAAGTAGTAGCGAAAGAGAGAGCAGTTCCCTCATCTCATTGGATATAAAAAATCCAAAACTTTCATCGTCCAATTCTAAAGCACTATTCAACTGCATATACGATTTATCCTAAACAAAACTATACTTTAGTGCAGAACTCTTTTCAAGAGAGTAAATTAATTCTTGTAAATATATAGTCCAATGCATCATTTTTAAGTTTGACTCTTGAATAGCTGCTATTGGCCAGTTTTTTATGGGTGATGGGGTTGTATGTGATATTGCTTCGGTTATTATTTTCATCGTACCAGGTGACAAGAGCAATATTCCCGTTTTCTATTTCAAGGCAGTTAATCCCCTTTTTGTCGATCACACAACCGGAATTGAATAGACAGGGGATAATCATATGGTCGTAAATGCTGTTGAATGAATCGTAATGATCTCCATTTTCCAGTAATGGTTTTAAAGCATCGGCAAGCACCTTTATGGATGATTCCAGTTTTTCCCTCTCTTCTGTATTGGAATCGAGATACTTTCGGATTCGCTGCTCAATATTGAATTTGAGATAATCTGTTTCCGAGAGTCCTTCAAAGAGAGCTCTGTGAGTATGCCCTACTAAGGAGAGTATTTTTTTCTTTTTGCAATAATCGTATATTTTTTCCTCCGCTTTTAGTTTTTTCACATTTGTGTAAGGCCTCTTGATGTTTTTAATCATCAACGGATGAGCTATGTAGCGGAGGGCAAGACCTATGAG
>JADGDJ010000024.1:0-3727 GCA_016744925.1 Spirochaetaceae bacterium
ATAATATATTATATATACTCTTTGTAAAATAAATAAAGAGCAATATAAAAGAAATCGGAGTTGCCAATGACATTTTCCTGGACTTTTATTATCGATATGGGATTGATATCACTGGCTCTGCTAATAGCCACTATTTTGCGTAGTAAAATCACGTTCCTCCAGAAATTCCTCATCCCCAATGCCATCATTGCCGGTTTCATACTTCTGCCGCTTTACAATTTTATACTTCCTCTCTTCGCCATGAGCTCAGCCGGATTGGGTGAGCTTGCTTACCACCTCTTAAGCATCTCCTTTATTTCAATAACCTTGAGAACAAATAAATGGACAAAACGGAAAAGAGGTAAAAATATATACGCCACTTCAGTTATAATTATCAGTCAGATGATTATCCAGGTCATAATAGGACTGACAGTGACCCTTTTATTTATTCATACAGTCAGACCGGAACTATTCCACTCCTTCGGATATCTTCTTCCCCTCGGTTTTGCTCAGGGACCAGGGCAGGCATTTGCCATTGGGGAAAGCTGGCAATCATTCGGCATTTCTGATGCGGGCTCTATCGGCCTGACTTTTGCAGCAATTGGATTTATCTTCTGCAGTATCGGTGGTATTTATCTGATAAACTACGGTGTCAAACGCCAGTGGATTTCAAAAGAACAGCTGGAAGAACTGAAAAAAGAGCGTACAAAAACAGGACTCTATAAAAATGAGTCCGAAAAACCCGTTGGAGCACTTCTCTCTACTCAGTCAGAAGCGATTGATTCTATGACCCTTCACATCGCGCTGGTAATGTTCACCTATCTCTTTACATTTTTCCTTTTAAAAGTAATCGGCTTTCTGCTCTCTTTTGCCGGTCCCATGGGTGTAGAACTGGCACAGAATTTCTGGGGCATAAACTTTGTATTTGCCGCACTGAGTGGCCTTATCATCAAAAACCTGCTAAAAGTATTTAAACTTCAATTTATCGTAGACAATAACACCATGCACAGAATATCCGGACTTTCCATCGATATCATGGTGACAAGTGCCATTGCCGCCATATCCCTAATCATCGTTATGAATTACTGGTTACCCATACTCGTTGCTGTAACCATAGCAGGGACAATAACATTTTTAACTATACCCTGGATGTGTTCACGCATGTTTACAGACTTTCCCTTCATCAGAATGATACTTCTCTTTGGTGTTTCGACGGGAACCTTATCAACCGGGCTGGCTCTGCTTAGAATTGTCGATCCCGACTTTGAAACACCCGTAGCGGAAGATTACAGCTATGCCGCAGGGATGACATTCTTCATGTTTATCCCCTTTATTCTCACCATCAATTTTCCATCAAAAGCTTTTGCTTCGGGAGATCCCAAATGGCTTTGGATGTCCCTAGCCGTTATTATCGCCTATGTGATTTTTATCCTTATCTCCATTTATCTGATTTCCGGTAAGAAATTGCTTAGAGGCAAAAGCTCTATGTGGAATACACTGCTGATACAGAAGTAAAAAAAAGACCGCCTGAATAAGACGGTCCCAACTAAACCAAGTGCTATTTATTCTTAATCATCTCCCGCAGTTCAAGATCGTTAATCATCAATCCCAGATAACGCATATTTGTATCGATGGCTCCATTCCAGTGAGTGTAATCAGGCCCCATCATTGAAGCACCCATCCTCCACCTTCGTCCTGAATGATGCCAGATCAGATAGTGGTATATCTCAGAAGTTTCATCCAATGGATTATCTTTACTGACCAATCCCTTCTCGTAAGCTTCCATCAATAAATTATCTGTATATGACCAGACTTTATTGTAATCTTCAACGACCATATCGAACTCTCTGAAATGTCCTTCCGCCCAGTTAGTGGAATGACATTGCGTGCATACGGCGAGCATCTCTTTTCGTCCACTGGCAGCCTGTTCGGGATCGGGAACTCTTTCGAGAACGAAATCAACTTCATCAGGTCCTTTCCATTGTGGTACAGATGTTTTGGGTTGAAGCTCCCAGTACAATCTGTCACCCACATTATGTGTGGCCTCAACAGGTCCGAACTGACTCATATGACAAGTGGAGCATGTAGGAGCATCAATGTCATCTGGTCCCCAATCATCGGCATCCCAATTCCATGTTTCACCGACAGCTCCATATATATTACCGTGTTTTGATTCTGAATATATTTCATGCTGAGGATGATCCGGTCCTAAATGACACTGGCCGCAGGTTTCAGGTTTCCTGGCTTCCTCTTTGCTGTAAAGATGTCTCGTATGGCATGAGCTGCAGCTTCCCAAACTTCCATCGGCATTAACCCGCCCTACGCCGACATTGGGTAATCCTGTAATTGAACCGTCATCTTCGACGATAACAAATGTCCCGTGACAGGCTGAACAGCCGAGTGTTACGTTGTTATGGTGGTATTCAGGATCATCGAGTAATCCAATTCTTTTGAGTATTCCACTATCTGGAACAAGGGGGGATAGGACAGTCTTTGCCATTTTCTCCGGATCGAGCAATTTTGCCGTCTCTTGAGCCAGGGGATCGAGCCCCAGTTTTCTCGCTTCTGCATAGTAGGGTTTATACTGGCCGATAAATGCCGTCCAGGCATGTTTGCTATTATTATTCTGGGCCACTTCCTGAGGATGACAAACGGCACAGTAATTAGGAGACGGAACTTTTGTTATAGTAAATCCGTTATGGCTCTGAGCGGTAGGATCCCCTTCCTGAGCCACATGACAAGCCCGACAGCTTACTTTACTCGGATTGTGTTCACTTTTGGCGTATGTTTCAACGACTCCCGGTGTTTCTGTAATATGACAGGCAATACAGGCATCCTTCAAGTTAGGTTCATAGGTAACCATCACCTCAACATCCTCTTGATCAGGAAGTTCACTGAAGCCCTCTCGATTACTGCAACTGAACAATATAATTAGTATCGAGCAAAGCAGTAGAGAAAACTGAAAAGAAATTTTCATGATATTTCTCCTTTATACTATGTCTGCAGACTGGCTGATTTCCCGGCAGACAGTCCAACGCATACATTAATACTAAAGGAGAAGTTGCAAAAAAAGAAATTAATTTGATAAAAAATTATCGTATATAAATCTTAGCCTATATACATAAAATATCATACTTCACACTTCTGAAAATTAATTCATCATTATAGTGAAGTTCACGATCCCATCAATTAGACTTTTCAGAGGGATCTTATGGAAATTATTGATTTAAATGACTATCACAGAAACACTTACATCAAATGCCTGGAAGACTGGTCTGAAGAGATGGAGGATTCTGGTAATAAAAAATCCCAATGGTATGAAACGTACAAAGAAAGAGGCCTAAGAGTCAAACTTGCCGTATTAAACGATGCAGCTGTAGGCATGATTCAATACATTCCCATAGAGCACTCATTTATCAGTGGCAAAGACCTCTATTTCATCTATTGCATTTGGGTTCATGGTTATAAGAAAGGAATTGGAAACTACCAGCACAAAGGTATCGGAAAGGCTCTTCTGCAGGCGGCAGAAAAAGATGCTCTTTCTATGGGAAGCAATGGAATTGTCGCATGGGGCCTGGCAATACCTGTGTGGATGAAGGCCTCATGGTACAAAAAACATGGTTATACCAAAGTTGATAGAGATGGCATTGCACAACTGATATGGAAACCTTTCAATGATCGGGCCGAAAAACCCAAATGGGTAAAGCAGAAAAAGAAGCCTGAAGTGATAGAGGGAGAAGTGGTGGTA
>JADGDJ010000024.1:3737-33549 GCA_016744925.1 Spirochaetaceae bacterium
CTTTCATACACGGATGGTGTCCCGCACAGAATATCGCCCATGAACGGGCTAAAAAGGCTGCCGGTGATCTTGGAGGTCCTGTAATTTTTAATGAAATAAACACTTCTATTGAAGAAAATTTCAATGAATGGGGAATTTCAGATGGTCTGTACATCAATAACAAACGTATCAATACAGGTCCTCCGCCATCATATGAAAAAATAAAACAGAAGATAATCAGAGAATCGAAAAAAATACCCCGCTCATAGAAGCTTACAACTCTGTGAGCGGGGAAATAGATCTGGAAAAGGTCAGCTCTGGTATCCCGATTCCATTATTTTAACATTGATAGGATTATGCATCTTGTTTCTGGCGGAGATAGCCTCATCGAGAGCATCTACCAGTGATTTCATGGAAGCGATTTCCGGCTTCAGCTTTAACAGGAAACCGAGAGCTGCCATATTTGCAGCTCTTAAAGATCCCGCTGCTTCTGAGATGTCGTTTGCTTTTACACTCTCCACTGAGATATCACTTCTCGTCGGTTTATCTAAAATAAGCGAACTGTTGTACACCAACAGACCTTTTTCCGCCATGCGAGGTTCAAATTTATGCATTGAGGGAGTGTTGAGAGCTATGACGATTGTAGGCTGATCAATAACAGGGGAGGAAATCTCCTCAGATGAAATAATCACTTTACAGTTTGCTGTTCCTCCTCTCATTTCCGCTCCGTAAGAGGGAATATGTGAGACGAATTTCCCTTCGCGCATCGCAGCTATACAGAGAAGTTTACCGGCGAGAAGAACACCCTGACCACCGAATCCTGAAATTACAATTTCTTCATGCATCAGACTTTCTCCTTCTCTTCCCGGAACACGCCCAGGGGATAATAGGGAATCATAGCCGTTTCCACCCACTTATTTGCTTTAATAGGGCTGACTCCCCATCCGACATTGCAGGTAGAAAGAACTTCAACAAAAGAATAACCTTTGCCCTCTTTCTGGTTTAGAAGAGCCTTTTTAATGGCTTTTTTAGTTTTTATAATGTGCTTCACATCGTGAACAGAAGTTCGTTCGATGTAAAAGGGAGCCACAAGAGTATTGACCAATTCACAAGCTCTTATGGGGAATCCCACATCATCAGTATTTCGTCCATAAGGTGTGGTCTTTGTTATCTGCTCCGGCATTGTTGTCGGAGCCATTTGACCACCGGTCATACCGTAAATGGCATTATTCACAAAGATAACAGTTATATTTTCCCCTCTGTTGGCAGCATGGATTGTTTCACCGGCTCCAATTGCCAGAAGATCTCCATCACCCTGGTAGGATATGACGATTTTATCGGGATGAACACGTTTCACACCCGTAGCAACAGCGGGTGCTCTTCCGTGAGCTGATTCAATTCCATCACAGTTGAGGTAGTCGTATATCAACACTGAACATCCAACCGGAGCCACAACAATGGACTCTTCGCGAATTTCCAATTCATCCATCACCTCTGCAATCAGTTTGTGTACAATGCCATGGCCGCAGCCGGGACAGTAATGGGTTTTCAATTCATTCAGGGAATCTGGTTTTTTGTATATAAGTTTTTCTTCCATCATATCACCTGTAACCCTTTATGATTTTAATAATTTCTGCTGATTCAGGAACTGCACCACCCATCTTGCCGTAAAAATCAACATCTGCTTTACCGTTTACAGCTACTTTTACATCTTCCAGCATCTGACCGGCACTCATTTCTACTGTGAGTACTTTTTTGACTTTACCCGCCAGTTCATTGAGCTCTTTCATGGGATAAGGCCATAGTGTTACAGGTCTGAAAAGACCAACTTTAACGCCCTCTTCTCTCAATGCCTTTACGGCTTTTCTACTAATCCGCGAAGAAGTTCCATAGGAAACAATGATATATTCGGCATCTTCGGTCATATATTGTTCAGCTCTGGTTTCGGAATTCTCTACACCACTGTAAAGTTCCTGAAGATGAATATTGTGTTTTTCCAGATAATCTTCCGGAGAAAGTCTCAAAGACATAACCTTATTGGGTTTTCTCCCTTTATTACCAGAAACGGCCCATGGTTTGTCTACTGATTTCAGCGTAGGTTCCGGAAGAACAACCGGTTCAGACATCTGTCCCAGGTAACCATCACCGAGAATAGTGACGACCATTCGGTATTTGTCTGCAAGCTCAAAGGCATCGACAGTCAAATCGGCCAGTTCCTGAACATTTCCCGGTGCGAGAACGATGGATCTGTAATCACCATTTCCTCCCCCTCTGGTAGCCTGAAAATAGTCAGCCTGAGATCCGGCAATTCCACCAAGACCGGGACCGCCTCTCATCATATTAACTACAACGCAGGGTAATTCAGCCCCCGCCAGATAGGATAGTCCTTCCTGTTTTAACGACATTCCCGGTGAAGAAGTTGAAGTCATTGTGCGGGCACCGGCACCTGAGGCACCGAAAACCATATTGATTGCGGCAATTTCACTTTCCGCCTGGAGAAAGCATCCACCTCGACCGGGCATCTCTTTCGCCATATAGGCGGGTATTTCATTCTGAGGAGTGATGGGATAACCGAAGTAATGGGTACACCCCGCTCGGATAGCAGACTCTGCGAGGGCTTCATTGCCTTTCATAAGTACAGTTTTACTCATAACGATTTTGCCTCCTGTACTATTTTATATATTTGAATAGCTGAATCAGGACATTGAATAGCACACATTGTGCAAGCGGTACACCTGGACTCATCTATACACTGTGAATAACTATTTCCCTGATTATTGGTTTCTATTGACATTTCGAGAATTTTCTGGGGACAGGCTACTGTACACAATGCACAACCTTTACACCTATCTATATCTATTTCTGGTCTTCCTCTGGCCATTTGATTCTCCCTTGTGTTTAATCATGATGCCATTGTACCACATAAATCGGATCAATCAGTAACTTTTTATTCGAATTATGTATTTTCAAAGGATCATTTCAACATTTTTCTTAATTGGCGATCAAAAGCATTGGCAAAAGCCTGTTTCTCTTTCGGTCCGAAAGCACTGTGCCTTTCCACACCTCCACCATATTCACGCAACTCATACATAAAGTTGCGTACGGATAATCTCTCTTTTATATTTTCTGCCGTGTACAGCACACCTCTGTCATTGAGAACTGATAAACCTTTTTCGACAAGTTCATCTGCCAGAGGAATATCTCTTGTAATAACCAGATCTTCCGATTTGACATTTTCAACAATGTACAGGTCGGCACTCTGGTCGACAGCTTCTGTAATTACCATGGTAAAGAGTTCATTGTCCTCCATGGGTATCTTCCTGTTGGCTGTAAAAATAAGCGGGATTTTCTCCCTTTTTGCTGCTTTTTCAACAATCTCCTTAACCGGTTTCGGGCAAGAATCAGCATCAATCCATATTTTCATATTCTTTATCGATCTCCGGGCATTGAAGCTCTGTATAAGATGGTGTTACCGCTTATTGTCCATTTTCCCGATTCAAAGGGAACAAAAACAGACTCCCCTTTATCGGCGGAGAGGATGTCTCCTTTCTCACTAGTGAACTGAGCAGTTCCCTGTGCGACAAAAAGGATCTGAACGATATTTTCTTTGGAAATAACAAATGTTCCATTTTTTTTCAGCTCAATTCTCGACAATTCGAACTCATCGGAAGGAGTGGAATATTTAGCCAGTATTCCGTCAAAAGATTCTGCAGTTAATATCTGCGGGTCACCTCCGGAAAAATTGAGAATCGATTTCAACTCCTCCCTGTCAATGTATTTCGGAGTGAGTCCTCCGCGAAGAACATTGTCAGAGTTTGCCATAAGCTCCAACCCCATCCCATCAATATAGGCATGAAGCTCTCCGGCAGACAAAAATAAAGCTTCTCCGGGATTCAATTTAAGAAGATTTAAGTAGAGTGGAGCGGCTATTGCGGCGTCTTCGGGATATTTTTCATTCAATCGCAATACCCAGTCATAGATATCACTATCTCTATTCTTAGCGACTTCAACAAGTTCCTCTATAAAGGTTTGTTTTGCCTCACCTTCAAGAGACATAATATTGGTGAAGAATATTTTTAATCCATCGGAGTTTCTCATCTTAGAGAATTTATCAATTTCTCTTTTAAATGAGGGCAGTTCCGCGTTTTGAAAGTGTTCAATTATATTATCGATCTTTCTAAATCCTCTCATTGCCCAAAATGGGGTAAGTGCACATATGATCTCCGGTTTATGATTATCATCTTTATAATTACGGTTATAGGCATCCAGTGGAATAGATTTTTCATTTTCTCTGGCAAATCCAATCTCGGCCTGCTTTTTTTCAGGATGAACTTGTATAGATAATGGACTACCTGCAGCCAGGACTTTAAATAGAAAAGGAAGATCTCCAAAACGGGAAGCAATTTCCTCACTGAGAACACCATTTTTATCCTCGGAGATTAAAGACGTCAAAGGAATCTCACCATTATTATTGACCAGCTTTGAAACACCTCTGTTATGAGAACCCATCCACACTTCAGCCTGCGGTTTATTCTCATCATTTGTGTATCCCAGTAATTCGGGAATCGCTGTCAATGAACCCCAGGCGTAATCCTGAATGACATTTTTCATTTTATATATCATTTTCATAATATCAGTTTAAAAAAAAAGGAACTAATAATCAATCTTAGAGCAGTTTAAATGGTAAATCCTGTAGATTGTATGAAGGAAACAAACAATTCAAAGAGAATTAAATCTATTTTTCTGTTTGAAACGACAAATTCTTCTTTCATTAGCTTCAGGGCCTCAAATGTATCCAGATGAGATTTATAGGACCGTTCAGGATCTGTAATGGCATCAAAAATATCGACAATTTCAAGAAATTTTACAGGGAGATAGGATATAGAATTTAATTTCTGGAGATCTTCAAGATTATAGGAAATACACGAATCCTGCCTGAAATTTTTATTGTCCAGCTTCATCAATGAACATAATTCCCGATAGTAGCCATAACCGCTTTCATGTCCATAATACTCATGATGATATCCGGCAATAGCGGCTATCTGCTCGGAATAGACTGTTTTTTGAAGAAGCATTCTATATCCCGTTTTGGCATGAGCTTCCACTTTTCTACTATCGTAATCTTCACTGCCTTCATAATATTCAATGTATCGCTGTTTACCGATATCGTGAAGCAGAAATCCCGCACAATAGGTGTTCAGATCCTCTGTGGGAACAGGCCGGATCCCCCCTTTGAAAACATTTTCCAGAGAGAGATCCTCAGTTGGGATATGGGGAAGGAGTGGCTTGTACCATTTTCTATACTTACCATCGAAATTCGCTCTCAGGTGGGATGCGAGCCCATTATTGGTCAATTCATCATTAAAATAGAGAACAAAACGATAAGTTAAGGCAAAAGTTCTCACCATATGCCGCAATGTGACCCCTTTGGAATTTTTTACCAGAGAATGCATGAAATTGTATTCATTTAAATTTTTACTGAGCGCTGCTGTCAATGATGATATGATTTTTTCCGTCAGTCGGGACACTTCGACGCTGGCCAACCGAGCCTCTTTATCCGTTAGTCTCACTACCTCATCAAGGGTAACCTTGTTTACAAGAAAAGAATAAGAAGAGACATCCACCAATGTTTTATTTTTCTCATCCACAGTTGACGATTGGGAGTTAAAGACTGTGTCAATCCGCTTAAGAGCCCGATTGAGTGCACCAATCCTCTCCCGGGGATTAATCTTCATCAATGAATCGTATTCGCAGTTTATCTTATCATCAATAGATTTTTCTTTAATGGCCAGCCGCATCTCAAGCTCTATGTCATATTTTTTTAGTTGTTCAACAATTGTTTCAATAAGCTGAGCACCGACAAAATAGTTCCATTCTGATGAGTCGTTGAGCCAGAATTCTCTATCATTATTATAAAGGGCTTTGATCGTTATTTGTTTTCTTTTCTTTAGATTTTCATTGATACACATAAGAACGCAATTGTTTTTCAGTAGTTCCGTAAATACCCGCTCATCGAGTTTTCTTACCTGTTTAAGGGAAACTGTCCTTCTGTCCATTTTTTTTAAATTCCTTTGTGTAGATGCTTGTTAAATAATCGGCTTCTAATGGAATTTTTTTAGTGAATCCGCTATGATATCTGTAACAAAGAGGAATAAATTGGAAAAAATAAGAGATGCCATACAAAGGCTTGAAAATAATTTTTATGACGACAGACTGTCAGAACTATACGGACCCAATCTCGTTGCAATGGAGAGAAAGAGATACATAAAACTCCTGAACTGGCATAATTCCTTTTTCAAAGCGGAAAATGCCGTTATTTTCAGTAGTCCCGGGAGAACAGAATTGGGAGGGAATCAGATAGACCACAACGGAGGAATGGTTCTTGCGGCCTCTATACATCTCGATTCAGTTGCCGTCGTCACAGGGACAAATGATTCAATAGTCACTGTAAATTCAGAAAACTATCCACTTTATAAAGTAGATCTCCATGATTTAAAACCCAGAGATGAGGAAAAAGGAAAAACTGAATCACTCATTAGAGGAATTGCCGCTTCTCTTAATGAAAACGGGTATAAAACAGGAGGATTCAATGCTTCAATCGTATCCGATGTCCACCCCGGTTCGGGACTGAGTTCCTCAGCCTGTATAGAAATGCTCTTAGGCTCAATATTCAACAGTCTTTTCAACGATGATGAAATCACCGTAACCGAATTGGCGAAATTCGGAAAAAAGGCAGAAAATACATTTTTTGGAAAACCATGCGGTTTAATGGATCCTCTAGCCTGTGGCACCGGGGGAATTATATCGATGGATTTCCAGCACGGAGAGACACCTCAGATAACACCTATAGATTATGATTTTGAAGAATCGGGCTATGAATTGTTTCTGGTCAACACCGGTGGCAGCTATTCTCATCTGAGTGACGATTTTAGTAAAATCCCCGAAGAGATGAAAAATGCCGCCTCTATTGTCGGTAAAAAAATCTGCCGGGAGACGACAGAAGTGGATATACTTTCAGAAATGGCTCAAGTAAGAGAAAAATTCGGAGATAGGGCTTTCCTGAGAGCCATCCATTTTTTCAGAGAAAACAAAAGAGTCAAAGAGATGGTTGAATCTCTTCTTGGAAATGATTTTGAAAACTTTATGAAACTCGTAAGCCGTTCGGGAAATTCATCCTTTAAATATCTGCAGAACTGTTATTCCGCAGCTTATACTGAAGAACAGGGAATTCCCGTAGGTCTTGTTATGAGCGAGGGATTTCTAGACGGGAAAGGAGTTTGTCGCGTTCACGGCGGAGGTTTCGCCGGGACCATACAGGCCTTTGTCCCCAGCCAAATGGCTGAAAATTATCAAAAGTTTATGGAATCTCTTTTTGGAGAGGATTCTGTTCAGCCCTTAAAAATCAGAGAGGCTTCTGCCGGTCCCGTTCTATTGACTTAACAGGGTAAAAATTGATAATAATTTATTTAATCGAATTTGGAATTGAAATTAACAGGAGAAGAATATGAGTAATATTTCTGCATTGCAGAAGGCACGCTACAGCTACCAGCCTAAACTTCCAACAGTTTTACAAGGTGATATAAACAAAATCACCTGTTCATTAGGGGATCCCACAGAGTCTATTGCGGACCAGGATCAGGTTAAAGCACTTTTTAAAAATACTTATGGTGCTCCCATCGTAAGATTCTCAGAGGGCAGCAACGATTTCTCCTCTAAAAAAATCAATGCCGGTGTAATCCTTTCCGGCGGCCAGGCACCCGGTGGACACAATGTTATCGCCGGAATCTACGACGGACTTAAAAGCGCCAATAAAGATTCAAAGCTATTTGGTTTCCTCGGTGGCCCCGATGGAATTATCAACGGAAAACTAGTTGAAATTGACGATAAGTTTATGGATGAATACAGAAATACCGGTGGATTTGATATGATCGGTTCAGGTAGAACAAAACTGGAAACAGAAGAGCATTTTGAGAAGTCCAGAAAAGTATGTGAAGCCAATGGAATCAATTCCGTTATTATTATCGGAGGTGACGATTCCAATACAAACGGAGCCGTTCTTGCTGAATATTTCAAAGCAACCAATGCGGGAATCACCGTAGTCGGAGCTCCTAAAACAATAGACGGTGACCTTAAAAATGAGTACATCGAAACATCTTTTGGTTTCGATACAGCCACAAAAACATATTCCGAGCTGATAGGAAATATTGAAAAAGATTCAAACTCCGCTAAAAAATACTGGCATTTTATAAAATTGATGGGAAGAAGTGCTTCTCACATTGGCCTCGAATGTGCCCTGCAGACTCAGCCCAATATCTGTATCATTTCTGAAGAAGTGGAGCAGAAACAGATGACTTTGGCTCAGGTTGTAGAGGAAGTGACAGATGTAGTTCTGAAAAGATCCGCCAGGGGATTAAACTTCGGTGTTGCTCTCATACCCGAAGGGCTAATCGAATTCATTCCTGAAGTGGGAAAACTGATTTCTGAAATCAATGATCTTCTGGCTCACAATGCCGATCATTTTGCTTCTCTCGCTTCAACAGAAGCTCAGAAAAAATGGTTTGCGTCAAAACTCTCAGCCGAAACGGCACCAGTATTCACAAGTCTTCCCACGGGAATTCAGTCTCAGCTCCTTATGGACAGAGACCCTCATGGAAATGTTCAGGTATCTCTCATCGAAACAGAAAAAATGATTATTGAGATGGTCGGCAAAAGACTGGCTGAATTAAAATCCGCCGGGAAATACGATGGAAAATTCAGCACACAGGCTCATTTCTTCGGATATGAGGGGCGCTGTGCCTTCCCTTCTAACTTTGACTCAGACTACTGTTACACTCTCGGTTATTCAGCATTTATTCTTATGGCTCAGGGATTGACCGGTTACATTTCCAATGTTTCCAATCTTCACCTCCCCGCTTCAAAATGGGCTGCAGGAGGCGTTCCTCTGACTATGATGATGAACATGGAGCAGAGACACGGCCATATGAAGCCTGTTATCAAAAAAGCTCTTGTGGAACTCGATGGTGCTCCATTTAAAGAGTTTGCATCTAAAAGAGATGTATGGGCCGTAGAAACTGCCTTTACATTCCCCGGAGCAATCCAGTATTACGGACCTGATGATGTCTGCAATATGCCTACGAAGACTCTTATAGCTGAAAAAGCGTAAGGTCTAATAGAAAAAGGGAGATCGGAGGAGGGAGATGGAAAAATTCCATACCTTGATTACGGTTTCCTTTTTTTTAGACCAATTATTTTATCTAATTTTAGACCCGAATTAGTGCCTTTTTTTCTTTGAATTAAAAATGGAATCATTCAATCACAAGAGGGTCAAGAATTAATTAACTCAACAAATGCCATCTCAGTCATGCTTCACAATTACATAAAAACGTGCAGAGAAAGATTCTAAGACTATCTCCCTCCTCCCTTCTCCCTTGTTTTTTTCAAGCACATCATATATAACTGAAGCCAATTCAGGTCGACACATATGTCGTTAATAGGGAAGCAGGTTTGACTCCTGTGCGGTCCCGCCACTGTAATAGAGTTTAACAGCTCGAAGCCACTGGGTGTATTTTACCGTAAAGCTTGCTGTTATAGATCTCTAGAGCCAGGAGACCTGCCTGAATAGAAGACCCAGAAAAGTCTGCGAGGTTCAGATCTGGTGTGGAAACGCCTTTCGGTCAAAAGCCATACCTCCTGTTCCTATAGGAGAATAGATTATGAAAAATGTTTTACCCCTTTTCTTAATGCTCATTACAATTGCCCTGGGCGCAAGTGGTACTCAGGAAAAAGTTTCACAAGAGAGTGTTCAATCAGATGTATCCTATCCAAAGAGAATTGTCTCTCTATCTCCCTCATCAACAGAAACTCTTTTTGCCATTGGAGCAGGAGACCAGGTTGTCGGCGTTACCAGCTACTGCGATTATCCTGCTGAAGCTTCGACAAGAGAAATTGTCGGCGGATTTTCAGCCAAAACCATCAGTATTGAAACGATAATAAGCCTGAACCCCGACCTGGTTATCGCCGGAGTTTCCGCTCATCAGCCCATAGCCGATACACTCAGAGATGCAGGAATTGCCGTTTTGACAACAGAACCTAAATCCATAGAAGATGTTCTTTCCAATATTGAAGAGCTGGCCATAATCACTGGACATGAGGCTCGGGGTCAACTGGTCTCAAAAGATATAAGAAGCCGGATCAACACTGTTTCAGCCAACCTGGCAACTCTCAAAGAGGAAGAAAAACTCAAGGTATTTTATGAAGTCTGGGATGCACCACTTATGACTGCCGGTCCTCTATCTTTTACAGGACAGATGATGAGTTTAGGGGGAGCTGTCAATATATTCTCCGATGCTCAAGGTGATTACCCTCAGGTCAGTTCTGAAGAATTACTCAGCAGAAATCCCCAGGTCATTATCTCTTCTGATACTCATGGAGACAAACTGTCTCTGGAAGCGATGAAAGAGCGTGAGGGATGGCAGGAAATCGACGCCTTTAAAAATGGAAGAGTCATTCTTCTCGATGGCAATATAGTATCGCGGCCCGGACCCAGAATCATAGATGCCATAGAAATGATTGCCTCGGCTCTTTATCCGGAATTGTTTTAAACCCGATGAGCGTCAGATTTCCCATAGCAATGATTGTGTTATCTCTTATAACACTAACCGTAATGATATTCAGTGTGGGAGCCGGTGCTGTATACATCCCACCTCAAAGAGTGTTCCAGATTCTCACGGGATCAATTACCGGTGGAGTTGAATACATCATAGTTATGAATCTGCGTCTACCCCGGGTTCTTCTCGCTGCGTTTATCGGCGGCGGATTGGCTGTGGCCGGAACAGCATTCCAGGGGATGTTCAGAAATCCCCTCGCCGATCCCTTCGTCGTCGGAGCTTCGGGTGGAGCGGCCTTGGGGGCAACTCTGGCCATAGCTTTTGGACTATCCATCAATATAAACGGATTTAGTGCCGTTCCCATAACTGCCTTTTTCGGTTCCATCGCAGCGGTTTTTCTCGTTTACCTGATAGCTGAATCGGGAAGCAACACATCGACCATCTCACTTCTCCTGGCGGGAACAGCTCTGAGCACAATTCTCAGTTCAGCTGTATCGCTCATAATGCTGCTTTCAGACAGAACTCTTCACGAAACCTATACATGGCTTCTCGGAGGACTTTCGGGAAGAAGCTGGCGTGAATTAAAGAGCACCGCTCCCTTTATTATGACCGGATCATTAGCCCTCTGGATTATGTCGAGACCTCTCGATGCGCTGGCCAGTGGAGAAAAGACAGCTATAAGCCTCGGCTTACCTGTAAAGAAAACCAGAGCATTGATTGTACTCATGGCATCTCTCACCACGGCTGCAGCAGTGGCCGCCGGCGGAATAATCGGATTTGTAGGGCTCGTAGCACCGCATATAGCCAGATTATTTTTTGGTTCCTCCCATAGAAAATTGATCCCCGCAAGCATGCTCACCGGGGCTATTCTTTTAATTCTTGCAGATATTATTTCGCGGACAATTGTCGCTCCCATGGAATTGCCTGCCGGGATTATAACCTCTATCATCGGAGGAATTTTCTTCCTCTACCTTCTCAAAGCCAAGGGTGGAGAATTGAGAGGATGATTGTATGAAAAAGCTGAAAACCGAAGAGTTGAGCTGCGGATATGCGACGAGAACGGTTTTGGAAAAGATCAGCCTGGAAATACATGAGGGCTCGATTTTAGGACTCATTGGACCAAATGGATCTGGAAAAAGCACATTTCTCAACACTCTCGCCCGAATGATTAAACCAGTAAAAGGCAAAATAATTCTCGGAGGTAAAGACCTGTGGAAAATATCCTCCCATGAAGCGGCGGCAACACTGGCATTCACCCCTCAAGATACGGGAAACACACTGCCTCTCACTATAAATCAGTTTGTGAAACTCGGCAGAGCCCCCCACAGAGGATGGTTATTGCCTCTGACAGAAGCAGATAAGATTGTGGTTGAAGAGGCTCTCGAAAAAACAGGTCTAACAGAACTGAAAAATAGATATATTACAGAATTGTCCGGAGGTGAACAACAGCGGGCTGCTCTGGCAAGAGTGCTGGCGCAGGAACCTGAAGTACTGCTTCTCGATGAACCCACATCCCATCTGGATATAAAGTACCAGACTGAAATACTGGAAATGGTCGCCGATCTGGCTCACAACCACGGAATATCAGTCATTATCAGCATACACGACCTCAATACAGCGGCTCTTTATTCGGACAAACTGGTCCTCATTGGAAAAGGTGAGATCGCCGCTTACGGAACTCCGGAAGAAGTCCTGAAAGAAAAGATCCTCTCGGAGATTTACGACACTCCCGTCATTGTAAACACACACCCCTTGTTCAACACCCCCATGGTTATGCCTGGGGTTAAGCGAAAACTTCTATAGAGTTTTTTGACTGCCTTTTATTGATTAGAAGTACCCACATTAATAAACACACCTATATCACACAAACTCTGTAAACAATTAAGACTTTAGTTTAATATAAGATTGTATAAATTTACAATGATTTCTTGACCAGATTCCCTTTTGACATGATAATTGCAGTATCTAAATTTAGGAGTACTTATGAAAAAATTATTAATCGTTGCCATTGTGGCAATGCTAGGTGGCATGGTATTTATCAGCTGTGATGAATCGGCAGGGACAAAAGTTTATAGTAATAATGGCGGAACAGACATATGCATTGAAATAACAACAAGCATTGCCGAAGTACAGGCTATGTATGACTCTGATTCTGCTTTCTCAGAAGATGCTTGTCCATCAACCAATGTTGTAGGTACATGTTCAATTTCGTCTATAATGGGATCAGATTCATTCAATATCGATACTGTTTATTATTCACCTACATATGCAGCTATGGACGGATCATCTTGTATGGGTACTTGGAACTAAAGCTAATTTAAATAATAAAAGCCGGAAATCTCCGGCTTTAACCATCCATCTATTCCTTCCACCCATCATAACCACCAGACAAATTATAAAGATCCTTAAATCCAGCCTGCTCCATCAGAATATAGGCTCTCGTACTTCGAAACCCGCTTTTACAGTAAATAATGTAAGATTTCTCTTGATCCAAGTGAGCAATATAGTCTTGAAAATCCTCCGTCTGCTTAAAATCAGAATGAATTGAACCCTCTATAAATCCCGAATCCCGCTCTTCCTCTGTGCGTACATCGAAATAGATTGTTTCTTCTGTAGCAGCAATCACTTTTGTATCATCATTTGAGATTACTTTTGTTGACCGCATCAATTCCTGATTGAGAATCCTGGAAATGGCGTCATAATCCTTAAAGCCTACATGGAGTTTTCCATTAATAACCAAAGAAGGTGTACCGGAGATTCCCGATTTCGCCAGGGTTCTGGCCGTATTTTTTATCTTCTCGCTTTCATCATCAGATTTTAGTCGCCTTTTTAATTCTTCCCCGCTCAGTCCAATCTCTTCAATATATTCAATCATCAATTCTTCACTGAGATTCTCACTGTTTTCAAAGAGATAATGATGCACCGGCCAGAAGAGATCATTCTCATCAGCATATGAGGCTGTGATGGCCGCATTCATGGCCTGATCGTGAATATTGATCAGAGGATAGGGAAGATAAGAGATCTTCACCAGTTTATTATCGATATAATCATCAGTTATTTGCGGGAATAGTGCATTGGTTAATTTGACACAATAAGGACATTGAAAATCTGTAATTATGAGGATTTCTACAGGAGCTTCTTCCGAGCCGAGATACTCATAGAGAGGAATATTGATATTAACCTCTTTAACAGCCTGCTCCGGTGCAGCCGATCCCTGTTCGATCCTGGTCATATTGGAAACGACAAGCTCGGTCAGTTCTTTAAACTTATTTTTAAATAAGATGAATCCGCCAAAAAAAGCGACTGTATGCAGACAGACAAGTACAGTCAAAAATGTAAGTAGTGTTTTTTGTGTATCTTTTTTCATGAGAGAATAATACAGGAAACTTTTATTTAAAACTAGTTTAAATATGCATACATCTCATTAGATATATTTCTATTTAATTTGACTTGTCCCATTTTCCAATATACTATCATTTAGAAATTTATAAGACAGATATCTTGATATTCAACGTTAATGACATTAAATAGGATCAATTTTATCATGATAAAACATCTCTTCAGATATATTTTCAATTTCCAGATTACTATTGAAAACAGGTATGAGTATAGAATTATCAGACTGGCCAATATGACAGCTTTCGTCATTTTCCTTTTAACGGTGTTATACAGTTTCTTTTATTATTTTATCCTGTCCTCCCACCTGGCGGGATTTGTAACCGCGTTAAATGCCTGTGGTTATCTCGCCTATTATCCCATCTATAAAAAGTACACATTTTTAACAGCTATTGTTTTCGTCAGTTTTTATTTTCTCTTTCATTTGACAATGATAGTCATCTTGTTTTCATCCACTCATAGTGGATTCCATCTCTATTTCATTCTGGCCGGTCCACTGCTGCATCTCCTGTCTATCAATGAGTCCAATAAATTCTATATCTATCAGATATCGGTTTTATCTTTCATTCTCTACCTTCTCTGTGAGCTTTTCGGAAACCATTTTTCAACCCTCTCATTGAGTTATACTGAATTTCGCATGTTGTATTTTTCATCAGTAACGTCTGTTTTTGTTCTGCTGCTTTTGATAAATATTGTGTACCGGAAAGAGATCGATACGAGAGAAGTGAGGCTCAACAAGAAAAATAAAAAATTATCACATACCGTTGATCAGCTCGGACAGGAAATAATCGAGAGAACGAGAAATGAAGAGGAACTGAAATCCGCTCTGACAGAAGTTCAGACCCTGAGCGGCCTTCTCCCCATTTGCGCATCGTGCAAAAGCATCCGCGACGACAAGGGGTATTGGAAGAAAATAGAATATTACCTGGAAACCCATACGGATGCGGTATTCAGCCACGGACTCTGCCCGGATTGTATGAAAGAGATTTACCCCAAACAATACAGCAAATTCCTGGAGCAGGAAGATTAGAATTGACATCCCGATTGAATATTGGGATGTCAGTTTCAGTACAGAATTATCAAAAAGACTTAAAACCTACTCCACCGTAACACTTTTAGCCAGGTTTCTCGGCTGATCAATATCCCTTCCAAGAGCCAGAGCTGTGTAATAAGCCAGAAGCTGACAAGGGACAACAGTCAATAGAGGAGATAGGAGCTCATCCGACTGGGGAACGATGAAAATCTCATCAGCCAGTGCCTTCAGGTTATCATCAGCATAATTTGAAATGACGAGGACCTTACCTCCTCTCGCTTTCACTTCCTGTATATTGCTGACAGTTTTTTCCTGATAATCTCCGGAAGTACAGATAAAAACAGAAGGCATCTCTTCACAGATAAGAGCCAGCGGTCCATGTTTTAGAGATCCCGCGCTGTAAGCTTCCGCATGGATATAACTGATCTCTTTTAATTTGAGAGCCGACTCTTTAGCGATAGCGTGATTGATACCTCTTCCCAGATAGAGAACAGAGCTGTGCCCTTTTAGTCTTTTAGCCATAATTTTTATTTCATCTTCCCTATCCAATATGGATTGGATTTTCCCGGGAAGATTTTTGAGTTCTTCTACAAGTTCCTTACCTCTGGACAGAGAGATATCTCTCGTTCGCCCGATCATAAGAGCCAGTAGGGAGAGAATTGTAACCTGATTGGAAAAGGCCTTTGTACTGGCAACAGAAATTTCCGATCCCGCATGAATATACACTCCTCCTTCAGTCATTCTCGCCACTGTTGAACCGACAGAATTGACGATACCGAGGACTCGTCCCCCCTTCTGCTGAATCTCCTGTATAGCACCGATAGTATCGCGAGTCTCACCCGATTGGCTGAGGGCAATAAAGAGGGTATTTTTTTCAACTATGGGATTGGTACCGCAAAGCTCTGATGCATCGGAAACTTCAACGGGAATTCTCGTAAGAGATTCAAGAATGAATTTCCCCAGTTCTCCCGCATACAATGCCGTTCCCATGGCCAGAATATGGATTTTTCGGATATCAAAGAAATCCCTTTTCTCCATATTGAGCCCCCCCAGGAGAGATGTTCCGAAATCGGGCAGAAGACGCCCGCCCCGCCCCATGGCGCGAAATACAGATTCCGGCTGTTCATGTATCTCTTTGAGCAGATAGTGTGCATAGTTTTCTTTGCTGTGCCTTCCGCTTTCAATTGTGAGTTCTTCAATATTTTTATCAATAACATTGTTCTGCCTGTTTATGATCCTATATTCATTCTGAGAGAGAACGACCATTTCTCCGTCATCGACAAAGATCGCATTCTGAGTGTACCCGGCAAAGGCCATAGCATCAGAAGCGACGAACATTTCATCCTTACCGATTCCGATAACCAAAGGGCTTCCGTTTCTGGCGGCAATTATTAACTGGGGATGGTCTCTGAAAAGAAATAATAAACCATATGTCCCATTCAAAAATGAAAGAGCTTTGGATACAGCCTGCTCTGGACCCAAATCGATATATTTCTCTACCAGATGAGCAACAACTTCCGAATCTGTATCACTGAGAAAGACACGGCCTTCTTTTTTAAGATTCTCTTTCAACGTGGAATAATTATCAATAATTCCGTTGTGAACAATGATGACTTTTCCCCCGGGACCTACATGGGGATGGGCATTTTCTGTAGTAACTCCACCGTGAGTGGCCCAACGGGTATGAGCGATTCCCGCTTGTGCCGATAAGTTATTGCTCAGTTTGCGCTCAAGCTGGTCGAGTTTTCCCTTCTCTTTGACAATTTTCAACTTTTTACGGTGAATGATTCCGATTCCCGAAGAATCATAACCTCTGTATTCCAATTGTTTAAGTCCCTGCATCAACACAGGCACGGCATTTTTATTTCCCAAATACCCCACTATTCCACACATATATCTGCTCCTTTTATTCCAAAACTATCCGTATATAATCCGTCTGATCTGCCGGATGCTCAATTCCGGTGCGGCAAATCGTCTCTCCTTCAATTCTTCATGAATCTGAGAATAGATCTTATCATTCTTTAAGCCCTCTTTTTGCAACTTCTGATGCCTAAGACCTATAAATTTTTTAACGTCTGTCGAAAAATATTCTCCCAGGTCTTCAACAAGATGACTCAGTAGAGACTCATCTATGGGATAGGTAGAGAGAAGATAATTTTTGAATTGATCATCAAGAATAATTTTAGCCATATACTCTAGTATATATCTAAGATATCAATAATAATCCAATAAAAATCCCGAAACAGGGCAAAAAAAGGCTTAATTTTACCCGAAAACGGGCATAAAATTAGAAGTAAATGAATTTCTTAACTTTTCTAATCAGCTTTTAAAAGGCATATGCACAAATATTTGACCCTACAGGTGATTTGTGTTAGCTTTAATTATCAAAAAACAGGAGTATTATAATGGCAAAATTACCAGAATCAGTTAGCAGTGCATGGGGTAAAATGGATGGCCCGGTCATTTTTACAACAGTAAACTCAGATGGCGAACCCAATTCAATCTATGCCACGTGCATTTCAAAATACAGCGAGGAATATCTTGTAGTCGCCGATAATTACTTCTCCAAAACAAAAGAGAATATCCAAAGTGGATCCCGCGGATCTCTTCTCTTCATCACTGACGAGAATAAAGCTTATCAGGTCAAAGGAACGATTGAATATCATACTGAAGGTTTAATTTTTGATGATATGAAAAAGTGGAATCCCGGCAAACATCCCGGTCATGCCGCCGCTGCCCTAAAAGTGGAGGAAGTGTATGCGGGAAGCGAAAAACTTCTGTAGAATATAAAGGGGTCCCGATTCGGGGACTCCCTCATTTTTTACATCATAAAATTACAGGTCCTTATAGCAGAACCACCAGTCATAACCATCATATTTTTCAAGCCTCACAGCAGCATCTGCCTGAGTTTTTGCCGGAGGAACGATCACTTTATCTTTTATGAGGTCATTTTCAGGCCAATTGGCAGGCATAGCGACTCCATTGTTATCGGAAATTTGAAGAGCTTTTACGGCACGGACAATTTCATCCATATTTCGCCCGATTTCCTGAGGATAATATAAGGTCAGCCGAACTTTCCCGGCAGGATCGACTATAAAAACCGCTCGTACAGTGTTTGTCCCTTTACCGGGATGAAGGAGTCCCAATTTGTTTGCTATAGTATCATTTGCAGCAACTACGGGAAAAGTGATCTCAACATTCAACTTTTCTTTAATCCATTCCACCCATTTTATATGGCTGAAAACCTGGTCAACCGACATACCGACAAGTTCAACACCCAGTTTATCAAATTCATTCACTCTGTTTTGGAAACCGACAAACTCAGTTGTACAGACTGGTGTAAAATCCGCTGGGTGACTGAATAGAACAAACCATTTCCCTTTGTAATCTCCCGGTAGTGTTTTTTCTCCATGAGTGGTTGTGACTGTCATCTCAGGGAAAGAATCTCCCAATAAAGGCATGTTAAAACTTTTCTCTTCCATAATTTAATCTCCTATAACATTAGATAATATCTATATAGCAAGAATGGTGCCAAATTATTTATCGCAAACAACAACCCCATAACTATCGACTATATATACCTTTAGATAATTTCTCTTAAAGTTACACAAATTACGAACTTTACACATAACCCATATATCGGTTAATGTAGTAACGATATTTCGTTACACCGATATTTCGTTACACCGATATATCGTTAAGAGGTATAAAATGGATTCCATTCCTATCGATGTTCAACCCCAAAGAGTTCTCGATTTAATTCTCCAGTCTCTTGAGGAACTTCTCAATTTTGAACTGGCCGTGATACTGAAGCTCGATGAAAATGAACAATTAAAAGTTGAAAAAGCCGTAGGGTCATTGGTCAATGACAGTTTAAAAACATTTACAATTGATCTTCGTAAGCGGAGAGACCTGGCGGACATACTGAGCCATTCAAGCCCATACCTCTACTCGACAGATGTTCCCCACGTGGATACCTATGATGAAATACTGGATCTTCCCGATAGCCATTCATGCATGGTCGTCCCCCTCTATATCAAGGAAAATCTCATAGGAATGATGACTCTGGACAATAGGGTCTGTGGTGCTTTTTCTCCGGGAATAGTGAGTTTTGTCGGCACAATTTCACGACTCATTGCCGTTATAATGGCCCAGAGTGATACTTCTAAACTCCTCATATCACAAAAAAATAATCTAACGGCTGAAAGAAATTTCCTCCTCCGT
The DNA here is from genome assembly GCA_016744925.1 of Spirochaetaceae bacterium. Lineage (GTDB taxonomy): Bacteria > Spirochaetota > Spirochaetia > DSM-2461 > DSM-2461 > Spirochaeta_F. The sequence continues at coordinate 22,977 of JADGDJ010000024.1, forward strand.
TCCGATAGAGAAAAATTTAGGAATATGCTTGGAAATTCTCCCCGATGGCAGTCTGTTATTGAACAGGTCAGAACTGTGGCAGCTTCGGACCTACCTGTACTCATTCAAGGGGAAACCGGAACGGGGAAAGAAATGGTTGCCAGAACCATACACGACTTAAGCACACGCAGTGATCGTCCGTTTATTACATTGAACTGTTCGGCTCTCAATGCCAGTATTGCAGAAAGCGAACTCTTCGGTCATGAAAAAGGGGCTTTTACCTCTGCTGTGCTAAAAAGAAAAGGGCGATTTGATCTAGCGGATGGAGGGACTCTCTTTCTGGATGAGATTGCAGATCTTCCTGCAGAGATTCAACCCAAAATACTGAGAACTCTCCAGGAAGGGACTTTTGAAAGGCTCGGTGGAGAAAAAACGCTAAAAACTGATGTTCGGATAATTGCCGCTAGTAATAAAGACCTCAGAAATCAAGTTTCTACCGGACTATTCAGAGAAGATCTCTATTATAGACTGGGTGTCTTCCCTATTTTTCTCCCTCCACTGAGAGACAGAGATGATGATGTGATTATTCTGGCTCAAACTTTTCTGGAACAATTGGAGAAAAAAAATAATTATTCGCTCCATTCTCTGACAACAGAAGCCATAAAAAGCCTGATCAATTATAGCTGGCCGGGAAATGTAAGAGAACTGCAGAATATTATCCGACGATCGGCATTGGTCTCCTCCGATGGAATAATTGACAGTTCACATCTTTCTCTTCCTGAAAACAATGGACCTGAGACTGACAGAGTCAACAGAAGAACTTTTGAAAAAGATTCCAGTGGGGAATTTTCATTTCAGACACTTGATGAAGTCATATCCCAACATATACAAAGTGCCCTCGAGAGATCAGAAGGGAAAATATATGGCATTAAGGGAGCAGCGGAACTATTGGGTATGAAACCGACGACCTTACAAAGTCGAATAAAAAAATTGGCGATTAAATAGAAAAGCTGCCCATAAACCTAAAACTTAAGGACAGCTCATATAATTATTTATTTTCCGGAGACGGATAGTGCTTTGACCAAGAGTGAAGGTGAACTGAACTCAGCCTCATCGTTAAACCGGATATTATCCGCAACGGAGACGATCTCCTGGAGGAAATTAAAAAAGTTCCCCGCTACAGTAATATTCTTCACGGCTTTACCCAAGGTTCCATTTTCAATGAGAAACCCCTTAGCCGCTACAGAAAAATCACCACTGATCTGATCCAGTCCCGCGTGAAGCCCTTCAAGATCTGTAATAAAAATGCCTTTGCCTGCCTCTTTCAAAAGCGCATCTTCACTTTTATCAGATGTTTCTAGATAGGGAGTAAACAACCTTGTAGAAAGTGAGGAGGAGTATCCTCTGCTTCCATTGCCGGTAGTTTTCTTACCTCCCCTTTTACCGCTGTAGATATTGTGCATTTCCATTTTAAATACACCATTCTCCACAAGATAATGTTTCGAAGCATCAACACCTTCATCATCAAAAGAAGCCGTCCCCAGGCTGAAGAGGGATGGATCATCAACTATATTGATGTGACTTGCCGCAATGGATTCACCTAATTTACCGTCGAGCTTTGATCGTCCCTTTTGAATATTTTCTCCAAAGAAGGGAGAGCCTCCCGAATTGATAAACGCCCCGAGCAGGCTGGAGGCGGTAAAGGCTGAGAAAACGACAGGATAGGATCCCGATTCGATCTCCCCGGCCCCTAATTTCTCTAGGGCATCCTGAGCCGCCATCCTGGCTATTTTTTCAGGATTGAGATCTTTAAAGTTCTTCTCCCCCTGAAAATAGAAACCGACCGTCGTATCGTCTCCCTCAGTAGCCATGAGATAAGCATAAGCATAACAGAGTGAACTCTTTTCCGATTTGTAAAGACCGTAGGAGTTGGCGATTATTCTCTCATTGGAAACATCGCAGTACATCGCTTCGGGAACATTGACTATTCTCTTATCATAAGCCTTTGCCTGTTTTTCGATCTCCAAAGCCAAGGCTTTCTTCTGGTCAACTGATATATTTTCTAAATCATCGCTTTTAAATTGATCATAGGATTTCACCTCATCACTTTCATAAATGGCATAGCCCTTATCGTCGGGGATGAATTGGGAATTCTCCCGTGCCGTAGAAAAACAGTTGGCAATGCTCTCTTCATTCACTTTTTCAGTGTAGGAGAGACCCATCTTTTCACCGGAAACAACTCGAGTCCCCAGTCCGGAAGTGTCGGCATAAGAAAAAGAAGCCACTTCGCCATCATGAGCTTTAATTTTAGTGGTAGATGAACATGAGAAATAAATTTCCCCCGGCTCATTAAAAGATTTATCGGCCATGGCTTTTTTTATTAGATCTGCATTGGATTTCCCCATTTCACCCCTCCTGTCCACCGACAACGAGGCCGGTGACTTTTATGGGCGGCTGCCCTACATCTGCTGGTATGGTACCGGAACTGGAGCCGCACATGCCTGTTCCGTAATCAAGATCTTTCCCGACCATTGTTATATTCATGAGAATGTCCGATCCCTTACCGATTAAAGAGGCACCCTTTACAGGTCTGTCGATTTTACCGTTTTTAATAAGATAAGCTTCGGCTACGGAAAAATTAAAATCTGTCGTGGGAGGATTGACCGACCCGCCTCCCATATTTTTACAATAGATCCCATTGTCTATGGAAGCGATCATCTCCTCGAGGGAACTCCCTCCGGGTGCGATAAATGTATTAGTCATTCTCGATGTGGGAGCATATTTGTAGGACTGCTTCCGCCCGCTTCCCGTTACAGGATGATCCATTTTCATAGACCCCAGTTTATCAACCATATAACTCTTGAGAATACCATCTTCGATGAGAACGTTACGCTGTGTCTCCATGGCTTCATCATCAAAACTCTGAGATCCCCACTCGTTGGGCAGGGTTCCGTCATCAATGGCGGTCACCACGGGATTGGCAATCTGCTGTCCCATTTTCCCGCAAAACACAGAGGCGTTGTCTGCTACGGCAGTTGCTTCTAGAGCATGGCCACAGGCTTCATGAAAAATAACACCGCCAAAAGCATTGTCCATAACAACGGGCATTTTCCCCTGGGGAGCCGGTGCAGCCTCCAGCAGAACCAGAGCCATTCGGGCCGCTTCCTGGGCTATGGATTCTGGAGAAAATCTCTCAAAGAGTTCAAACCCCAAAGCTTTACCGGGACCGAAAAATCCCCGCTCCTTTTTATCACCCCTGACACCGACTGCAGAAACAGCCAGTCTGGTCCGGATCCTTGTATCCTGGGCGAAGCGACCTTCAGAAGTGGCAATGGTCACATTTTGAGAATTATCCCAATAACGAACCATAACCTCGTCGATGAGTGTTGAATGTTCTCTGGCAGCCCTATCGGCCCGGGAGAGAATCTCCAGTTTGTCTTTTTGATTCACCGTAGAAGGGAGAATCTTTATCTTGTGGGTAATCCCGGGTTGAATGTGATTCAAATCTCCCAGATTACCGGTTTTATCATATTTTACAGCCTGAGAAACAGTTTCCGCCAGATTGAGCAGTTTGGCCTCGTCAGCATTACTAGCATAGAGATAGACGCTTTTACCGCCCATAATGACACGAATCCCCGCTCCGGAGATTAAACCTGTATTGATCGACTTGATCTTCCCACTGTCAAAAAGTAGAACTGTGTCATCTGTATCTTCTAAAAAGATATCAGCATAATCACCGCCGTTTTTGAGCGCCATGGTTAAAAGTCTATTGTAGAAATCTTGAGAATACATAGCTTTTCCTTTATTTTGAGATGATTAAAAAATAACACAAGAGTTGCGGAAAGACAAATTGCATTTAATAATCATATATTCCATACCATCCACATTTGATTTTTTTTAATTAAATGTTATATTGAGATTTATTATTATTAAAAAAAGTCAACTATACGTTAATCCTGTATAGGAGAACGATATATGACAAAGCGAATACTCATAACTAGTATATTGATCTTTATTTCAGTGAGTTTAACTTTTTCTGAGAATAATGATTTTCCCGATCTGCTTAGAACAAGCCAATATTCAGATCCAAAAGAATACCTCAATGAAATTATTTTAGAAATAACTAAAGAAAACATATACAGTTTCATAAGATATGATATGAAGTCTGAAGCTTATATGCCTATCAGATTTGTCGGTTACGGAGATTTGGAAATAAACGATAAGCCGGAAATCATACCTTTATTATTTGAGATCGGTGGAAAACAAATTGAAACTCTATGGGGTTCTGAATCGGGAAACTGGAAAATTATCAATATTACCATGGATTTCGAAGACATAAGCATGTCTGACTTTCTCAATTCTGAAGTAAAGGAAGATAACAAATCCATAAGAGTAAGCTCGGGAATCAAAATGAAAGATCTCTTCGACGAGGCAATTCGAAATGACATAATAGCAGAAGACGAGTGGTCCCTTGAGTTTGCATATGAAAAAGTCCTGCACAATTCAGTGGGAATTATATTTGACATGGGAATCAATAATCTTATACAGAGTGAAGAACAAACATTTGAAAGAGATTTTTATTTCATATCAAAACTAAGGGCTAAACTGCACAAAAACATTTATCTACCTGAAAATAAGTTGATGACATTCTATATCACCGCAGGGACAGGAATCGAATTAAACTTGTCAAATATCTCTGAAAAAGAGGAAATCATCGACGAGTCCCTTATCAATATAGATAATTATATTTCCCTGCCGATTATAGCAACAGCCGGGTTCGAAATGTCAGTATTGAATAAGAACCGCACGGCCATATTCGGCATGGAATTTATGTACAAATACGAAAGCCCTCTATCAGTATTGACGGATGTAACTGATGGGATTTATGAATATCACTCCTTTGTTCCTTCAGCCTATTTAAAGTGGTCCTTTTAAGCTTACAATTTTCTCACAGACACCTGATGTCTAATTTTCTGCTTTCAATTTATCCCGGAACCTTCCAGCTCATTGGAAAGTTCCGCTAATGAGGCTCATGTAAGGCATTATCAAATGACTCAAGGGGTCTGTCTTTAAGAAAAACACCATAGAAAAGATTCAAAAGAAGACTTATAGAAGAGAAACCGCCAGAAGAAACCAGCCAGCATGAGGAATCCACTGTTCTCCCCAACGCCAGGAATGATCTCCGGAAGATGCCAACCCTTCAGGGGCAAAGTCTATATCATTTTCGTTTTTAAATCCCGATGTTATCCCATTGGCAATACCACCGGGATTGTTGATAAAATCTTTTTCATAAACGGGATTATTAGCACCATGGCCCTGAAGCATACACATATTGTAGGGATTGCATCCGACGATCCAGTTAAGTTGATCCAAAGCGTAATTTTGCAGATCTCTACTAAAAATCTCATCTGAAAAAAGACGCGATGCTTTCACGGCTGCCGATGCCAGAGAAGCCAAACGGGCGTTTTCTCCCTGCCACCAGTATCCCGAAGGATTGTTATGGGGAATAAAAAATGCACTCGAAGCCTTGCGGTCTTCTGCTTTTGTATATTGTCTAGCGTAACCAAAGGGATTATTCACTTCACTGGTTATGCTCAATTCAAATCGCATCATCTTTTCTATAGAAACCAGAACGTTCTCTCTGATCCCGCCATTTCCCTCTTTCACACATTCTGTAAATCGGATGAGAGACAGTGCGGGAAGTCCCGCTTCGGCTCCGTGAAAATAGGGCCGGACATCATCATCGGCGAGAAGCCATCCCCTATATTTCTCATCACTTCTGATTCGCCCCGTCAGGTTGGAAGCTCTCCGTTCAGCCGCTTCCTGAAAACGGGCCTCTCCCGTTACATCGAATAATTCGCTTGCGGCGAGAAGAGCGCAATAGTCATCAATGATATTTTCTTTGCCGTCATCGAGATATGAAAGGTTGTGTTCTTCCAGATGGTCAAAACCCTTAATGGCTGCCAGGAGGTATTCCGAAGGTTCATAATCCCCTTCTATAGCGAGTGAGGCTGTCCTGGCAAGCATGGCAATGGATATTCCTCCCCCCTGCCTATAACCGGCTTGATAACTTTCCCAACGTTTCCCGTCCTGCCCGGAATAGGAACAGAGCATTCGCTTCTGGAGATCTTTTGACCATTGATCGAAGAGGATCATATAGAAGAAGCCCGACTCATCCTGCATTCTCATAAGGAAGTCAGCACCCTGTAGAATCTCTTCTGTAAATCTTTTTTCCATTTCAGAGCCCGTAAGTTTTCCGTTTTTTTGCAGCTCACTGAGAGATTCTATCAGATTCCAACCGATCATGGGGGTCTGCTGGGGATTGAGAAAATTGGCAAAACTGAGATGGCTGAGATATTTGCTCGTATCTCCCGAAGCATCGTACCATCCACCGTGAGCATCAACTGTTTTCGTTGAACCAAAAACCGGGACACAGCTATCCTGTCTGTCGTAGTTCCCGGAACTGCGCATGCTTTTAAAATAAAAGAGCAGGTCGGAAATAGTCTTTCCGGGAAGGATGTTTTCCCCTATTTCGAAAGTCTCAGATGTAATGGACTTATCAACTTCTGAAAGAAGAAGGTAGTACAGACCCGGTTCATTTAACTCGGAAAAGTCAGCTGTCAAAAAATTCCAGTCCTTCCACTCATCGACGGCACCCGATTTTATGAGAGATGTCTTTAAGCGGATTTCCCCGCTATTTCTGTGAATAATCATAATTTCACAGTTTTCTAAGCGTGAAGGTCCTTCGATAACAGCTTGTTTTCTATCATCCGGTCTGTACCCGATATGATTCACAAAAATATTCATATGTCTCCCTATTTAATTCATCAAGTCATTTTATCAGGATTTGATTTACAGAAAAAGCATCTGTACATCCTTTTCTATTATAATATTATTTCGTTTTAAAGCTTACATTTTCCTTACAAAGTTTTTACAAGCAGCTGAACAATTGCTTATTCAGGAGCGATATACTCTGTACTATAATGAAAATGAACAGGGAGGGAAGAATATGAAATCTTCCATTATTAAAAAAACGACTATTGGGATTTTGCTGTTATTATCACTTACTTCGATCTCATCACAAGAGGTGGAACTGAATGTTTCAGTGACAAATCCATGGCTAAGGGCGAATGAAAGGCAAACAACATATATTAAAATCGGGCTTACGGGTTTTGAACTGGAAAACAGTGAAAATCGTACAGCATCCAATATCGCCATTGTACTCGATAAATCCGGTTCCATGGATGGGGACAAGATAGAACGTGCTATTGAAGCAGCCATGCTGGCGGTTGATATTCTCGGAGATGATGATATTCTCTCCATAATTACCTATTCCGACTCTGTGGAGGTCCTTGTTCCGGCCACAAAAGTATCCGATAGACTCTCCATTAAACGAAAAATTGCCTCCATAAGATCTGAGGGAAGTACAGCTCTCTTTGCTGGTGTTAGCAAAGGAGCCGATGAAGTTGTGAAGTTTTTCGACAGGAACAGAGTCAACAGGGTGATACTGCTCTCCGACGGACTGGCAAATGTAGGTCCCGAAAGCCCTCAAGCCCTGGGAGAACTAGGAGCTTCATTGAGAAGAATAGGTATATCTGTGACGACCATTGGTCTGGGACTTGGATACAATGAAGATCTAATGGTGAGACTGGCTCAGAAAAGTGACGGAAATCACGCCTTTGTTGAAAACTCAAGAGATCTGGCCAGAATTTTCGAATATGAGTTCAGCGATATCCTCTCTGTGGTTGCTCAGGACGTCAATATTGAGATTGAATGTCTCGAGGGAATCCGACCCGTTAGAATACTGGGGCGGGATGCCGATGTCATTGGCAACAAAGTGTATATGTCACTCAACCAGCTCTACAGCAGTCAGGAGAAATATTTTCTTCTTGAAGTTGATGTGGATCCTTTTCAGGCTGTGGAATCCGTCGATGTTGCCAGAATCCAAATGAGTTACAGCAATACGGTAACAAGGGAAAAAAAGAAGCTCGACCGTATGGGATCTATCAGTTTTACCGATGATAATAGTATAGTCGAAGAGAATATAGATAAAGAGTCCATGGTCTCAGTAGTGACTCAAGTGGTCGCGGAAAAAAGCGAAGAAGCTCTTTTATTGCGGGATCAGGGGAATATAATCGAAGCTCAGGCTCTCCTCAACTCCAATTCGGCGTACCTTTATGAGCAAGCCGAATTGCTAAGTGCTCCCCAACTGGCTGAGGTGGGAGAAGAATTTGAAGATGATGCCATGTCCATTGCTGATGAAGAACAATGGGGTGCGACTAGAAAGAAAATGAGAGATGATCAGTTTGAAGCGCAAAACCAGCAGAGCTACTAAAGGATAATAGGTGAAAAAAAACCTTCTTCTTATATTTTTAATACTCATACTAGTACCCATCACCGCCTTAGCGGTGATGGCCGTTTACACATTCAGAAACAATGAAAACCGTAGTCGGGAAGATCTTAAGGATAAGGCCGAAAAAGTTCTTATCATTAATGAAAGATTGATGCAGGACAGCATCAGACAGATTGAGCTTGAACTGGAGCAGATTTCCTTTGATACCTACCCCTCTTTTGATGAGTTAAGAGCAGCAATGAATCGAGAGAGAATGATCAAACAGACCTTTCTCATCGATGATACAAATAATTTTTTATTCCCCGCCCCAGAAGGGGAAACGAGTCAGAAAGAGAGAGAGTTTCTGTCTGAGGCGGAAAATATTGATCTGCCGGGCAGTCTGAACGCCGCCTTATCTCCCGATGAGAACAAAGAGATCTCCTCACAATGGTATACGTGGTTTATGAGAGATGGAATCAATTTTATCTATTACAGAAAGGTCGATGGTGAAATTGAGGGTTTCCTCATTGAGCGCTATGCTCTGATCTCACGGATGATCGCTTTATTACCTGAAACAGGCGAGAATGAGGAAGATGTCAGGATCCAGCTGACCGATGCGAGAGGCGGCATACTCTATCAATGGGGTAACTACTCTCCACAAGAGAAGGATGAACCCTTAAGAGAGTACTCTCTCAGTGAACCTCTGGGATCGTGGCGTCTTTTTTATTACTACGATGAAGAACATCATTTTGCAGACTTAAACCGGAAAAGCGCACTCTTTATCATCCCCGCTATGGGACTTGTGCTGATAATCTTTTTTCTGGCCTATTATTTTTACAGGGAAAATAAAAGGGAGATGGAGACCGCCCGGAAACAGGTCTCATTTGTCAATCAGGTATCCCATGAACTAAAGACCCCCCTCACAAATATCCGACTCTACTCGGAACTGTTGCAGACAAGACTCTCAGAGCCTAAAAATCAGAATTATATAGAAATTATTGTGAAAGAAAGTGACCGTCTGGGAAGAATGATCAACAATGTTCTCACTTTCAACCGTGGTGAGCGGGGAGAATTGAAGACGAATATAGAAACTGTAGATCTCAATACTCTTATAGATGAGATCCTGGAGAAATTCAGACCTCTTCTTCTAAAAAATTCCATTAAAATTGAATACTCACAAACATCTCTCCCCTTGATTGAAACTGATCGGGATATGATAGAACAGATTTTGATAAATATACTGGCCAATGCCGTCAAATACGGTGCTTCGGGCCATTATCTGGGTATTAAAACCAAATCTAACGAAAATACAGTTAAAATATATATACAGGACAGAGGTCCCGGTATCAGTGATCGCGAGAGGAAAAAGATTTTCACTCCTTTTTACCGCATCGATAACTCCTTGACCCAGCAGACATCAGGAACCGGAATAGGTCTCTCAATAGCAGCCAATTTGGCAAAGAAAACCGGCTCAATTTTACAGCTTGAAGAAAGTGAAACCGGTGCTTGTTTTACACTAACAATCCCCGGAAAGAGAGAATTATAATGAAAATATTAATTGCGGAAGATGATGATTACACAAGAATGGGCCTGGAAGAGATTTTCAAGAGTGAAGGTTATGACACTGTAAGCGCTGCAAATGGGGAGATCGCCTATGAATTGTACAGAACTGAGAAACCGGATCTTCTCTGCCTCGATATAATGATGCCCCTTCTCAACGGTTATGATCTTTGTAGAAAGGTGCGGGAAAAGGGAGACAATGTCCCTGTTATTTTTATCAGTGCTAAAACCGAAGAGATTGATAAAGTCATAGGATTGGAGCTGGGTGCAGATGATTATATTGTAAAACCCTTCGGCGTTCGTGAAGTACTTGCCAGAGTAAAAGCTGTGCTTAGAAGGAGTTCACAAGAGAATCAATCACCCCAAAAGGAAATCTTTTATTTCGGTAACTTTGAGATAAATACCAGAGAATTGTCCGGTAGAGATGAAGAAAAGACCATAGAGTTCACTCCAAGAGAGATGAAACTGATCTGCCTGTTTTATGAACATAAAGGATCGGTACTCAGCAGAGATCAGATTTACGATTGCGGCTGGGGACAGAATTATCTCCCAAGTTCCCGATCGCTCGATCAGTTTATTTCCCAGTTGCGAAAAAAAATAGAAGATGATCCAGCGCATCCTCTGCTGATACAGACCATTCCTACAGCAGGATATCGCCATCCAGAACAAATATGAACATTCTGTTTTAACCCTGAACTTTCG
>JADGDJ010000247.1 GCA_016744925.1 Spirochaetaceae bacterium
CATATATATAGGCAGCTTCGCGATGCCGCAGATCTCCTTCAGATCAGAGATGTAAATGAACTCACATCCATAATCGCCCGTTCGACTTTTTATCTCAACCTTACCTTGACTGAGCAGGAAATGAAAGAAATATTGTTGAGTAGACATCCCGGATTGAATGAACAGAATATGAAAACCGCGCTTAGAAAAATTACAGGTAGCTTTAGTGATTTTTTTGCCCTACTCGATATGATAAATATCAATATCAATCACAGTATCAGTGCCATGAGAGGTAGTCGTGACAGTCTAACCGGTCTATACAACAGACAGACTCTGAACAGACGATTGGAAACCTATTTTAGTGACTTTCAGAAAGCCGGTCCAGGATTCGGAATCATGTTTATAGATATGGATTCTTTTAAAATTTACAATGATACGGTCAATCATTCTTTTGGTGACAAACTGATAATCCGTCTTGCTGAGCACCTTTTAAAAGCACAGAGAGATATCTGTTATGAGTCAGTTCCATCACGTTTCGGAGGAGATGAATTCTGTATTGGTATCAATGCAATTGAAATTGAACAATTTGAAGAGATTGCTTTTAAAGTTTTTGTCTCGATCACTCATCATCCTATGGAGGTCATTTTTCATATTGATGACTTTCAGGAGACAAGCGGCTTTGAAATCAACCTGTTGGCATTCCTTCACAGATTTATCAGACCCGATATCGGCGGTGAACGAGGGGAGATTACAGGATATAGTGAAAAGGAAAATGAAAGTCCCCGTGAACATATTGTCAATATTTTTATCCATTACCTTGAGAAGGGAAACTCAAAAGATTCTGATATGGTCTCCATATTGGAAGATGCTCTGCTTGAAGAAAATCTCAGCGAAAAGCTTACAGATAAGATAGTTGAATCACTTAGTGATAAAATATGCAACAAAATTGTAAACAATCATATTCTGAAAGAGATAGACGGGGAGTTTAAAAAAATTATAAGGCTTTTTCTTAAATTGCAATTGGAAAATAGAACTACAGGAGAGATCAGAAATGCTCTAATACAGGAAGCTGGAGTGCGTAAGCTGGAGAGAACTCTCTATCAGAGAGTCAGCATTGGTCTCTCTCATTCTTCTGAAGACAGACTGAGATCTGTATCAACAATTTTTAAACAGGCAGACGCCCGATCCTATCTGGCCAAACAGAATGGAAAAAACTGCGTATTCGGCATCAATAATAAAGAGATTAAGAGATCATGTAAGAATGAGATATCCATACTGATTATCGATGATGAACCGGAATATATCGAAGTTCTTCAGAAAATTCTTACTGTGCGCTTTAAATGGCCCAATGTTTACAATTTTATGAATGAAGAGGGCAATGATTTTTCATATAAAAAACTGCAGAATATAGATGTAATTATTCTCGATCTTCAACTCTATACAGATGAAGATTTCAATGTGATCCTCGCTTATCTTAAAGGTGTATCAGAGAATAGAGAGTTGCAAATAATTGTGAATTCCGGATATATCGAGCAGAAGAGAGATCTTCTGGAGAAACTGAAAAAGACAAAAGGACTTAAAGTTATAGCCGTTCTGAAAAAATCAGAAGCAGTCTTTGGTGAAATAGATAGAATTATTAGTGAGAGATACAATATTTCTTAATTATTTTCTTCACTGAATACTTCAGCTCTGAAACTGTAAATCTCAGTATTCTCATCATCTCTATAGGAGGAGTCCAGTCCTGCTTTCTGGAATGTCCGATTTACAAATGTCTCTCTATCCCAGTTCTGTTCTGTTGCAACCTGAGGCAGCAGCAGTCCTGAATAAAACCCATTTATAACATAGAGACCATCTCGTCCCGGTTTTATTTTTAAAATATTATCCACCCTTTCCAAGGGTGACAAAATAGATATCTCTATCGATATTTTATCCAGTTCATCCTCAGAGAGAGGAGAAAATCGGGGATCCCTGAAAGCGGCAGACTCGGACATGTCGCCTATGGTTTCACTCAGTGGTCTGTCTGAGATTATATTGCCGATACAGCCTCTCAGATTTCCCTCTTTTCGAAGTGTCACAAAAGCTCCGCAATTGTCTCCAGTCGTTTCAATCACCGGTATAGTCTCTTCTTTTCCCAATTTCCAGGATATGATTTTACGGGCGTAATTGAGGAGAGATTTTCTCTCTTTTTTTGATAACTGCGCCATCAATTTTTCTCCTTGAAAGACAATGCTCCATAGGAGACCATCTTCCCTTTTTCTGACTCCTTACCTTCTGACCTGGAGCAGTTGATAACATCCATCGTCATTTCACAGGTGTATAGAGCTAAAAATGCCGCCAGAGCTCCTGCACCGCAAGCATCGATTTGACCGGTTCTCTTTTCTTCGCAGATTTCCCGCCAGTCGCCTTTTTTAAACAATTGTAGTGCTTTATCGGATTTTGCCATGGCCGCATCTTCTTTTTCATAGAGACTGAGGTTTGAAGTCACGACAAAAAGAACTTCTTCCATACGGTCTTCATAGGTTCTTTTCAATGCCGAGCTTAGTTTTTTTACAAGAGATATAGTCGTTTTTCCCAATAAGACCGGAAGAATTGTCGACTCGGGGAAAAGCCTGCTGATAAACGGGAGCTGATCTTCAATGGCGTGCTCCTCCAGGTGAGGAATATCCTCTCTGACAATAGCCGGATCTTCTCCTTTAAAAAGATGGAGAGATTTCATATTAATGTTAAGATTGCCGGCAGCCGTATAAAAACTTTTAAAATAGGGGAGTATGATCTGATCACATTCCTCTCTATGAACCGGGGAAATTATTACAACTTCTTTAATTTGACGGGAAGCCGCAGCCATAAAGGCCTCTGCCATAAGCTGACCGGCAACATTGTATCCAGCATGAGGGGTTAGTATTATGTTTGCACACCCCGGAATAAGACCTTTAATATATTTGTTTACCTGCTGCTCCAGATCACTTTTATCTGAGGGGTAAAATATCCCCTCGACTATGGGAGAACGTAGATTTTTATCTTTAAATTTATTCATGTTTTAATTATCAGTAATATGATCGATTGTTTCAAGAAGGCTTTTGTTCTGTAGTCGGTTGATTCGGTGCTTATCGTAATCTATAGAGAGATTCTTTTCGTTATACGCGAGAACCAATCCCTCTTTTCCACCTTTGACCCTTCGGAGGTTTTTCACAGCCGTATAGTGGATGTCTGCTTTATCCTTGTATTTTTTTGCGCTATACAGTAAGGCCAAATTTGCCGCATCGAGCAGAGTTTCCAGAGGTATGGTTTTACTTTTTATCGTTTTTATAAAAATATAGCCTCCTGAATAATCTCTCACATGAAGCCATAGATCATTGCCACGGACATATTTCCGCAATAGCTGGTCGTTTTCTTTTGAGTTCCTTCCTACGAGAATGTTAAACCCATTTGATCGGAAAAGTAGACCGGTTTTAGGTTTCTTTTTTTTATCAGCTTTCGATGGTGACGGGGGATCGAACTGCTCCAGTTCTAGAGGATCTTGGCAAGTACTAATAATAATTGACTTTTCCTGAAGATCTTTCAGCTGTTTTTCCTGAAGTGATATTTCATCGAGTGTCAGGGAAAGCCCCTGTTTATACTTTTTATATGTATCAAAATATCGATCACAATTTTGCCTGGGAGTCAGTTCTGGCTGAAGTTCAATGATCCGGGCATAACCGTCGTTGAAATAGTCCTCCACTTCTATTGATTTCATGCTTTTTTTTACTCTGTATAAATTGGAGCTGATCAACTCTCCCAACTCTTTAAATTCGTTCCATTGAGAGAATCGATGTTTTCTTGTGTTGAGTTTTTGTAAGTGAGATTGTATTTTGATCTCTTTTTTTGAAATATTTTTTAAAAGAAGCTCTCTCTTTTTTTCAAGGGTGCGGTTATCGTGAGATTCTGAATAGTGTAATTCGATAAAACTGTTAAAATCATCAGAACCATTGTAATCCCTGATTGTTTTTTGAGATTTTAATGATCCTTTGATCAATGAGAAATCCGGTTTGAAAAGTTCTCCTGCATTCTCTTTCTTTTTAGGTCTTCTGAAGAAAACATCAATGATTTTATCTGTACTGTCAGTGAGAATCATATTGGGATTTCCACTCCACAATCTTATCCAAAGATTGTTGATCTCTCCTCTGTAGAGAATCTGAATTTGGATCATTCTCTCTCCAGAGGGTTGATGGGCACTTATTATTTTCCCGCCCTTAATACGCGAGCGGAGAAGTTGGGTAAATCGAAAGGGGAAATCCGGGAATACTGGTTTATCATGAATTCTATTGATTCTTACAGCACCCTGTTCCAAGCATATGAGAATATACTGTTTTCTCCTGGCAGAGTAAGTCTCTAAAAAAAGAGAAAACCGGTCAGGCTGATGTATTTTATCAATCCTGGAACCGGGGAGATCCAGTTCATTGAGAATAAGATCAATTTCTCTGAAGTTTAAAGACAAATGCCCTTACCTGACAAAACTCATAACAAGTCCGATCAAACCACCGAAGACTCCACCCCAGATAACAAGCCAGCCCAGATGTTTTCGAATCATGTCTTGTATAATCTGCTTTACCATTTCAGGAGTGAGTTCTTCAAGTCGACGATCGACGATGATATCAATTTTACTGATCAGTTCTTCAGAAACCTTATCTGTTGTAATATTCTTATTGATAGAAGACATAAAATCGGGAGACGATGTTTCTTCCCTTATAAAATCTTTTATTCTTTCAATAAAAGGTTCCCTGAATGAATCGAGCGCCGATGCTCCACCAAACATTCCGAGCATCCCGCCCATAGATGAATTGAGTATTGTCTCTGTTAAACTGTTAAAAACTTTATTGTAATCTACAGAGTTTATGGCAGATTCAAAATCAATTGAAGGCATGAGCGATGCCGATTCTTCTCTGATTATATTCTGGATATTCTCTACAGTGAAAAATTGATCCATAATCATGGATTTTATTCCTGTTTTAAATTCTCTAAAATGGAGGGGGATGACACCTGAACCGTAGAGGAAAGGAACCTTTTCGAATAACATATGGATGGCTAGCCAGTTTGTCACGGCACCGGAAAGGGCGAAATAACCTGTATTTAGGATTTGATCTCTGAAAACAGGAGAAAAATATCCGATAATAATGACAACGATTGTAATTAATGTGGTAATTGAGCTTTTATTCATAGAGGCATATTAATTATATAGGGATAATTGATCAAGGTATTTTCAGGAATGAAATTGAGAATTAATAAACTGTTCATATTAGCACTGCTTTTCCTTTCTTTCATCACCGGTATATGGGGAAATTCTGTCAGTGGCATTTATAGCATACCGCTAAACTCTGTAAAATTTGAAAAGAAGAGCAATTTTTCAATTTTGCCAGTGGGCTGGTCTCCCAAAGGGAATGCTGCCTTTGTTATTATTGATAGGGATGACAATACTCTTTCTCTAATGATTCTTGATGCGGTAATCGATAAAATCCTATGGATCTCAACTCCGGAAGATCTGGGCCGGAGGTCACCTGGTACCGTTTGGAGGGAAAATTCAGATCTGTTCAGTGAGAATCTGTCTCGATGGGAAATTATTCCCAATGAGCATCCCCAATACGGAGGACTTCAGTTTTCCTTTAGGGAGGATGAATTCAAATTATTCAGCAAAGAGACTCTTTTAACTGTTAATAGTGGAATTGCCTCGGTAAGTTTGAAAATAGAATCTAAACTACGTGGAACCAAATCTCTTTATAATTATGTTCACGATACAGAGACGGCGAAGTCTCTCTTCTCTTTTAATGTTCTCGGTTATTTTCAAAGCCCCTGGGAGAACCGGATCGCTGTGCTTTCAGTTTCAGATTATCAGAATGCAGAAGGGGAGGGTTTTTCAGAGTTAAAATTTTCCGGTGCCCATTTGAGTATTGGGTATAAAAAAATGGAGAGTTCTGAAACTCTTCTGATCGACTCTGTTCTCAGTGGCCAATTCTATAATGCCCGCCAGTTGTTAATAGATGGGGCCGATCCCGATGCAACTGTACCTACAGGGGATCCTCTTATTCTTATGGCTGCGAAACAGAACAACTGGGATATAGTTTTTCTACTGATAGAACATAAAGCGGATATTGCGGTGATCGATGGTGATAAAAGAACTCTCCTGCACTATGGTGCTCTACTTGGAGACTCTGAAGCTGTGAGGAAACTGATTCTATTGGGTATCAATAAGAATTTTAAAGATATTGAGGGAGAATCTGCACTTTCTCTTGCCAGGAATAATAATTTTATGAATGTTGTAAATCTTTTGGAATGATAGATTTTCCGGTGTATTGTTCGCAATATTGATTACTCGCCGGCTCGCAGTCTTTGTTCGGTCCTGCAAACTTCGCGAAAAAGACGGCTCTCAAAGGAAAATTGAGCCTTGTTTTTTTATGCGCGCTTCACTTGTATAGTTTCATTGTTCGGTCCTGCAAGCTTCGCGAAAAAGACGGCTCTCAAAGGAAAATTGAGCC